>JAWXCF010000089.1:0-62513 GCA_034440515.1 Bacteroidota bacterium
AGTTAATTGTTTTATCAAAAAAATCGTTAATATTTGCCCATTAAGAAAATAATATTTTTATTGTGAATATTTCAAAGAAATAATACAACATTAAGTTTTTTCTAAATGATATAATTAATAGATTAATTGAGTGTAACAGATGGGCAAACGTAAGAAATATACTATGGAATTTGTGATAAACTCAAGCCCTGAGTTTTTATATACCTACATTAGTACCCCAACTGGCTTGTCCGCTTGGTTTGCTGATGATGTAAATTTAGATGCCGAGACAATGACCTTCTTTTGGGAGGGTAGCCAAGAAACTGCTAGGTTATTAAGTAATCGTACCAACAGTATGGTTAAGTTTCAATGGGTAGAAAGAGATGAGAGCGAGTATTTCCTGTTTCAAATTCACCAAGATGAATTAACTGGCGACACCTCACTTTTTGTTACTGATTTCGAAGAAGAAGATGAAATTGACGAGGCAAAAATGATTTACACAGTAGCTGTAGATAGATTGAGAGATACAATCGGGGGTTGAGGGATTTTTTCAAGATAGTAGATAATATCGCTAGATTAGTTTCAACTATGTAGAAACTTTAGCGTATAATATATATGTCAAGTAACATAGGATTATTGGGAGTTGCTATGTTAATCGGTGGCATACTTGTGGTGCAGGCTGGAATGAATTCCAAAATACAGGAAACACTTAATAACCCTTTAGCATCGGTCATACTCATTACCCTAACTTCAACGATAGTTGGTTTAATATTATTAGCAGCTAAGAAATTTCAAATTCCAGATTTACAGAATATTTCTAAAGTTCCTTGGTGGGCATACCTAACCAGCTTACTAGGGGTAGCTTATTTAATTGCAGCATTGGTATTGGTCAAACCATTGGGCAATGCACAAATGTTTATTTTTATTGTCGCTGGGCAAATCTTAGTCAGCTTGGTAGCAGATCATTATGGTTGGTTCGGCTTTGATGTTAAACCATTTAACCTAAACAAAGGCGTCAGTTTGGGATTGTTAGTTGCCTGCCTATATTTTATGCAGAGAAAGTAGATGAACTAATTTACTCATTTATACATAACTAATTCTTAATTTTGCACTCTTACTTAAAAATTAGTGCAAACTGCCCTAAACATTAGACAACGTGGATAATACAGATAAATTAGAGAATACTTCAGAATCAAACGACAACGTTGAGGCGACTAAGGATGAATTAAACCTTGAAATGAACGGTCATAATGATGAAACAACCCACGTAGGGGGGCATTCTGATAATGATAATATAGAAGATTATAAGCCTGCTGAAGAGGTGAACCACGATATACAAGTAGAAGGTAGCTACGTACACGAGGAAGACACCCACTACAAGGAAGATACTCACATAGAGGCTGAGGAATTGCCAGTAGAAGAAGCCGAAGTAGAATATGAAATAGCAGAAGAAGCCGTAGAGCCTGCATTTATACCTGTGGTACCAGCACCTAAAGTAAAGGCAAAAAAAGCAAAAGCTGAAATGATAAGCGAAAAACCAGTTGAGCCTAAGAAATTAGGCCTTAGTGAGTTAGACGCTATTCGTGGGGGAGATTTTGCTGGCATTTACGAAAGGAATAAGAAGTATATAAACTATGCACTAATAGTAGTAACTGCTATATTGGCATTATTTATTGGAAATAAATACCTAAATAGTGGTAAAGATGAAGAGGCTGAAATAGCCCTAATCAAACCAGCCTATTTGTGGGAAAATGATAGTTTGGCATCAAATGTACCAGCACTTAAAAACATAGTAGACGATTTTGGTAGTACTGTAGCAGGCAACAAAGCCAAATATATCTTAGGCAATACCTACCTTAGATTGGGTAAATATGAAGACGCTATAGATATGCTGAATGGTTTTGACGCTAATGGTAGTATCATAATGGGACCAAGCACTTATGGTATGATTGGCGATGCATATTCACAATTAAAAGACTATGATGCAGCAGTAAAATATTACGGTAAAGCATCTAACGACAATAATAATTCGTACTCTACGCCAATGTATTTGAAAAAAGCAGCCTTGGTCTATGAATTACAATTGAATAACTACAAAGAAGCTTTAAGCAACTATAAAAAGATTAAAAACTCGTTTCCAAATACGAGATATGGTCAGGAAATAGAAAAGTATATAGGTAGGGTAGAGGCTAAACTAGCAGAATAGTTTCAGACCATTTATTGACCATAAGTTAAATAGAGTAGCAAAATATATGTCAAATCAATTGCAGGCAACACTAGTACAGCCAGAAATGAATGAAGAACTGCAAAAGAAGAAAATTGGCATAGTAACAGCTGATTGGAATGCAGAAATAACAAATTCTTTAGCAGATTCAGCTAAATCTTATTTAATAAAGTTTGGCATATTAGAGGAAAACATAATTACCTATTCAGTCCCTGGTAGTTTTGAGTTGCCACTTGGCGTTCAATATCTTATTGAAAACGTAATGGCTGATGGTGTAATAGCCATTGGTTGCCTGATTAAGGGGGAGACTGACCACTATCATTATATAGCACAATCTTGTAGTCAGTTATTAATCCAATTGCAGGCAAGGTATATGAAGCCAATAGGCTTTGGACTATTAACCTGTGATACTGTAGAGCAAGCCCAAGAACGAGCTGGAGGCATACACGGAAACAAAGGAGAAGAGGCTGCAAATGCTGTATTGAGAATGCTTCGAATGAAAGAGGACTTGAAGAAGGTTACTCATAAGAAGACTTTAGGTTTTGGCAAATCTTAATCTATTTCCCTTACCCAATTTGAAATCTTTTGCTAGACAGGTACTCTTTAGCGCATTGATTACACTTAGTTTGCTTAGTTGCTCAAATAATAAGAAAGCATTTCTTGTAGAGAATAAGAACAAAAAACACAAAGTAGCACCAGCAAAATTCTATGAAATCAGCTATTTAAAGGCAGATTCTAGCACCCAAGAATTCATTTCTGAAATAGATAGCTACAATGTAGATGGCAAGCTAATATATAGCCTAAGTATAAATAATTCAACAGACACTGCCATACTAATGACCTATAAGTATGTAGGCGATAAGTTGAATAGTAAGAATTCCCATAATTACAATTCTGGGGAAATAATAAGCGAAAGCTTCGAATATGATAGTGATGGGAAGGTAACCAGAACTAAGTGGATTAATCAACAGGGTGATGTTGGTACTAATGTATTTGCCTATGACGACTATGCCAATCAGATTAGTCTGACTATGTATAAAGGTAGTGACAAGCTGGTAGAACAGGTAATGAGAACTGTAACAAATGATGTAGGTCTAACCCTTGAGTCTGAAAGAATGGACGCACTACCAAACGGGGACACCCTGCACGTGGGTATGTACTCCTACATATATGATAGTTTGGGGAGGGTGGCATTAAAAACTGAATTTGGAAAAGATGGGGCCTTCGTAAAAATAGACCAAAATATGTGGGACAATAACAACAACAATATCGTTCAGATAAGTAATTACCCAGATACAGTTTTGGGGAGTGATAAAACCCTTTCTAGGATTAAAGTATTAAATGTCTATAATGAATTTGGAGATATAATTCGAGCCAATGTATTCGAATATAACATCCCAATATTAACCACCCAGTACACCTATAACGAATATGGCGAAACCGTAAAGCTGATAGACACGGACAAGGACGGTAGACAAAGAATAGTAAGAAAGGAAATAAAGTATCGTACTTAATGAATAGCTATAAATATATAAACATTTTCTTTTAAAATGTTTATATATTTCTTAATCTTGAGAAGTTATGATTTTTAGATTTTCAGTCAAAGTTTACTAGTGAATTATAATTAGGAATTATTTATTACTATTTAAATTACAATAATAGACCAAATACATTACACATTTGTTTGTTTTTAATCTATTTCTTTCCTTAGTATTTAAGTAATAGATTTATATTTTTATGTGGGGAAAGTTCCAGTGGTTCATATTTTTGAGTAAATTTATTGTTACAGATATTCAACAAAATAATTTAGGAATTTAGCGCCCAGAGGAAGATGATATGAAGTAAGTTGTAAATTAATTAAAGGCTAATTGCTATAGTCTAAAATTTACTGCAACAGTAACTCTGTTTTCAGTATTTTTCAAATCTGGTCTAAAGGGTATTACAGAATTTGGACCATTTACCCATCCCGATGATGAAGTTGTACCCTTACTACCTGTAAAGTAAGGTAGATTAGCGCGACGATATCCATATTCAAATCTGAATGTAACAAAATCGTTAGGCATTAGGTCAAATGTTACGAAACCTTGTAGTATCTCTAGTTTCTTATACGGTTTAGCAGTATAAGCGTCTGAAAATGCATTATTTGAAGTTGCAGCAGGTGAAAATGCCAAGTATGCACCACCATTAGCTAGGTAATCTACCCTAAGTGTTACGGCCATCTTGTTTTTATTGAACCAAATTCTATTTGCGATAGAAGTTCCGTACACAAAGTGTTCTTTCACTGTAACGGAGTCGTTATCGTCTATACCATTTTGAAAACCAAAGTGGTTATTTATACTTATAGCCATTTGCGAAACTCCTTCTGCATTTGGGTTTTTATAGTATCTAGCTACTATGCTGTTGTCGTGGTGAAACCTAAGCCTATTAGACTGATTCCCTAGGGTGTCAGGGTTATAAGTGTCTCTGCCTACATAGAAATTTGCAACCAGTTGTAAATTTTCATTGGGTCTGTAAAATGTAGAGCTACCTAAAGCCGGGCCTCTGCTAAAACTATTGTATGATTGCCAACCATTTAATAACCAAATTTCTTGTTTTAGTTTCTTAGTAGGATACATTTGCAACCTTGCCCCTTGGAAATAGAACGGTGTGACCTCACTAACCATTGACCGTTGATATGACCAATTGTCTTGCAGCAAATAACTCTCCAGCCCTACGTAACTCATAAATATTCCAGCCTCTAGGTTGATGCCGTACCACTTATTAAAGTGATATCCTGCTGCAGCCTCTCTGATGAATTTCAAGTTTCCGGTACCTGTATTCCTACCACGATTTACACTTGGGTCTAACTCTTGTACTATATGTTGCATAGCACCAGCTTGTATTGATATTCTGCCGATAACGTTTTTATAGTTAGACTCTAAGCCTATGCAGGATAGGTTTAGTTGAATTTCGTTGTGCCTGCCTATAGTTGAAGAAATAGTCTGGGTGTTGTCAATTGGGTTTGCGAAGTTGTAATTATAATAAGCATCAACGTAGGCTGTACCAGTTAGTACCAATTCGCTAGATTTGTCTCTAAACTCTAGTGGTGAGTTTTTTATACGGCTTTGTCCGTTAATCCAAGACAAGTCCATACCCTCAAATGGTATTTTTTTAGTTGAATCTGATTGAGCCTGAGATTTTGAACTTATTAATATTAATGTAATAATTAAAATTTTTCTCATAAATATTGTTTTATTATCCTAGTTACTCTGCATTTATCTGTATTAAAATTCGCTTTCAAAGTTATCTTAAATCAATTGAATGATCTTTTTAGGTTATTGAAATTGGTAATGCTCTTCCTTGTTTTTGAAATTTCTATTTGAAAGTATTTTTAGTTTTAAATTTGTTTAAAGTGATACTGGAAATTGATTTAGCTAAAAATGTTGAAGTAGATGAGTAATGAGCTGGAATATACGCAACCCTAGTTGGCAATATAAAAACGTCAATAACTGAAAGCAAACAGCAAGTAGCTGTGGCTGTAAATGCTTCATAAGTATGTAGTATTGGAATATTGGCAAGTGAATTAACCAATATGTTTTGCAACATAAAAGGGCTGAATAAGGTAAAGAGATGGTCGTTACACTTTCACGACAATTAACGGAAGTATTTGGTACAGGTTGGAGTGAAAAGCAGTTGAGACTGCTTTGCAGGGACAATTCCAGATGAAAAAAATGTCTCCACACTGCGGAGACAATTAAGTTGGTCACACATAAAAACTATTATTTATCTCGATAGTGCTTTAAAAAGAATGTTTTACATAGAAATGTGTAAAATGAAAATAAGGAGTACAAGAACATTACAAGAGCGAATAAATAGAATGCTTTATGAACAAACTAACATAAGCAAAAAGCCAGATGAAACAATACTCAATGAGTTATTATTGAAAAACAATCAACAGCTGTCACCCGACTTAGTATTTAGAGACCCTTATTTTTTAGATTTTTTTGGGATTAAAAGACATATTTAGAAAAGGATTTAGAAACTTCTATTTTGCCAGAGCTGCAAAGTTTTATTATAGAAATGGGGTCTGATTTTGCATTTATGGCTAGGCAAAAAAGAATCACCATTGATGGTGATGATGATCATACAGATTTGCTCTTCTATCATAGAAGGTGAAAATGCCTAGTAGCCATAGAACTTAAATTAGGCAAGTTTAAAGCTGCCCAAAAAGGTCAAATGGAATTGTATTTACGTTGGCTTGAAAAAAATAAAATAGCGAATGAAGAAAATCTGCCTATAGGTCTAATACTTTGTTTACACGAAAATGAAGAAAACGTAGAGCTATTGCAATTAGAAAAAAGCAATATTAAAATTGCTAAATAACTAACACAATTGCCAGATATGAAATTACTTGAATATAAATTACATCAATCAATACAACGAGCTAAAAATAGATTGGCTCAAAGAGTTTTTAGTATTGAATAGAAAGTACACCACTAAACTACTCTAATAAAACCCAATAAATTAAGGGGATTTAAATAGATTTAATTTTTTTTAAACTGCTAAAACTTTGTCCATCAAAAATTTAAGGCAAAAAAAACTCCCGAACAAGTACTTGTCCGAGAGTTGTGTTTAGTTAAAGATGTTAATCTTTACAGATTACATAATTGCTTTGTCAGTAGCGCCTTCTTTACCTTTGCAACATTTTTTGCCTTTTTTGCAATCTTTTTCGCCTTTTTTACACTCTTTAGTGTTTTTACCTTTGCAGCAATCTTTACCGTCTTTACCACCAGCAAAAGATATAGATGCAAGACCTACTGTCATTAGAGCAACTAGGCCCATTGTTTTAAACATTTTCATATTCTATTTATTAAATTAATTAGTTAAAAATCTTGCTTACAGTTATTAGCTTAAAGCACAATTTATATAATCAACACATTCTATGCCAAAACTAGTCTCTAGAAGTTACATCTCCGCTTGAGAACCCAAAACTTAAACCTAGGCTTAACGTGTTGTAATCGCCAACAATAGCAGCTTCATTTTTAGATTTTACGAAAGTATTAGTTAGGTCATACCTAGCATATAGCGATACATATTTATATCCAACCTTAGCATATACACCAGCTCTAGTTCTGTTTATGTTGTCGAAGTCTTTCGTTTTATAGGTAGCATCGTCTGTCTTCAATTTGTTTTTAGCATCAAAACATAAACCGAAAGCGCCACCAACATTTACATTGAAATTTTTCAATTTCAACATCAATTCCAAGGGAATCTCTATAAAGTTTAGGCTTAATTTATTCTTTCTGTAAACACTTGCACCGTTATTGAAATAAGCACTTCTTAATATAAAAGGATTTGAATTTAAATCAAATGCAGAATTCAATTGTCCAGTTGTTCCATCAAACTCATATTTTAAATAGTTCGTATGTATATTGATGTTGCTGTATTGCAAGCCTGCACCAAAGTAAACAGGTCCCACTATTTTATAATGCGTCAATGATCCCAGCTCAATCATTCTATTGCTTTCAGATTTTACCTGAACATTGCTTCCTTTAGGTATTTCATTCCAATTCACCCAGCCAAAATTTATATATCCTGTTTCTAGTATTTTATCTTGTGCTTGCGAATAGTTTTGTGCACCTAACATTATGAAAAGACATAATGTAAATTTAGTAATTGTTTTAATCATATTCCTTGTAAATATTGTTATAAATCTATGTGTTTAATTTGGCAAATAAACGATGTTTAGTCAATTGTTATGCCAAGAACATTTCATCTTATATTCAAATAAATATAAATTGCACCAAATATGTTGACTCCAAAGCGAAGTAAAACCTTAGACCAGCCAGATAAGGATGTTGAAATGTCATTTTTCGACCACCTAGAGGCATTGCGTTGGCACTTAATTAGGTCTCTGGCAGTGGTAGTTATTCTTACCATTTTGGCTTTTGTATACAAAGATTTTGTTTTTGGTACGGTATTTATGGGGCCATCAAGACCAAGTTTTATTACATACAGAATACTATGTAACTTTGCAAATTCATTTTCATTAGCCAAAGACTTGTGTGTAGATGAATTAAAATTTACCCTAATGAACACAGAAATGGGTGGGCAGTTTATGCAGCACATATATATATCGTTTAGTGTGGGTGTAGTTATGGCAGTACCCTACTTTACTTACGAGATTTGGAGATTCATTAGACCTGCATTGTCTAATAAAGAAGTAAAAGGTAGTAGGGGGGTAACTTCTGCTGCTACTATCTTATTCCTGATAGGTATTGCCTTTGGGTATTATGTTATATTACCTATCACAATTCAATTTTTAGCAAATTATGAGCTAGACCCTAGCATTAAAAATAATATTACCATCAGCAACTACATCAGTATGTTAACTATGACTACGCTGAGTATAGCATTGGTATTTGAACTACCTATAGTGGTATATTTCTTAAGCAGATCGGGTATATTGACACCCAAACTGATGCGCAGTTATCGCAAACACGCAATTGTCGTCATTTTAATATTATCTGCCATCATTACTCCAAGTACTGATATACTTAGCCAAATAGTAGTAGCAGTGCCGTTTTACTTGCTATATGAGTCAAGCATAGCGGTAAGTTTTAGTGTGGATAGACGTAGAAAGAAACGTGAAGCACTTAATGTGTAAATAGATACCTACTTACTATATTCGTATTATGAAAATAGCCATAGGTAATGATCACGCAGGATATGAGCGTAAAGAGCAACTAAAGAATTGGTTGATTGAAAACGACTATGAGGTAACTGATTTGGGAACTGCAGATGCTGAAAGCGTAGATTATCCAGAGTTTGCCCACCTAGTGGCAAGTGTAGTTGCTAACAACGATGCCGAACTAGGCATACTGTTGTGTGGTAGTGGTAACGGAGTTTGTATGACTGCCAATAAAGTACCAGGTGTACGCGCAGCACTTGCCTGGATACCAGAAATAGCTGAAATGGCGATGAGGCATAATAATGCTAATGTATTGTGCTTACCAGCCAGATACACAACTGAATTAGAGATGAGAGATATAGTATGGGCATACCTACACGCTAGTTTTGAGGGAGGGAGGCACCAACGAAGGGTAGAAAAAATTGAGTTATCAGCCTAAATTTACAAATTAGGTATATTATTTGTACAGTCAGTGAAATCAGGTCGTGGGTACAACATTCCGATTGAATAATACGATATAATGAAAATATTAATAATGGCACTTGCCCTGTTTATATCAGGCAATGTACTTCAAGCACAGACTAACAAAAAGGTAGAGACAGGAAAGGGTAAAAAAGCCACAACAAAGAAAGTTGTAAAACCTGCTAAAAAAACAAGCATAAACTACAAAACCACTAAAAATGGATTGGGGTATTATTTTTTCACAGAAAACAAGAAATTACCGCTGCCAGTTGCTGGAGATCAAGTGAATGTGCACTTTACCATTAAAACCGATAATGGCAACGAGCTAAACAGTACCTATAAAATGGGGCAAACAGTTCCTGTACAATTAGGACCCACAACTGTATATGCAGACCCAATAGAGGGAATAGGAATGATGCACGAGGGTGATAGCGCTGTGTTTAGAATGTTAACTGACAGTGTATTTAAAACGTTGCCAGAAATACCAGAACCGGCTAAGGGCTCTAAATATATGTATATGTATGTAAAGGCGTACAGCATAACTAAGGAAAAGGACATAATAAGAGAACCAGAAGTAGTTGATGCACCAATTACAGAAGGAAATAAGAATAATCAAATGGCAATGGACGAGGAATTAATTCAAAATTATTTAAAAGAGAAAAGTTTAACATCGCAAGTAACACCTACTGGTTTACACTACGTGATGACAAATCAAGGTAATGGCGAGAAGCCTAAAAAAGGTAGCACTGTTAGTGTTCACTATAAAGGTACACTGCTAAACGGTAAGAAATTCGATAGCAGCTATGACAGAGATAAGCCATTAGAGTTTCAATTGGGAACAGGTATGGTAATAACAGGTTGGGATGAGGGTATTGCCCTATTAAGTAGAGGCGGCAAGGCTACTTTACTTATTCCATCAGCATTAGCTTATGGCAGACAAGCAATGGGCAACGATATTCCAGCTAATAGCGTTTTGCTTTTCGAAGTTGAGCTGGTTGACTTCAAATAACAAGATTCTACTGTTGAAAGCGATAATTAACAAGAACATAAGTACACTATTGATAGCTATTACCCTTTTGGCTAGTGGCTGTCAAGTATTTGGTCAAGGCAGTAAGCCGAAACCTAAGCCTAAAGCTAGCACCCCAAAGAAAAAAGTAGCTGTTGACAATACTGGTAAAATACCAAATTTATCTGCTGGAGACCTACACGATAGATTTAGAAGATGGCCTGAGAATAGTTCACCTAAGCCACCGCTGGTACGAATTGGCACGCACATCATAACTAACTTTACCATAAGTTATGACAATGCAGGTAAGCCACAGGTGATTAGAAATACATTTGAAGAGCAATTACCTGAAATAATTGATGTTAAAGAACCTCAGTTTTATGGGGATTTGTTGCAGTATTTACCAATGTTGGGCACGGCCGATAGTGCTGTTATAAAAGTACCGAGTGTTGACTTTTGGCAAGGTAATGCCCCTGTTGGAATTCCACTTAAAGGCTTTGTAACCTTTAATATGAAGGTAGAGCGAGTACTAAATGATGCTGAAATGGCCGTGTATAATGATTCCATTTTACAATTGGGCAGGTTACAATACAAACAATTAGCGCAAGACACTACAGATTTGCTTAATCTAATAGGTGCCGATAGGGCAAACTATTATCAGACTAATGAAGGCGTTTATGTAAAAATACTTGATGTTGGTACTGGGGAATTAGCACAAACAGGCGACTACGTTACCATTAGATATAAGCTATTCACCACTGATGGCACCCTAATAGACGAACGTATGGCCGAAAACACAAACTTGAGATTTCAGCTGGCTGGCACTAAAAAAGTAATACTTGGACTCCAATCTGCCCTAGTTGGTGTTAGAGTAGGTACAGCTATGAAAATCTACATACCTAGCCTATTCGCTTATGATAAAAGAGGTAGAAAGGGTATTGCCCCCAATACAAATGTTATGATGGAAGTGTATTTGATTCGAGTGGAACCGGGATTGTAGTTTTATTTGACTTATTAAAGGGTCTAACTATTAGCCTTACACGCCTGTCCCAAGTGAAGTAGTTCCATACCCACTCCACGAATACATTTACCCTGTTGCGAAAGCCTATTAAGTAGAGTAAATGGACAAATAGCCAAGCGAACCAAGCTATTACACCGTGAAGATTACCGCCCGTAGGTAAATCGCCTACAGCCTTTAATCGCCCAACTGTAGCAAGACTTCCCTTATCAAAATATTTAAAGGCAATGGGTACTTTTCCATTCCAAAGCCTAATAATGTTTTTAGCACAGTGTTTACCTTGCTGAATCGCAACTGGTGCCAAACTTGGCAAGCCACGTTCGTATTTTTTTGTAGGGAAATATGCTATATCACCTATGGCAAATGCATTGTCATAACCCTTTACTCGGGAATATATATCTGTATCTATTTTGTTTCCTTTTACAACTAAGGCTTTGTCTAATCCTTCGGGCATATTGCCAGCTACGCCAGCCGCCCAAACTAATGTTGATGTAGGAATCTTAGCACCATTACTTAAGGTAGCTATAATTCCGTCGTAAGACGAAACACCAGCGCCAAATTGCAGATCAACCCCCAATTTTCTTAAATATTTCTCTGCATATTTACTTGAAGTCTCACTCATTGCTGCGAGTACTTTAGTGCCAGGTTCAACCAAGATGACGTTCATTTTGCTGAAATCAATTTCAGGATAATCACTTGGTAGCACTTTATGTTTTAATTCGCACAATGCACCAGCCATCTCCACCCCTGTCGGTCCACCGCCAGCTAGTACAAAATTTAGTGCCGCTTCTTTCTCCAATTCATCATTAGAACTTAGGTGTTTTTCTATATTTTGTAATATCAAGTGCCTTAAATCTATAGCCTCCTCTATTGTCTTTAGACTCATTGCATTTTTCTCTAGGTCTGCCATACCAAAGAAATTTGTTTTCGTGCCAGTTGCAATTACTAGGTAATCATATTTTAATTCCCCTTCTGTGGTTATTATTTCGTTTTCGTCCAGCTTTAGACTCTCAACTTCAGCCATTCTATAATGGAAATTTGGCTTATTGCCGTAAATTTTTCTAATGGGGTAGGCTATGCTACTAGCCTCCAATCCACTGGTAGCTACTTGATATAATAACGGCTGAAATGTATGGTGATTATGCTTGTCTAGTAGTACTATTTGCAAATAATCTTGGTTTAAATTGTTAATTACATTCAAACCAGCGAAGCCTGCACCAATTATGACGACACGTTTATTTGCTGTTTCGGGAATGTTTAAAGCCATAGTTTTACCAATATTTGGGTAAATATATAACAGGAATAGGTGGCTTTTTGATTAATGTTACTTTATGCTAATTGGCTCAAGTGCTAATAAAGTATGCCAAGAGGTGTCAAAAATCTTGTCTTTATTAAATTGAGCAAATTTTCTGGTCATCTCTAACCCGCCAAAGTAATAGCGCAAGGCCCACGGTGCAACAAATATGGCAAGTCCTCCAGTATAGATTTGCGCAGTATTCACAACTAGAAAAGTGATTCCTCCTACTACAACTAAACTATTAATACCTTTGCCAGGTCTGCCTGCTAAAGTTTGCCCCAAGCCAGGAACCAAAATACTAGCTAATGTCAAGCGACCCTTATTATTACGACGTATTACTTTGCGATATTTATTTAAGGTACTGTCTATTTTAGTGTGTTGAAAAATGGGTAGAGAATTGTGGAAATAGAACTTAGCCGAGTCCAGTTTCTTCATTTTAAAAAAAGACATTCCCCGCCAATAATCTGCTGAAGACCTGTTATTTGCACTTACTAAGTTGAGGGCTTTTATGCTTGTTTTAGGTTTGTCTATTGCCAATAGCAGTTTAGCTTTGGCTACTAGGAAGGCATCTTTACTATTTACATCAACCTGAGGCAAAGCCAAAACGATGGTGTCAAGCACATCTATAGATAAGTCATATTGTTGTGTTTGTATATAACATACACTTAGGCGCTCTAGATAATTTACTTTAATAGAGTCATTTGCATAATTTTTATTATACAAAAGTCTTTCATACTCTAGTGCAGCAGTTGTGAACTGCGAGGCTGAAAATAATGAGTCTGCTAAAGTTTGTGCCTTAATACTTGGACCAGATGCAATTGCGAAAATATATATCAAGATTCTAAAGTATTTGCAGGCCATTTATACGAGCTTTTTCCATTAATTTTTCTTCTTTCCTAGCCTTATAGTTTTTTGCAGATTTTACAGCACCATATACATTACCTACATAGAATGCCACGGCGGCCCCACCAAATATATACCCAGCTACACTTGATGTGCCCCTCTGTTCAAAGGCAATCTTAGCAGGTACAGCACACGCTATAAATGAAGTTAGATTAAAGGCAGCTAATCCAAATTCCCCAGTATATACTTTACCCAGTCCAGGCACCATTGCACTAAGGGTGCCTGCCAAGAATGGATCTTTTTCCTTAATTCTAAGTCCTAGATTTATAATACTATCGTTTGATTTGTACATAGCAGGCTTCATTACGCTGGATATAGTTGGCAAATACAGTTTGGCATTTTTCCAATCGCCTAATGTAGCAGATAAGCAAAACTTAGGGATTGCAATTACCGAATCACGACAAGTAATTTGAATATAAGTCAGCCATTTTCTGCTGGTAATTGTGTCTTCTAGCAATAGGTTATAATAAGATAACCTGTTTACTATTTCTATCTTATTCTCTAAATCTCTATTTAGCAAGATGATGCTATCAAATAGTTGCGTTGCATTTTTATTTAAATCAGTATAAATGTTTAGTTTTATTTCTGGAATATAATGCTTGGCTTTGGCTAACGGGTAGCTTAGTCGCCAATGTTGATATTCTAGGATAGCCTGCGGGTA
Source organism: Bacteroidota bacterium (assembly GCA_034440515.1). Classification (GTDB taxonomy): domain Bacteria; phylum Bacteroidota; class Bacteroidia; order CAILMK01; family CAILMK01; genus JAWXCF01. The sequence continues at coordinate 14,221 of JAWXCF010000089.1, forward strand.
GGCACCCTTATTCTCTAGGTATTTCGCAAACTTATGAAGAGTTGTATCTTGGGCAATTGCTTGTCTGCTGATGCAAAGCATCAGTAGCAGCAGTATGACTAAGGTTTGTCTATCCATCTTCCATCATCAGCTTTGGGGTGTATACCAGCAGAGAATGCATTACAACGCTGCACTCTATCTGAGCCATTCATTAATCCTTTTACAAATCCGTATTCGCGAATGGACTGTACCATATATTGGCTACAACTTGGTGCATACGGGCAATGGCTACCATCCTGACTGCTAAAGAAATTTTTATATGTGTAAAACATAGCCTCAACAGTCAGTTTTACGGGGTTATAGCTTGGTGTAAATGACACGTGAGTATGAATAACCTTAGGTGGTGTCACAGCATCAACTACAGCCTTACTAGTTACAGATGATATTAATGCCTGTCCAGTAGCAAATTGCGACAGACACAACATTAATATAACGCTTATCGCTATTTTAATTTTTCCTATATTCATAAATCCTTTTCCCCTCATATTCCCAAACCTTTAGTGCTTTTCCCGTTAATCGTGATGTAAAAATATACGTATTTAATGAATCAATCGTATTGGCATCAAACAAAAATGGTGCTTTTAATTCACTTGCCAAAAAATTGTTATATTTTACTCTATTTGGTTCGTGATTATTATGTAGATAGTGGAAATTTCCTGTGTCATATTTCGGATAAAAATTTGCCAATAACCTGAATTCTGAATAAGTAATCGTATCGTCCTCTATGAAATAAATTTGAGCATCAGTTTGACTAATTCTTTTCATTTCAGCTTCCATAGCTTTATCTTTTTTTGGCATTCTATTTTTAAAGCTACTAATGCTTAGCCCAACTAAAATGATGCAAAGTAGAATTTGTCTGCGATAAATTAATCCAAATGCTGATAGAATAGGGACTATTAGGGGGAAAAGCCCAACAAAATACCTGGGGGGTAAAATGGTATTGTACGGTATAAAGATAGAAGCCAATACTATAACACCACCGGATGTGGCTACTACAATTAGAGTCTTGTTCCAAGTTTTGGCCAGCCTTTTCCCAAAGCTAGAATAGTATTTATTAGTATGAAATATGTAAAGAAGTGCTATGAATATGATGCCAATTTCACTTGGGATTATAAATTTACCAATTGTATTTGTGGTGTGTTTTAGCGTAGTAAGTATTGGAATGGGTGCTGAAATAAACAGGAATTCTTGCTGTGCGGTAAGCATAAAGTCAACCCTTGCTACTATCCAATACAACAAAATTGGGCCCATCAAAAATATTAAAACCCTAAGTAAAGACACCTTCCTAAAGTGTAGCATTATTACTGAAACCACGATGCTGAGTAAAAATAGCGGTGAAGTAAGTAAACCAAGTATTGCCAACATAATGTAAACGAAATAATCTAATCGCTTTTCAAATTTATTGGTGTATAGCAATGAGCTAAACATTATCAGTAGTCCGTAGCATCTACCTGTTACAAATACATCGTGTATCAGACTGATAGACAAGACAGTAACGCACAATATTCCAAATTGGATAATACTGTGTTTGCGGTGAATAGCACTTAATGAATAAGTCCAAATACCAATGGATATTAGTATTGGAATAAAACTCCATAACCTTTGAATAAATATAACATCGTCAAATACTTGATTTGTAAGCCAAACCAATACAGGAAATACATACCCATTATCTGCACCTCTATGTATTACGTCTATTAAATGGGGTATGCTCTTGGCATTTGTCAGAAAGTATCCGTAAAACTCGTCTCCAGATACGTAATGGGTAATAAGTTCTAAATAGCTGAAGTACAGCATAAAGCCAGTACATAGTGCAGTGACTATTATGACTAATAAAGTACGCGTTTGTTGGCTATGTAGCATAGCAAATCTGGATTTTAAGAATTAATATCCGGCTCAAAATCATCGTTTAGCAAAAGTACCTAAGCTACTTTGTAATTTCCCTTTATAAAATTATTTACAAGGCAATAAAGCGCGGTATGATAAGTAAGTTAAAAAGCATACAACTATTTAAATTTGAATAGTGGAACAAACTTCCACTATTATTAGTAATCCATAATGACTAGATTTATTTAACATCTATTAATAATTATATGAGTAAGAAAACTCCTACTAAGGACTATCAATCAGTTCAATCAAACGCTAACAAAGGTAGCAAGGGTACTAATATGGCTTATGATAAAGGTCAAGGTAATAATGAACGCATTAAATCCTAATAATCCTAAGACAGATTAGGATTAGTTCTAATTTTTACGTCTTTTAAGCTTAAGTTTTTTTGAAAAAAGTGACTACAACCAAATTGTTGTAGAATTCTATTTGTCTATTTGCTAGATTAAAACCCAACTACCTAGGAGCCAATATAATATTGCACCACTCAGTCCTTCGTGCTTATATGTAACTTGTTTGTTAAAGACCTTGAACATTATTTTTTTTGGAAGATGTCTATTTGATTTTGAATAAAATGTGGTGTATTTGTCAATAACAACATAGGAAATACTGTCTAATGGGCAATTGTTTTCTTCACTTACTCTTTGAATTAGTTTATTCATTTTGATGTCAATAGATTTTCTATTCTGTTTTGAAAACCCTTGACCAACGGCATCTCTATTTGTTTGAGAATAAAGAGAATTTGAACAAAAAAATACTATAAGACTTAAGATAAAGCATAATTTATATAAATTAAGTATTTTCATAATATTTAATGATTTATTTCTTATTAGATTAGGAACTTAATTGTTAGAACTTTAACTATTGTAGTGGATCTGTTTGTTGTAGCTTAAATTCACTAAACAAAACTACCTAAATCCTTTTTTAAAAATATACAATTTAATAAGTCAATCTCCAATTCATTATTCCTGACGAAATACTGTAGGTCATTATGCCTTTAGCATTATATTTGATACCTACTGTTACAGATGCCTGCCCTGCAAAATAATTATGAACTCTTATTAGACAAATTGCGCTCATTTAAGCGGAAATACTATCTAAATGAAATACTCAGGGGTTTTATATATTTCATTGCAATACTGTTAATTAGCTATTTAATAGCGGCATTTTTGGAATATTTGGGTCGATTGGATCCCCTACCCAGAACCATTTTGTTTTGGAGCTTTATAGCTGTAAATGTTTGGGTAATCATTAGATTTATTGCGTTACCAATTTTCAGTTTGGTAGAACTAAGACAAGGCATTAGCACAGAGCAAGCCGCCAATATAATAGGTCGTCACTTTAGCGATGTAAAAGACAAACTGTTAAATACCCTGCAACTGCATCAGCAGGCAACAGTTAGCACAGACCTTGGAGCCAGAAGCCTTATTGAAGCCTCAATTAATCAAAAGGCAGTTCAGTTAAAGCCAATTCCATTTATAAATGCAATAGACTTATCGGGTAATAAAAGGTACCTAAAGTGGGTATTGCCTCCAGTTGCTATCATTATATTGTTACTGATAGTAGCTCCCAAAATATTAAGAGATAGTACTACAAGACTGGTTGCCTACAACAAAACGTTTGAAAAAGAGGCTCCATTTAAATTTGAGTTGCTGAACAAAGAGTTAAAGGCAATGCGTGGGGAAGACTTTGCTATTAAATTAAGTGTTGCAGGTGAGCAATTGCCAGCAGAAGTATTCATAATAGTAGATGGTAATAAGGTAAAAATGAATGCAGAGGGTAAGTCCTCTTTCAACTACACCCTACGTAGCCTAAGTAAGCGGGAATATCAGATAGAGTTTACAGCAAATGGATTTACTACAAAAAAGTATTTGCTAAAGGTAAACCCGAAAGCAGGACTTGAAAAGTTTGAAGTTAGCGTGAAATACCCAAGCTATTTGGGTAAGAAAGACGAAGTGCTTAGCAATGCTGGAGATATGACTTTGCCACAAGGAACAATAGTCAAATGGCAGTTTTATCCTGTTGATGCAGAAACACTAAGCCTGATATTAGGTGCTGAAAATAAAGAAGTTACTAAAAACGAAGTGGGCGAATATGTATGGCAAAGCAAAGTAATGCAAGACCAAGACTACACCGTATTAACCCAAAATAGATATATGAGTAAGCCTGATAGCATTAGCTATCAGATAACTGTGATACCAGATGCAGCACCAAGTATAACTGCGACAGAAGAACGTGACCCAAATATTAAACAGGCAGCATTGTTTAATGGAGACATTCACGACGACCACGGCTTTAGCAGATTGCATTTTGTATATAAATTTACAAAACGCAGTGATAGCGCTTCCAGAAAATCGCCCAATAGTGGCAGCATAAATTTACCCCTGGCACCAGGCAGGTTAGACCAAAGCTTTGTTTACTATTGGGATATGACCAATGTAAAAGTAAGCCCAGGCGATGAGTTAGAATATTATATAGAAGTCTATGACAACGATGGTGTAAATGGTGCAAAGTCTGCTAGAACACAAAGTTTCTACTATAAAACACCAAGCCTAAATGAAATAGAAAAGGACAATGCTAAGAATATGGCAGAATTGCAAAAGGATATGGAGTCTGCTATGAAGGAAGCTCAACAATTGCAAAAAGAATTAGAAAAGGAACGTAGAAGTTTGACCAATAAACCAAATTTAGATTTTCAAGATAAAAAGCGTCTCCAAACCTTGTTGAATAGGCAAAAGGAGTTGCAAGAAAAAATGAAAAAACTAAATGAGCAATATGAGAAAAATTTAAAAGATAGAAACGAGTTTACCCCACTAGAAAAAGAACTGCAAGAGAAAAATGATCGATTGCTAGAACTGATGAAGCAGATGAATGACCCAGAAATGGAAAAAATGGCGCAGGAACTTCAAAAGCAATTAGATAAAGACGATAAGGAAGGCTTGCAAAAGCAGTTGAGTGAAATGCAAGAGAAAGATAAAGAATTGCAAAAAGACCTAGAGCGAATGCAAGAAATGTACAAGCAATTGGAGTTTGAGCAAAACTTAAATCAAAATATCGAAAAATTAGATAAACTAAAGGAAGATCAAGAAAAATTAGCAGAAAAAACAGAAAAATCACCTGCTAATGATGCACAAAAGCAAGAGCAATTGAAAGAAGAGCAGAAGAAAATTGATAAGGAGTTTGACGAGGTGAAAAAGGATATTGAAAAGCTGGAGAAAATAAACGATGAACTTGAGAATAAAAATGAAATGGAAGACACCAAACCAGAGCAGGAAGATATAGACGATGCGATGGAGAAAAGTGAGGAAGATCTAGAAAAGAAAGAGAATAGTAAAGCTGCTAAAAATCAAAAAGATGCAGGGAAGAATATGCAGAAGATGAAAGAAAAGCTAGAAAAAATGAAAATGGAAGCAGATAGCGATGCAAAAATGGAGGACTATAATACGCTGAGAGAAATATTAGACAACTTGATCTATGTGAGTAAGGAACAAGAACGATTAATGTCTAAAATAGCAGATGTAAATGAGTATAATTCTGAGTTTCTAGAACTATCTAAAAGGCAAAGACAACTAAAAGATGATGCTACGCTAATAGAAGATAGCCTATTAGCACTAAGTAAGCGGGTGCCAGAGATAAGTGGATTTGTAAATAAAGAGATAGCAGAGATAAACTTTAATATGAATCAAGCTCTTGATGCATTGAGTAAGCGAAATCTTGGTGAGGGTCAAAAATATCAGCAATTTGCAATGACTTCGCTAAATAACTTGGCACTAATGTTAAGTGAAAGTCTTGAGAATATGCAAGAAAGTATGAAGATGGACGCAGACAGTAAGCCTGGTAAAAAGCCAAGCAAAAAGAAAGGTAAGAAGCCTGGAAAAATGTCTATGAAGCAACTGCGGGAACAACAGCAACAATTGCAAAAAGACCTACAGGGTATGAAAAAAGACCAAGAGGGGCAACAAAAAGATGGGCAAAATGGTAAGGACGGTCAAAGCAAAAAATTAGCTGAAATGGCTGCCAGACAAGAAGCACTACGCAGAAGACTACAAGAACTGAATGAGCAGCGTAATAAAGACGGTTTGACTCCTAGCAAGGAAATTCAGGAGATTCAAAAAATGATGGAGGAGCAAGAGAAAGATATTGTAAATAATAGAATATCTGACAGAACCCTAAAGCGCCAAAAGGAAATAGAGACCAGAATGCTAGAGAGTGAAAAGGCTGAACGTATGCAAGATCAAGATGAACAACGCAAAGCCGAACAAGGTAAAGATAAGAAGAATTTAAACCCACCTCTATTTAAAAAATACATTAGGCTGAAGGAACAAGAGGATGAAATGTTGAGAATGACCCCGCCTGCCTATAATAGCTATTACAGACAAAAGGTTAAAGCATATTTTGGAGCTAAGAAATAGTTCAGCTGTTTACCAAATCTGCCATTTCCTGAATAAGTTTATTCTTGGCAATTTTTAAGGTAATTTCATATTTTATCACCTCTGTTTTATAGGTTATATTCTTAATCAGTTCCTTAGCTATTATGGCATCTTGTATATGCCTTAATTGATGCTTCAGTATATTTAACTGTTGAATAGTTAGAAAATCAATTGTCAATACTCTGCCTTCATCATCTATTATTTGCTTTTTATTTAGCTTAATAGTATTGATGTCCTGAAAAGTGTAAATCCATAATTTGTAAAATTTATCTACCAGTGTGCTTTCTTCATATTTGTTGGTAAATGCTGTAATGGGGTACATATTGGCGAGTTTCTTATAGTCGTACTTGCTCTTTTTTAGTAATTCTAGTTTATAGCTTTGTTCCTTTTTTAATACAACACGTAGCTTTTTATACAGTTTATCTAGTTCAGGATTGGTGTTTTGGCTTTGATGATTAGAATAAATTTTGTGTACTTTTAGTTGATTATATCCTGCAAGTTCATTGTAGGTCATTAAAAAAATATGTTTCCACGTGTGTATGGTGTAATCATTAGTTTGACTGAATATATCGTAAAATAATACTTGCAGTGGCTCAGGTATATATCTCATCTTTAGGTGAGGTATTTGCCTAACTAATAGGTATTTAGACTGTTCGCCGTATGCATATAGTTTCTTGTCAATATTTTCTGGCAGCGTAGTTCCAACTTTTACAAATGGTAGAAATTTCATTCCAGCAAAGGGGTGAATGCCAAACAGTATTTTGTAGGCTATGATGCTTAATCCAAATATATCCCAAGACTTATTCTTACTTATTTCTTCTGCTTTATAGTTTGATTTTGGAGCATATTCCGGTGAGTAGCTAGGGGACTGAATCTTAATATCGTCATTCCATATTTGTATGCTGTCCAAATCTATCAGGTGGCTTTGCCCAGAATTATCCATTATGAAGTTTTGAGGTCGCACGTCTACAATGGTGTAGTAACCAGCATCATACAATTGATTCACCGTTTCACCTATGTTACAGCAAATCATTAGACGTGATAATAGGTCTTTTATGCCTTTTCTATTTAGGTTGGGTTGCAGTTTTAGCAACTGATGAGGGGGACTTAGCGACTCCAGATATTCTAGCCCTAGACCCTCTATCTTTTTCATATAGAATCCTTGTTGTAGCAGCAGTTGTCCTTTGCTTACAGTAGTAGATTCATAATACTCCAGTGGCCAGGCTAGGTGTGAACTTAATAATGGTCTGTTATTAACTAAATAATTTAGCTTTTCTCGTTTTTGTATTACGTCCTTATTGTCAATATATAGTTTTAACAGCTGCCTTGGCCTATTTCTTATGGTGTAAATTTTAGCCTCTGCACCCTCTGCAATAGGTGAATCGCTTTTGCTACTATATTCTAATTCTATGGTCATTAGGCTGAGAACATAGTTGCAATTATCAAGGATTTATCATCCTCTTGTATGGCTATATCTTCATTTCCGTTTGTAATCATTTCTGCAAATCGTTTGTTTATTTCGTCTTGCTCAACATCCATATCAATTAATGCAGCAATATTGCTTTCCAAAAATGGTTGATATATACTTGCCTTATCTGCAGTTTTTTCTATGCAATAGTTCTCAAAGCCGTCGGTACACAATATGAATGCACCTACTTCTTGCACTTCATATTCTTCATAAAATTTTTTCCATTGCGATTTCTGCATATTCCACAAATCACACACATAGTTGGTTTCATTTACATATTCAGACCTGTGTAGATATTTGGCTATTTGCCACTTATCTGTAGTTTTATAGCCTATATATCCGTCACCTAATTGTAGTGTATTTAGTGTGGTTCCGTTCATTTGGCACACCAACAATGTAGCAGCGTATTCGGCTATAATATCTACACTGCCAAATGCATTTTGATATATTTGTTTGACGACGGCATTTATTATTCCAGCCACATCCCAAGGGCTTTGACTCAAATATTTTTGAACTGCTTTTACGGTCAATTCTGCAGCTTCTCTTCCGAATTGCCTGCTACCACATCCGTCACTTGCTATTGCAGTAAACTTTCCACCTAACATTCCTGCCCAAGTATAATCTTGAGAAACTTGACCTTCACCACTGTGTTTTTTACCTGGTACCGATGCGAATGCATATTTAATTTTCATCATTTAGTTTCTACTATATTTTTAGACTAGCCCAATCATCTGTTGATGGCAGGCTAATGGTTTGTCCTGTTCTGCTGTTGCTAATGGTTTTCATACTGGCACTTAACCATTTAAAGAATTCTTGAAATTTAAGGTCTTGCAACATTTTTGCATTTCCCAATGATTGCAACAATTCTAGGTCAGCGCCCTGAACACCTACCCCATAGTAGGTGTATTTACTATCGGCTTGATCATTTCGCAGCATAGTTCTTAGGGCGCCTACATTTTGGTCTGGATTAGGCTGCCCATCAGTTATCATTACTACAAATGGTCGATAGTAGGGTTGCCCAGTTTCCTTATAATAGTTCTTTCTACGCTCTACCTCTGTCGTAGCTATTGCCATAGCATCTACCATTCTAGTACTGCCGTTTGCCTTCAATTTCGGAATTAACAACTCATTCACCAGCGTAGGTGGGCAAATCATTTCTATCTCGTCATTAAAGGTAATGACAGCAACCTCTAATCGTTGGCTGGTGGTGAAGTCGTTGTTGGTTTCTACTATAAACCTTTGTAGTCCTTCGTTCAGTTCCTCTATAGCAGCACCGTCCATACTGCCACTAGTGTCTAGCACCAATATACACAGGCACTTTTGTTCGTAATTTTTAGGAGTAAGCTCTGCAGTAAATGACAGCATAGTATGCGATAGTTTTGGATTTGTAAATTAAAATGGAAAATTACGAATAGGCGTATTTAAATCACGAATTTTAGAATGATAATTGCATTCATTTAATGGTATGAAATAGTTGGTGCAGCATAATCAACTATTTTTGGCGACAACTATGCGATTTTTCACCAACTTTAGTTACTTGGCGTACCCTTGGGTACTGTTGCTTTGGCTGGGCGTGTTTTGGATGTTATGGTCAAGATACAGGCGAAACAAAGCTGGTAGGCTAGAGCGAACAGGATTGCGAACCTCTATTAATCTTCCGCCGCCAGGCATAACGGTTCGTTTGCGAATTTATGTAATCAGAATATTACCTATAATCGAGGCATTCGCACTAATATTGCTAATTTATTCTATGGCTAGACCTAGGTCTCCACTAGCTGAAATTACCAATTATAGAAAGGGGATAGATATTCTGTTGGCAATGGATGTGAGTCAAAGTATGGAGAAAACTGACTTTAAGCCAAGCAGATTAGAAGCTGCAAAGAAAGTTGCCCTTGAGTTCATAGATGCACGCCAACAAGACCGTATAGGATTGGTGATGTTTTGTGGGGAAAGTTTCACAAAATGTCCTTTAACTATAGACCACGAAATGGTAAAACTTAGCATTAAGACTATAGATAGAAGCATATTGGTAGATGGTACGGCAATTGGTATGGGCTTGGCAACGGCTACAGATAGATTGAGGCACAGTGCAGCGAAAAGCAAAGTAGTTATATTATTAACTGACGGTGCTAATAATTCCGGTAAGATAGACCCAAAAACAGCAGCAGAATTGGCTGAAAAGTATAAAGTAAAGGTATATACCATTGGTATGGCTGGCTTAACAAATCTTGACCTGCCCTACCCCTACGCTGGTGATGTAGAGATAGATGAGGAATTGATGCGATACATAGCAGACAAAACAGGAGGTTTGTATTTTCGAGCTACCGATAATAATTCACTTAGTAAAATATATCAAGAGATAAATACTCTTGAGAAAAGCAACCTAAACAGTCGTGGTAAACCCAAATATGAGGAGCACTTTGCAGGGTATTTATTTTGGGCTGGGATTTTAACTTTTTTCACTTTATTGCTTAGGTTAACCTGGCTGCGAAACATAATAGACTAGTAGATGCACATATACGACATAATAAAATTGTGGTTTCTGCTGGGGGTTTTCCCTTTAATCATTATAGCTAGATACTACTTTAAATGGCGCAAGCGTGCCATAAATAGTCTGGGCGATGTCCATATGCAGCGCCTTAGATTAATACATAGACCACATACCGGTACACCTTGGGTGAATGCTGGGATTGGTGCCTTAATTCTATTGGTAATCGCACTATGTGACGTTAGAGTAGGCGGAATTAAGGAAAAAGTGGCCTATCCAGGACTTGATGTTGCCTTTGTATTAGACGTGAGTAAAAGTATGGATTGCCAAGATATATTGCCCAATAGACTGGAGCGTGCTAAAAGCTTGTTAGCTAATGTGCTGAAAACTAATCTTAACATAAACGCAGGGATTATAGTATTTGCACAAAATCCATATGTGCTGTGCCCTATGACAGATGATTTAGAGTTAGTAGATCAGTTTGCAATGAGTACAGCGACAGATATGGTGAGTGAGCAAGGAACTAATGTGAGTGAAGCTTTAGATGCTGGTTATCAACTGCTATATCCAAAAAAGGGAAATTTAAACTATGCTAGTCCAAATAAAAAGATAATAATATTACTAACAGATGGCGAGAATAATCAATCCGATTATTTCTCTGAAGTAAATAACAAGCTAAGAAATAAAGACATAAAAGTATTGGCTGTGGCCTGTGGTACTATGCAGGGAGCACCTATTCCGACCAATAAATCAGAAATGGAAGAACGATTTATTAAGGATAAAAAGGGAGCTGTAGTTATATCTAAACCTGACATTAATTTATTGCAAAACATTACTAGCGAGGCTGGTGGTCATAGTTATATAATGAGCAATGATAGAAGCACGCTGAATCAAATAAATAACTATATGGCTGGGCAAAAGATAATAAGTGCCGCTGCTGTAGAGCGAACTGGAGAATTTCCATTATTTCCCATATTTATCTTATTAGCCTGTATGCTGCTGACTAGGAACATATTAATGCCGATATTTAAACATCAAGTAATAGATAGGTCTAAAAAAATACTACACAGATGATGCATTTTATTCAATTATATATCCTGATAGTTGTGTTGTTTGTCTCCCCGTTTCACGCTAACTACATTAAGCGATTGCTTTTTGAGGGTAATAAAGCTATAGTGTCAAAAGATTATGCACTAGCCTTGGAATATTATGAGGAAGTACTAAAACAAGAGCCAGATAATTTCTTAGCCCAGTATAATAAAGGCAGCATATTTTACACTACCAACAAGTATTGGCAGGCTGCTGAAGCTTGGGCTAAGGCTAGCTATACTGCACCAGATGCAGCGCAAAAGTCTATTGTCTTTTACAATTTAGGTAATACTTATTTGCAACGAGAAAACTGGACTAAATCTATACAGCATTACAGTTCTGCATTAAAGCAGAACCCAGATAATGTATATGCTAAGTACAATTTGAGCTATGCTTTGCTAAAGAAAAAACAAGACGAACAAACCAATCCACAACCCAATAGTGGCGGAAAAGATGGAGATAAGGAACAGCCTAAAGATGACAAAGCTGATAAAGGAGCAAACAATGACAAGGGTGATCAAGGTGATAAACCTCAACCCGAACAGCAATTGGGTGCAGATGAGGCTGAGCAAATGTTAGATGCGCTTCAGCAACAAGAAGACGAAATAAGACGACGACTTTACAGAATGAATCAGAAGGATCCGAATCTGAAAAAAGAAAGTGAAACACCTTGGTAAATAGGATTGCGTAATATTTCATAGATGCAATTAAATTAACTAAGCATTGCACTTAAAGTTTATTTGAGTAGAAACTAAAACCTTCTTACCTCTTTCTTATATTAATACTTATTCCGTCATTGTGCAATGGTATAGTACTTTTGCAGACTATATTTATAGGCATTAGAATACAAATTCAAAAGTGAGAGAATTAATAGCAGAGCCACAATCCTACCTAGCGCTTCAAGACAAAATAGTAGGCGACAAAGCCTTAAAAATAGCCTTGGTGATGCATAGCAAACCAGACGGTGATGCTATGGGTAGTGCTTTAGCAATGATGCATTATTTACGTCACTTTGGGCACTTAGTAGAGGTTGTAGTACCAAGTGACATCGGTGAATTTTTGGCTTGGCTGCCTGGCATAGAGCATAGTATATTATATACCAAACATAGAGATCAGTGCAACAACGTGTTGCGCGAGGCCGAATTGATATTTTGCTTAGACTTTAGTCAAATGCAACGTGTCGAATATATGGAACAGGCAATGATGAAGACGACTGCACCCATCTGTATGTTAGACCATCACATTGGGCCTCAAGGCTTTGATAATTATAGATTGTGGCGAGAAGAAGCTAGTGCAACTGCCGAATTGGTATATGAGTTTATCACTACCATATCACCTCAATATCAATTAAGTACAGACGTAGCTACTTGCATATATACGGGTCTAATGACTGACACAGGAAGTTTTAGGTTTTCTAGTGTAAGCCCAGCAGTACACGAAATAGTTGCCAGCCTACTTAGAACAGGTATGGATCATACAATTGTACATCAAAGTATTTACGATACATTTAATGAAAATAGGTTGAGATTCTTTGGACATTGTTTCAAAGAAAAAATGGTAATAATGCCAGAATTTAGAACAGCCTACATTTATGTTTCGCTAGCTGAGTTAAAGGAATATAGCATTACAACTGGCGATACAGAGGGCTTAGTTAATTATCCTCTTAGCTTGACAGGTATCATATTTGTCGGCTTAATTATAGAGAGAGACGGAATAGTGAAGGTAAGTATGCGAAGTAAAGGCGAGTTTCCAGCTAACGAATTTGCAGGCAAATACTTCAATGGTGGTGGACATTATAATGCAGCAGGTGGTAGCTATAAGCCAAACCTAGAAGAAGCTGTTGAAGTATTTGTAAATGGTGTAAATGAATATGCTGACTTATTGAAAATTGTAGAATAGCGACAATCAATAGTTACTATAAAAAGAAAACCCCCAGAGTAGTTATTAACTGGGGGTTTGTTATTTCTATTAAGTATTTCTTTACCTAGTCGGCTGCTGCTGAGGAGCTGGTGCACTTTTAGGTCCAGGTACCACGTTTAGTACTTTTATTTCGAATATTAAATTGCTATTTGCAGGTATGCCACTGCCACTACCGTTACCTGGTTGTGCTTGTGGTCCGTAGGCTAAATAACTGGGAATGTAAATGGTAGCCTCTGTCCCAGTATTGAATTTCTCCATAGCTATGTCCCATCCTGGTATTACTCTACCTTGTCCTAATGGAAATGAGAATGGTACCCCTGGTTTGCTTTGATCAAATACTTCACCATTCATTAGCATCCCTTTATACTCAACACTTACCGTAGCACCTGGTGTGGGCGTTGGGCCAGTACCTTCTTTTTTAATTACGTAATAAACCTGCATTTGCTTTTTAGGAGTAATGTTTTTCTCTTTGAAATAAGTATTTAGGTCAATGCTGTCTTTATTCATTTGATTTTGAAACTGCGAGTAATCGTCCTGCTGTTTTTTGCTCATATAGTCAGCATACTCTGTCTTGTTCATTACCTTAATTATTTTAAATGCCTGTCTAAGTTCAGTGCTATTACCTAATTCAGTTGGCATTTTACCACCCATTCTAGCCTTAAGTGTATCAGCTGGGATGTATAACACGGCACTATCACCTTCTGTCATTGCAGTAAACATATCAACAAAATCTTGTGGCAAACTAGACTTGCTTATCAACACCGTTACTGGTTTTGAATTGGCTGCACTACCTGGTAGTAAACTGTCTTTGTCATTTAAAGCATAAGCTCTAATTTCAACGGCTGAGCTATCTGCAATTATTTTTTTACCATTACTTGAGGTGAAAATCTCGTAATTTAATCCTCCAGTGGTTTTGCTTTTCACTGATTGGGGTTTGCAGCTTACTACTATGCCTAAAATGCATACTAAGCTAAATAATCGAAAAAATGTAGTTGACATTTATAATAATATAAGATGCGAAAGTACTGAAATTAAAATATTTATTTATGCTATATATTACATTCTCTCGGGTAAATCGATACCTAATATCTTGGAATAATCAAAAAGTAATGTTGCAGTTATGCTGGTTAATTTTAGTCTGTAGGCGCGTTTTATTAAGTTTTCTTCTCTTAATACGCTACATTTATCGTAGAAACTACTAAAAGATTTAGCCAATTCAAATAAATAGTTAGATAAGGAAGCAGGGCTAAGGTTATCTGCGGCAATGTTAAGAATTTGTTCGTGCTTATGTAACTGCTGAATCAGATTTTTCTCTTCAATCACCATATCATAATTCTCTATCTCCTCAGCCGATAGTTTAATTATTTCTACTTCTTCAACTTTTCGCAATATGCTCTTAATTCTGGCGTGTGAATATTGTAAATAAGGGCCAGTAAAGCCTTGGAACTCGATACTTTTGGCTGGATTAAATATAATCGCATTAGCTGGACCAGCTTTTAGTAAGAAAAATTTGATGGCAGCCAGTGCTATTTGATGCACTAATTTTATAAATTCTTCTGCCGTTAAGTCTTCAGTTTTACCGGTTTTATTTGATTCATCTGCAGCAGTTACTTCCATTTCTGTAATCAAATCATCTGCATCTATTACTGTCCCTTCTCTAGTTTTCATTTTGCCAGTAGGTAGTTCTACCATTCCATAACTTAGGTGAAATATATTGTTCCACCAGGTTCTGCCAAGTTTTTTAAATACCAATTTTAGAACTTTGAAATGGTAATCCTGCTCATTGCCAACTACATATATCATTTTGTCTAAATTATATTCATCAAATCGTTGCTGGGCAGTGCCTAAATCTTGCGTCATATACACACTGGTACCGTCGCTTCTTAGTAGTATTTTGTGGTCAAGGCCTTCATCCGTTAAATCAACCCAGACACTTCCATCATCTTTTTTATAAAATACACCACGCTCTAGCCCATCTTGTATTATTTCTTTACCATATAGGTATGTGTTGCTTTCATAGTAAAATTTGTCAAAGTGAACGCCTAGCCTTTTGTACGTCTCGTCAAAGCCAGCATATACCCAAGAATTCATAGTTTCCCACAAACTTCTTACGGCTTCATCGCCAGCTTCCCATTTTAATAGAAGCGCACGACAATCTTTCATCATTTGCGTTTTATTATCAGCAGCAGTTTCTTCTATATTTTCATTTTGCATTATAATGTTTCTTTCCTTTTTCATTTCAGTTTGAAACATTACATAGTAATCACCCACTAGGTGGTCACCCTTTTTACCAGTTGATTCTGGTGTTGCTCCATTTCCCCATCTGCTCCAGGCAAGCATACTTTTACTTATATGTATTCCTCTGTCATTACACAGATTTGCCATAATTACGTCGTGACCCTGTTTTTTGAGAATTTGACTAACGCTGTATCCCAATAGGTTGTTTCTAATGTGACCTAAGTGCAGAGGTTTGTTAGTGTTTGGGCTACTATATTCTACCATTACTTTCTGTCTTTCATTTACAAGCCTTATTTGCAAGGGGTTCTTGTACAGCCAATTATTCCAGTAAGCGGGTTTTAGCGTAATATTTAAAAAGCCTTGTACTCTTACAAAGCTTTGCATTTGCGGAACTAACGCAATCAATGATTTGCCTATTTCATCACCTAATAGAGCAGGCGCTTTGCGCAGTAATTTTATGAATGGGAATAATACTAATGTGAAATCCCCAAGGTATTCTTCGTTAGTTTCCTGTATTTGAATATCAGCTATTGGAACAACTATTTGATATAGATCTTTTAATGCAGATTGAGTTGCAACTGCTATGGATTGCTCTATATGAGTTAACATATAAGTATTGTTAGAACGGTAAATGAAAAAAGGGAAAAATCCCGCTCAAATTTAATGTTTAAATAGAGGGGAAAAGGCTAAAGAGACTGAGTATTAAAATTCCTCTACACTGTTCTTCTCTTCTTCTGGCTTGGTGTTGTGGTATTTCAATATGAAATCTACCTCAAGCATAATTTGTTCTGGTATGGTAGCTCTTCGTTTTCTTTTCTTAAGCATCCTTTTATGATGCTCCATTTTACCTAATTCAGATTTATCAGGTAGGAACAACAAAATGAAAATACTAACAACTGGAAGTACCAAACCTAAGCCCCACCACAGCCAAAATGAGTGTCCGTGTGTGTCAGCGTAATGACCTGCTACTAGGGGTGTAATGACGAAATATACTAGTAACAGTAAGGCAAGTAACTCCCAACTGAATCCAAAGTCTACTTTATCAAGATATAACATTATGCTAGTTAAATAATCTAATTAAGGTGGCTAACACAAATATAAAGGATTGACCTTAGATTTTTGTTTAAATGATAGATTTAATTTAGATAATATTCATTTAAAATAATTTGAAACTATTTCGATATTACTACTCAAAATCACCATAAATCCTTGTACGATTATACTTCCATCTAATGCAATTTGAATAGTTCGTCTGGTAGGGATTTGATTTCTTGCGATGATGTATACAATAGACATTAATGGTCCACTAAATCTCGCCATTAATTCATAACCATTTAAATTATTTAAGAAATATGAAAGTGAGTATATTACTATAGCTAGAACCCAAATAGCTATCAAAGCAATCTTATTCCCAGACCAAGATAAATAAGACGCAACATTGTGTTGTTCATTTCTCTGATCTTGTATTAAATCTACCGCATCACAAGCAAAACAAAGCCCTAAGAAATACATAAATTTAGCTGCAACTAAAAAAAAATCAATAGTTTGATCTAACACCAAGGCTGGTAATAAATAGCCAATGCTCAACCAAATGAAACTGATGATTATGATTTTAAGTCCTAAAATTTGTCTCAGGCTTATTCCAATTTTAGGAATAGGAAGTGCATACAGCGATACCAAAATACCCAGTACAGAAATAGGAAGTAAATACTGTGGTGCTAAACAGACCCATAGAAAGACCACACCCAAGCAAATAAGGATTTCTAGAATACCCATTCTTAATCTATAAACTAAGTAAGTACTTCGAAACAAAGTATATATTATGCAGGTTGTGATGGCACAGGCTAGACTGTATTGCCAATCAATCTGTACTTTAAGTAACGTAAATCCTGCAGCCGCCTGAATGAATGCAGCAAAGGATATATATAGCTGAATTCTGCTGAAATGTATTTTGGTCCAGTTCAATTTATCACAAAGCTATACTTTAACATAACACCACTTTTTATTTGCAATAATGCTATTATATTCAAAAAAAACCACATATAGGCTCATATTCTGCTTACCTTTGCCCCTGCATTTACCATTTACATTCTAGTTACTTATTAGCATCTAATTTTAGCAAATAAATTAGACGTGGATATAAAAACAGTATATGAACAATATTAGAAATATAGCCATAATAGCGCACGTTGACCACGGTAAAACTACCTTGGTTGATAAAATGTTGCATCAGGCAAAATTATTCAGAGATAATCAAGAAACAGGTGATTTGATTATGGATAACAACGATTTAGAGCGCGAGCGTGGTATAACCATCTTAGCTAAAAACGTATCTATAAGATATAAAGACACCAAAATTAACATCATTGATACTCCTGGTCACTCAGACTTCGGTGGTGAAGTAGAGCGTGTATTAAATATGGCAGACGGAGTGTTGCTATTGGTCGATGCATTTGAAGGGCCTATGCCTCAAACTAGATTTGTATTGCAAAAAGCATTACAACAAGGCTTAAAACCTATTGTTGTAATAAACAAAGTAGATAAACAAAACTGCCGCCCGGACGAAGTACACGAAAGTGTATTTGAGTTATTTTTTAACCTAGAGGCTACAGAAGATCAGTTAGATTTCCCTACTTTTTACGGATCTGGTAGAAACGGCTGGATGAGTAAAGATTATAATGTAAAGACTGATGACATTACTGAGTTATTAGATGGTATTGTTGAGTTTATTCCTCCGGCCCCTAGCAATGAGGGCACACCCCAATTGCAAATAACTAGTATTGACTATAGTAGCTATACAGGTCGTATTGCAGTAGGTAGATTATTTAGAGGTACTTTGAAACTAAACCAACCTGTAAGTTTAGTAAAAAGAGATGGTACTATTCAAAAGAATAGAATTAAGGAGCTTTATACGTTCGAAGGAATGGGAAGAACCAAAGTAGAAGAAGTAAAAGCAGGTGAAATATGTGCCGTATCTGGTATTGAAAACTTTGAGATTGGTGATACCATCGCAGACTTTGAAAATCCTGAAGCGTTAATTCCAATTGATGTTGATGAACCGACGATGAGTATGTTGTTTACCATTAACAACTCACCATTCTTTGGTAAAGAAGGTAAATTCGTTACGAGTCGTCAAATTAGAGATCGTTTGATGAAAGAGACAGAAAAGAACTTAGCAATGAGGGTTGAAGAAACCGACAGTGCAGATTCTTTCTTAGTATTTGGCCGTGGTATACTACACTTAAGTATCTTAATTGAAACAATGCGTCGTGAGGGGTACGAGTTACAAGTAGGTCAGCCGAGAGTAATTATAAAAGAAATAGATGGTCAAAAATTTGAACCATTTGAAACACTAATAGTTGACGTTCCTGAGGAGTCATCAGGTAAAGTGATAGAATTAGTAAGTCAGAAAAAAGGTGAACTATTGGTAATGGAGCCAAAAGGAGACCTTCAACACCTTGAGTTTAATATTCCCAGTCGTGGTTTAGCAGGATTGAGAAACAATGTACTGACTGCAACTGCAGGTGAGGCCATTATGGCACATAGATTTAAGGCATATGAACCCTACAAAGGTGGTTTGCCAGGCAGATTGAATGGCGTATTAATCAGTATGGATAATGGTGACAGCACTGCCTATGCTATTGATAAATTACAAGATAGAGGTATATTTTTTATCGATCCAGGAGATACTATTTATGGTGGTCAAATAATTGGTGAAAATAATAGACCTGATGACTTAAGTATCAACGTCACTAAAGGTAAAAAATTGACAAATATGCGTGCTAGTGGTACTGATGACAATGCCAGAATTGCACCAGCAGTTAAATTTAGCCTAGAGGAAGCTTTAGAATACATTCAAGGTGACGAATACGTAGAGTTAACACCAGCAAGCATCAGATTGAGAAAAATATATTTAGATGAAAATGAGCGTAACCGTCGTAAAAAACAGACGGCAACTGCTTAGTTTTATTGCAAATGTTTAAATGCTATGCCACTTCATTATTTGGGGTGGCATTTGTTTATTATACCAATTAATCCTTCAAATAGATAAACAATCTAATAGTTGAAACTATTAATAAGCAACTACAATGGTTCGTACCTTTGAATGGTATTTTCAAATTCAATTATTTTAGAATAGAAGCGATACATAATGTGGGTTAGACTAACCAATTTTTTTATAAGGAACAGATTCGTTGCATTACTAAGTATTTTAGCAATTACAATATTCTTTGGATATAAGGCTAAAGATGTAAAAATGAGTTATGACTTCCCCCAAGTCATACCAATTACCGATGTAGATTTTATCTACTACGAAAAGTTCAAAAAGGTATTTGGAGAAGATGGCGACTTATTAATTCTAGGCTTTAAATCGAAGGAAGTTTTTAATAAAGATTTATATAATGACTGGTATTTGCTAGGCAAAGACCTAAAAAAATTGCCAGGCGTTACAGGCGTGGCAGGTGTATATAATTTATTAGTAATAGATAAAGATACAGCTACAAAACGATTTAGAATAACACCGATACACGATAGATTATGCAGGGACCAAAAAGAGGCTGACAGTGTTAAACAAGTAATACTAGATCTTCAATTTTACAGGAATCTGTTCTATAACGATAGTACTCACGCCACACTTATGGCCATTAAACTTGATGGACGAGTGCTGAGAAGTAAAGATAGAATAGAACTCATACACCAAGCAGAGGAGGTATCAAAGGGTTTCTCAAAGAAGCACAACATTGATCTTGCCTACACAGGTTTACCGTATATCAGAACCATATTTGCAGGAAAAATTCAGCAGGAATTAAATCTGTTCTTAGCACTTTCAGTATTAATTACTTCACTAATACTTTATCTATTTTTTAGGTCAATCTATTCAGTTTTGTTGCCATTGATTATAATTACGATTATAATCATATTGTCACTTGGGTTTGTATCAATGTTGGGGTATAAACTTACCCTATTAACTGGTCTAATACCACCCTTAATAGTAATCATAGCAGTACCTAATTTTATCTATTTTCAGAATAGGTATCATATGGAGTACCGTAAATATAACAATAAGCTTCGAGCTATTATGATGATGGTGAACGGTATAGCTCGAGTAGTATTTTTAAATAATTTAACTACAGCTATAGGCTTTGGGGTTCTTTATTTTATTAATAGTCCTATACTTAAAGAATTTGGGCTTGTTGCTTTCTTTATGATTACGGCTACTTTCTTTGCTACACTAGTGGTGATGCCAGTAGTACTTAGTTATATGCCAGCCCCTAATGCGAAGCATATAAACTATATGCAAAATAGGAGTATGACCTCATTTATTGGCTGGGTATTAAAACTTGTATTGCATAAACGCAAATTGATATATGGTTTTAGTATACTACTATTTATTGGCGGAGTCTATGGCATCACTAAGTTAAACGCTGTCGGGTACATAATGGATGATATACCAAAGCGGGATAAGTTGTATTCTGATCTAATGTTTTTTGAAGAGAATTTTAGAGGGGTAATGCCTTTTGAAATTATTATAGACACTAAGGAAGATAAGGGTGTTATAAACCCTGACTTTGTGAATAAATTGGACCAACTTCAGGATTCTATTGCTACTATGAAGGAGTTTTCAACGACTATCAGTATTGCAAACCTTGCAAAATTTGCTACTCAAGCTTATTATGATGGTGACCCAGAAATGTATAGATTGCCTGGAATATCTGAGTATAGAAAAATATCTAGATACACTAAGTCTTTCAACCTAAATACTGCAGCAGGAAATGGCGTAGGTTTTAAATTGATGGACAGTAACCAGCGTGTAGCAAGGGTAACTACAAAAATGGCTGACGTAGGTAGTGAACGATTGAAACAAATAATTAGTCGATTAGATAAAATTATTCCTTCCATATTTGGTAAAGACGTCGTTAGTTATCAGTTCTCTGGCTTTAGTCGCATTTTCTTAAAGGGTAACAGCTACTTAATTGAGAATTTAGCAACCAGTCTAGTATTTGCCGTATTAGCAGTTATGATTGTAATTGTAATTATGTTTCCGAGTTTGCGATTGTTGTGGATTATCCTTTTGCCAAATTTCTTAGCATTAACTATTACAGGAGGCATTATGGGTTATTTAAATATACCCCTTAAACCTAGTAGTGTATTGGTGTTTAGTATCGCCTTTAGTATAGCAGTTGACACCAGCTTTCACTTTGTAGCTGTATATCGTAATGATATGCGAATGCACAATTGGACTATAGCTAAAACTGTAAGCAACAGTTTAAAGGAAACGGGTACCAGCATTATCTATACCTCAATTCTTTTGTTATTTGGATTTGGTATATTTTGCTTTAGCACCTTTGGCAGCACAGTAGCTTTAGGGGCATTGATGGCTATTACTATCATTTCTGCTACATTTACCAATATTTTTATAATTCCTGCATTGTTAGTTAGTTTCGATAGAAAGAACAGTTCTTTCCTTAAAAAGAAAATGAAGCCAGCTGCAAGTATAGAATCCGAAGAAGCTTAAATCTTTATGAATTTGTTGACGTAAAAATCATTTAATGATTTGATAGTTATTGTATAACTGCCTTGTCTTAAATGACGAATGTCAATTTGATTTTTATTAATTAACGTGAAGTTTTCTAGTCTATTACCTTGCATATCCATAATTTCAACTTGATAGCTTACTAGACTTTTCAGCCCAGAAATATTTAGCACTTCATTACAAGGATTTGGGTAAAGTTGATATTTTAGTTTTCCAAACGGAGTCTTTGTTACACTAAGGGGATTGTTATAGTTAGCTATCAACATATTGTTTTCACCAAAAGCCCTTTGCTCAATGTTGCAGAACGTGTCAATATATGACGCTGGTGAAAACATAGATAATTGATTATCAATATTCATTGCAAATGAAAATGGAATACCTTTAGGTCTTGCTTTATTGGTGGTTTTATCAAATCCTAAAACTTTCCAATTTTGATCGAAAATAATCGCTAACAGTGTGTCTGAATTATCAATTACAGTAGCTAAATAGTATTTTTTTGTGCGTTTATCCCAAGTTAAATTAAATCTAGATTCTGTAGTTGTGAAGAATTTCTTTGTAAATCCTTCATTAAAACTCAATAATTTAGCATTTAAGTCTGTGCGTAATTGAAAATAATATACTTTATTGTCTGCTACTTCATTTGGCTTAGAATATCCAATACCTGACAATAGAAGTTCATTGCCAGATCGCCTTATGTCTAATGGGTTAAGCAATGCAGAGAGTATTGACAAAGTATTCGCACTATCCACAGAGCCATTTATTGGATTAATAGGAATCAAGAATGTCCTATTACCACCAAAGGATAACGTTCCTGGGAGAGTAAACTGATTATTTACTAAAGGATTACCAAAATAATGTCCTGTTATATAAATCTTGTTATTTGTATAAGTGGCAGTATTTGGGCTTTCAGATACTATTGTAGCAAGTACATTATTAAAATCTAAACCAGGCACAACTAAAAATTTAAAACTTGTATCTATTTCCAGTTTTTCATTAAACTTTAGCATATAAAGATTTTGTCTATTTTCAGTACCCTTTACAGTGTCTTTTGTATTAAAGGGGAGGATTTTATTAATAAAAGTGCCATATAAATATAAAGTGTTACCATTTATAATTAATGCTCTAGGGATATCTTGTTTATCAAATGTCTTGAAATCAATGTATTTTTTTAATTTACCAGTTTTAGAGTCTGCGGATAAAACGTATTGATGTAATCCTGGGTTTTTTACTATTATGTCAGTATCACCATACTTGAAGATAGTACAGGAGTCACGACCTGAAATAATCAACTCCTCAGTTTTATAATTATATTGAATTACATTAAATTCAACGCGACCTTTATCCGATGTAAGGATTTTGGTAAATTTAATTTTACCTGCCTTATCGAAACCAGCTAAAAAGGAATATTCATTAAATGTACTGTTATCAAATAATAAAGAATCAATCCCAAATTTTGTAAATGACGATTCTCTAGCTGCATAATACCATTCACCACGAATAGAATCATAAGTTACCAAATGCCTAGAGTTTCCAGAATTTTTTATAGAATGGTACCTGACTTGGCTGTAATCTGGCCATTGAGCAAAAGCGTTTACTGCTCCTAGTAAAAGGCAAGTAAATAGGAAAAATGTAAGTAGTTGTCTCAAAACGTTTTGTATAAATTTATGCTGAAATATGACTAAACTCAGGATATAATGAAAGTAATGATTCTTCGCTTGCTTCACAGATTCCCCTATCTGTAATTAATCCTGTAATTAACCGTGCAGGGGTTACGTCAAAGCCGTAATTTGCTGCAGGGCTACTCTCTGGTGTTAGTTGTACCGTTTGTAATTGCCCTTGATAATACCCTTGAATGTATTTTACTTCGTTTTGATCCCTTTCCTCTATTGGAATTTCTAAAAGACCGTCGTTCATAGTCCAATCTATAGTCGTGCTGGGCAGTGCAACATAAAAAGGCACATCGTTATCTTTTGCAGCTAAGGCCTTTAAGTATGTCCCTATTTTATTGGCAACATCGCCTTGTCTTGTTGTTCTGTCAGTGCCAACTATTACCATATCCACCATACCGTGCTGCATTAAGTGACCCCCCGTGTTGTCAACTATTACTGTATGGGGAACACCCCGTTGGCTAAGTTCCCAAGCAGTTAAGTTAAAGCCTTGATTTCTAGGTCTGGTCTCATCTACCCATACGTGAATAGGCAATCCTTGATCGTGTGCTAAATAAATTGGTGCTGTTGCAGTGCCCCAATCTACACAACCTAACCAACCTGCATTGCAATGTGTCAGTATGTTAACAGGTTCGTTATATGTCTTTTTTAATAATAATTCTTTAATAATTGTCAATCCATTTTGACCGATTTTAAAGCAAGTTTCTATATCCTCATCAGCTATTCTTATAGCGGTATTTAGTGCAACATCAATTTTATCTTCTACATTATTTGCCTTTGCTAATGCTGATTGTACTTGCTCAATTGCCCACTGTAAATTTACTGCTGTCGGTCTGCTGCTTAATAATATTTCAGCTGCATTATGTATGTATCCATCAAATGCACCTACTGAATGCTTAGGTGCGTGCAAACTGGCTAAATACAAACCAAAGGCTGCTGTTACACCTATTAAAGGTGCACCTCTCACTATCATATCTTTTATGGCAGATTCAGCCTCAGAAAAAGTAGTTAAATCTCTAATAATTAACTCGTGCGGCAAGTGTCTTTGATCAATTACTTGCACTACGTGTTTATTATCGGGTTTTAGCCAAATGGTTCTATAGTGAGAATTGTTAATTTGCATTGGGAAGTTATAATAGTAGTCTAATTCTTAACAAAGATAATTAGGTAATAATCTACTGGTAATATAAAATAAAAAAGCCTGAAATCCGAAAAGGAAATCAGGCGTACAACAAAATAGAGAAACTGACATCCTCACTAGGATATCAACTACACAAAAAACACGAAAACATAAGTAAGATGTTTTACATTATAGCAAGGTTGCATCTATCGTAAAGTATATTTTAGAGTCTCTTAGTTTATCTAATAAATTGCTTAAACTGGCTACTTCTTTTTCTGTCAAAGAAAGCTCAACTGGCATTCCATTTTTATTCTTTTCGTCTATAGAGTCAAGTACTTTTTTACCCTCCTCAGTTATTAGCACTTCTACCAAACGCCTATCTTCATCACAACGTTCACGCTCTACATAGCCCTTTGCACGGAGTCGCTCAACTATTCTGCTGGCATCACAACCTTTATCAATCATTCTTTCTTTAATAAGGATAATGCTGCTAGGTTTTGGATATTGACCCTTAAGTATTTTTAAAATATTGAATTGTTGTAAAGTAATGTCATACGATTCTAAAGCCCCTTTTTGTAACTCTTGAAACCAGAAGTAGGTGTATGATACATTTACAGCAAGTTTAATAAAAGGACTGGCAAAAGGTTTTGTTTGCTTTATTTCATCTTCAATTTTCATCTATAACAATTTTTTATTCTTATTAGTCAATTTTTGTATTTGATAGTCTAAACTAAATTTCCCTGGGCCTATTAGTAAAAGTGACAAAAATAATATTCCTAACTCTATACTATGACTAGCATCCATTAGATGACTTTCACTAGGTTCTAATTCATTATTAAAATGCATAACTGCGGCAAAAACCATAGTTAGTAGCAGTAATAAGTTTGCAGGTCTGTAAAGAAGGCCAAGCATCAACAATATACCTCCACCAAATTCAGCAAATGATGCCATAAAACCCCAAAAGGCGAAGCCAGCACTCATACCAATGTTCTCCATCACAGACCCTAGTTTCACCCATTTCTCAGATCCACCACTTATTTTAGGCATACCGTGCATTAGCATCATAAAACCTATACCTAGGCGTAGTACCAACAAACCTGTGTTTCTATATTTATCCCAGTTGTTTAGTATCATCTTAAATGTAAAATTATTAAAAATGCCGACAATCGTGTTGAGTCAAATTGCCGGCATTAACTATTTGAACTTAATTATTTGGCTAGTGGACGTACAAACTCAAGGTTTGCGTCTAGCTTAACTTCTTTACTTACTATTGCTCCACCGCTATCTAATAGTGAATTCCAATTAAGACCATAGTCTAAGCGATTGAATTCTCCTTTTAACTCAAAGCCAGTACGTTCCATTCCAAAAGGATCGTTAGTTACGCCTATGTTTTCAACTTTAAACTCTTGTGGTAGTGTTACACCTCTTACAGTCATATCACCTTTAAGAGTGTAATTTGTTTCATCAATTTTATGCAAGTGTGCATTGTTGATTGTAATATATGGGTTGTTATCTGCGTCAAAGAAATCTGGACTTTTCAAATGCCCATCTCTATCTGCATTGCCAGTAGTGATGCTGCTCACTGGGATTTTGACATCAACTAAGGCGCCATCCCAATTTTCACCCGTTGTTGTTGTTATTGTAGATTCAACTTCAGAGAAGTGACCTCTCACTTTACTTACCATCATATGACGAACTGTAAAGTCTAAATTGCTGTGACTTGCGTCTAATGACCAAGTATTGTTGCTTTGATTTTCCATAGTAAATTGCCTAATGTTTTAAATGAGTAAAAGTAATTTAATAACAATTAACGTTATAACATCAATTGTTTAAACACAAATCAAGCCAAAAGGCTCATTTTAAAAATAAATGTTAAATATCTCTATTTGCCTTCGTTTAAGATTAGGGGCGTTCTGCTGTTACCCATTATGATAACTTTACTATTGGGTGATGTTGCTATTTCTTTTTGAGCCTTAATCTGCTCATATTGCAATTGTTTGTCAGTAAGATTTAAACTTATTATTTTTTGATAATCGGCTATACCTTGTGCCTCTACACGTTTTCTGTCAGCTTCTTGTCGCTCTTTTTGTAATACGAATTGCATTTTTTGCGATTCTTGCTCAGCATTTATTTTACCCTCAATGGTTTGGCGAACGCTAATAGGAAGCGTAATATTTCTAACCAGTAATTGCTGTAACATTATCCCTCTTTTTTTAAAGTCAACCTCTATGTCTTTAAATATCCTGTTTTGAAATTCATCTCTTTTTCTGCTGTATAAACTTATAGCGTCGTAGTAGACAGCGTTGTCTCTTACTTTGGTACGGCTAACAGGTCTCACTATTTTATTATTATAGTCTGTCCCAAGTTCTTGCAAAATTCTAGGGGCAAAACTAGGAATGACTTGATAAATAATGGTTAAGTCTAACTCTACCTCAAGCCCATCAGCAGTTAAAACTCTAATGGCATCATCTCCTGTTTTTTCACCCTCGTCGTGCACACCACTCATAGTATAGTTTTGCGCTTTTACATTGAAATGGACCACATCTGCTAGGGGATTTATTAGGTGCAAGCCATTGTCTATTTGATCACTACTTACGCTACCGAATAGTACGATAACACCCACCTCACCTGGTTCAATTTGAACTGTTGATTTGACTAGAACACCCAAGGTAAATAACACCAAACCCAATATAATAAAGCTGCGTTTGGCATTTGGGTTTTTATACAAAAACTCTTTTGTTAAAAAGAATCTGATAGCTAAAATTGCCATCCCTATAATGATTAATATTACACCCATAAAAAATTAAAATTACTGTAATCAAAGATAACTCAGTTGCGATAGAAACGTTATTAATAATATCTATTGTACACTGCAATAGCAGATGCTGATGCCAAAAGTCCAAGGCTAATAGATAAGAATAAATAGAAAATGGCTAACATCATTGCCTTTACTTGTAATAGATTGACTAGTTCCAAAGACAAGGTGCTGAAAGTAGTGAAACTACCACAAAAGCCAATGAGAGCAATTAGGCGAATCTTTTCTGAAAGCTGCCCTTGATTAAAAGCCGCAAACAATAATCCTGCTAAAAAGCAACCAATTATATTGATAATCAAAGTATTGATTTGGTTGTAATTTGGTACTAAGACAATAGTGCTAAGTAAATATCTAAATACACCCCCAACTGCACTGCCTAAGAACACCCAAAATATGTTTAGTAGCATTGTCATATTTTATTCAAATGTATAATTATTGGATAGATGTTATGGCACAAGGGTAAAATCTATCTTTGTTATAGAATATATTAGGTCTTTGTGAGACCTATGTCTGCATTGGAATTATATTAAATGAAAACATATTGGCGTATTTTACGCTACGCTATACCTTATAAACGTCAAATAATAGCCTACCTACTGGCAACAATATTTAGTGTGGTATTCACTACTTTGACCTTTGTATTGATTCAGCCGCTGTTAGAGGTTTTGTTTGAGGAGAAGGGTAATTACAATCAATCTGCATCTGGGTTGTTAGGTAGTTTAGACAACCTGATGGCATTTATTCAAAATACTGCAATGTCCATTAAGGCTGAGCATTCGCCTACCCAAGCACTATTGTTTGTAACTATTATCGTGGTGGTATGCAATCTACTTGGTAATGTATTTAAGTTTTTTAGTTCGTATTTTTTGGGAACATTACGTACAAAAATTATTCAAGACATAAGGTCAGATTCGTATAATACTATGATTGGTAAAGATGTCGCATTTTTAGAAAACTCTAGAAAAGGAGATTTACTTACCAGATTAACATCAGACATTACAGAGATTGAGTATGGTATCGTCGTTAGCCTTGAGGGTTTAATTCGAGACCCAATTACTATAATATACGTATTAGCCATAATGCTGTATAAATCTTGGGAATTAACCTTATTCATATTTGCAATTTTGCCCGTATCAGCTTACTTTACAGGCAGAATTACAAAAAAATTAAAGAAGGAAGCCCAAGAAACTCAGTCTATGTTGGGGCAATTGATGACTGTAGCAGAAGAAACAATAAGTGGCATTCGTGTCATTTTGGCATTTAATGCTATTAATTATCTTAAAAATATATTCTATACCATAAATGCTAAACACAGCCATATAACTAGACGGCAGTGGCATAGACGAGCATTGGTTCCAATATTTAGCGAGAGTGCAATGGTACTGGTAGTTGGTTTGGTATTGTGGTTTGGTGGCAGACAGGTATTTAGCGGGCAATTGGGTAAAGGTGAATTTATAGCCTATTTGGGTTTGTTTTTTGTATTGAGCCGACCAGCAAAAAGTTTGGGGCAAGCTTTTTCTAATATATTTAAAGGGGTTGCTAGTGCAGATCGAGTATTTGCATTGATTGATAAGGCTAATCAAGTGGTAGATGAACCTGATGCTAAATCAATATCAACTTTTAATAAATCTATTCAAATACTAAATGTTGACTTTACCTACAGTACGGGTGAACAGGTAATAACTAACCTAAGCGTAAACATACAAAAGGGGAAAACCTACGGTATAGTAGGAACCAGTGGCAGCGGAAAAAGTACCCTAGTCGAACTCATTATGCGTTTTTATGACGTAGATAGCGGCAGTATCAAGATAGATAACCTAAATATAAAAGAGGTAAAACAAAGTGAATTGAGGCAACTAATGGGCGTAGTAACCCAAGACCCAGTTTTGGTAAATGATAGTTTTTACAACAACATTGTATTTGGTTTGCAAGGGGTAACTCCAGAACAAGTAACCGTTGCTGCAAAACTAGCCTATGCCCACGATTTCATTATGGAAAATGAAGCCGGATATAACACATTTGTAGGTGATAGAGGAGGACTACTAAGTGGAGGGCAGAGGCAAAGAATAAGCATAGCTAGGGCATTCCTACGTAAACCAGAAATA
This sequence comes from Bacteroidota bacterium, assembly GCA_034440515.1. Lineage (GTDB taxonomy): Bacteria > Bacteroidota > Bacteroidia > CAILMK01 > CAILMK01 > JAWXCF01. The sequence continues at coordinate 44,019 of JAWXCF010000089.1, forward strand.
TTGATATTGGACGAGGCGACAAGTGCCTTAGACAATGTAAGTGAAGCATTGGTACAGAAGTCTATTAAAGAAGTAATGCAGGGTAAGACGATAATCATTATTGCACACAGACTCAGCACCATTCACCACGCAGATGAAATATGGGTAATGCGAAAAGGTGAATTGGTAGAGAAGGGTACCCACATTGAACTATTAGCATCGAACGGCATTTACCAAAATCTGCATCAAATGCAGGAGCACAGCAGATAGTTATTTTGGAACAGCTAAATATCATTTAATCGATACTTTGTGTTGACTTTGTCTTTATATTTGATAGTGAGGTATCTATTATTGATATAAGTAATTGAAAGCTACTGCACAATGCGTTTTATTTTACTATTTATATTTTTTTCTTTATCGCACTATGTTGCTGGGCAGAGCATTACTGTTTATACTGATTCCGTAATTAGTAGGCTAAATTCTCATCCAATTGGTATGAATCTTAACTACCTAATGGATGATGATACCTATCTCAATCCAAATATTGGTCTAGAGTATTCGCTAGACTCTATGAAGGTACATTTGTTACGATACCCAGGGGGAGAAAAATCTGACTCTTATATGTTTACAGATTCTCCTTGGTCAAGTATCAGACCCAGACTAAACAGAACTGGACCACAAGAATGGCCTGCAGGTGATTCAAGGTTTATTATGAATGATTATGCAACACCTAAGGCTAGTACATTAGATTTTGATGAGTTTATGAAGATGGCTATTAGCCTGAGGGCAGAACCGCTAATAGTGGTACCTTATGATGCAATGTATAAAGCTGCTACAACTGGGGGTACCATACCCAATAAGAGGCAATTGATAAAAAATGCTGAAGAATGGGTACGATATGCCAACATTACCAAAAAATATGGCATAAAATACTGGACCATAGGCAATGAAAGCTATAACAATGGATCCTACAATGGTTATGTAACCGGTACACAGTATAGAGATGATGTTTTTGAGTTTGCCAACAAAATGAAAGCTGTTGATCCAAATATTAAGATTGTAATAAATGGAGATAATTACAATTGGTGGAATACAGTATTGGCTAAAAATGCAAGTTTAGTTGATTATTTAGCCATTAGCAATTACCCAGTATGGCAATATAAAAATGGGTACAGCACTTATTTAACCACCACGCCAGATTTAACTGATGTCATTAAGCAAGCTGTAAATAATATTGCATTGTTGCCAAACGCTGCAGATAGAAATAGAATTAGGATAATAGTATCAGAATACAATGCAATAGATTGGTCAACCCAATGGAAAGATGCAAACGATGTCGGCCACGCACTGGTAAATTTTCAAATGATGGGCGACCAATTGAATAATCCTAAAGTGGCAAGCTCTTGCTTTTGGAATACCAGATGGGTGAATAATGCAAGCTCAACCCAACTGTATGATGCTGTAAACAAAAACGGTAATCTAAGTGCATCTGGTAAATCACTCGCTATTTGGGGTAGGTATATTGGCGATAGAATGCAAGCCAGTACAAGTACCACCAAGATTAGGAGTTTTGCAAGTTATGATTCTGTAAAAAATGTACAATATGTCTATATACTTAATAAAGACACTGTTAGCACTTATTTAACTGTCCAGATAAAAAACTATCCTGTAAACAAAGTAGTTACAGTTTATGAATATAGGGGGACTGGTATAAAAGACGAAAACCCTAGTTTCAAAAAGAAAACTTTCTTTAACATATCCAGAGAATCTGCCTACCTGTTGTTACCAGCAGCCTCTGTTACTGTTTTAGAGATTATACCTAGCTCAGTAAAGGCCAATATATCTGGACCAGTTACTTTTTGTAAAACTGATACTGGCAATTATGTTGCAAAGTCTATAAATAATACCTATAAATGGCGTGTGGTAGGTGGTAAAATTATTTCAAAGATTGATTCAATTAGTGTAAAAGTAGTATGGGATAATACTCCAAAACATAGCATTACCCTAGTTGAGTCTAATGGATATGGACTAATTGACTCTAGCACAGTAAATATCTATGTAAAAGCACCAAATACTGTAGTTATAAATGGAGCAAGTAAAGCCTGCACACTTACTGCAAATACCTATATTAGAACGTTAATGCCAACTACCGGTCAGTTAGAATGGCACATAGTTGGTGGGCAGATTACATCACCTATTAGTAGAGACACCATACAAGTAGTTTGGCAAAAATCTGGTGGTCTAACTAGTGTATCAATTGATAGTTTTAATTGTATTGATTCTACAACTATTAGTGTTGCACTAGTACAAATAGCACAAGCTAAGATAGTTGGCCCACAGAGAATTACAATAGGACAAACAGCTTGGTTTAAGACGACAGCTAAATCAGTATTTCAAGTAGAGTGGTTTGGCAAAGACATAGAATTGCTAAAACAAACGCCTGATTCTGTATTAATTAGGTTTAGCAAACAGGGAATATCAATACTATATATTAGGCAATTAGACGCTTCAATTTCTTGTCAAAAAGTTGATAGCTTGTTAATTGACGTTATCCCAACTTCAGTGTCAGCATTTGTTATTAACGATGTCTGTGTAGGTGGGGAGGTAATAATTCTAAATGCAACTACCAACGCAAGTAGCTATATATGGACTTTTGGTAATGGGCTTCAATCAATAGACAAAACTCCAAAAGGGCTAACCTATGCCAAGGCAGGCAATTATATGGTTAGGCTAATAGTGCGAAATGAATTGGGAGTCGGTGATACAACAGAGAAAGTAATAACGGTTTACAGTCAACCGACTGCAAAATGGCGCGCAAATGCAGTGAATGGAAGAAATTTTAGATTCATTGCTTTAGATTCTAATATCACATCTGCTGGTTGGTTTATAAATAATACGAGCAAGTTGGGCGATACCGTAAATCATTTATTTTTAGTTGACGGACTTTACCTAGTTCAATTGGTTGTAACAAGTAAGGGTGGTTGCAAAATAACTTTTGATTCAAGCATCACGGTTATGGGAACTAGAATATTAGTAACACCGCAAGCAAGTAACGAATTTCAAGTTTTTCCCAACCCAAGCTTTGGGTTAATTAATATAAAGGCTATACAGTCAAATAAAGAGCCCTACCAAGTATATATTATTTCCTCAATTGGTGCACGTACTAGGCTGGGAAGTTTTAATACACAGACAACCAATTCACAAAGCTTTGATATACAAGCACTGCCTGCAGGTATGTATGTTGTGGAAATAATCGGACAACATTTAAATTATCACATCAAGTTGCAAAAGATGTAAGATAGAATAGATTTAAAAAGTATTTAAATGCCAATTATCTTGAATTTTTTTAAAGTCTAATCCCAAAATTAAGATTTAATGTTAAATTAGAATTTATTGGTCGATGTTCAAAAAAATCTTGACCTCTAAAATCAGTAGCAGTTTTTGTCTTGTTAAAATATCTGCTATAGTCAACCAAAACTTTAAAGTAAAAAGGTCCAGTAACGTCAATCTGGTATGATGGTCTGATGCTCAATCCAAAATCATTATTTAGCAAAACAAATGTGTGTTCACTTCTCAAACAAACATTTTTCTCAGGTTCTGAGGAACTGACGGTATTCATATCAACACCATTTCTTATTTTGGCACCAAAACCGATGCTGACACTCTGCCCAGCTTTTTTCCAAATAGAACTATTTAGGACAATTCCTTTTTCTTTATAATATATATAAGTCTTAGGTTGAGAGAATGCACCGTTTTCTTCCCTCACTGTTGCAAATGCATTATTTACAGTACCATACAGTGCCTCTATGCTATATTCATCATTTATTCTAAAGTTTGCTTGCAGCTTATTCACTAGCCACGCATTCCAAGAATTGATTTGAGAGTTTGGTCGCATATAGTCAAATGAAAATCCAGACTCTAAACTAAATTTATTTATCAACTTAACAACATTTCTAGGTTTGTCCCCTTCCTTCATAAAAAAAGTAGTTAAATTCTTGTCAAAGCCAGACTGTGCAGAAGCAAGAACACTAAAACAAAGTAACAAGAGTGTCAGATATTTTTTCATAGATTTTGAATTCTATATATCAAATATATAGATAATTAGTAAAACGAAGTATAGGTGATTGGATTAATTTTATTTGCCTTATTACTTAAAAGTTAGTTAACTTTTTTTAACATAAAAATTACTTTCAGGCTATATAAGTAGTTCTGCAAAATAACTGAAAAGAAAGAGTTAGATAATTTAACTATGAAGGTAATATTCTAAATATTACTACATCAAAATAGGATAAACGGCAATGCAACTAATTGCCTGTATCTATTTACAAACCAAGTATATTCTTTATGAAAATAAATGTATGTTTTTTGAATTTCGGGGTAAAGCCCAAGATTTACGTATTTTATTCTGTTTGACCTAGTAATTGCACAGTTTTTAATTTTATATGCATCTGAAATGCTATAAACATTTTCAGAGCCAAGTTTTCCACCAGTAATAGAGTAAGCCTTGAAAGTATCTAATTTGGAAAATTTACCTGTGTTTAGATTTATGATTCCGAAAGGATAATAAGAGGAAAGACACCCATTAGTAAAGTTGCAGCCTCTCATTGTTAGTGTAAATTTAGCCTTTTGCCAGTCAGGCTTAAATACTTGTGTTCTAATATCTTAGAATTAATAGCTACAGCATAGCAAAAGTCTTTGCTATGAGGTGTGGGCATTATAGATGTAGGTATTATGATGTCACTATCCTCATTTATATATGATTTTAAAAAGTTTAAATCAAAATTTTCACGCTTTATAATTTTGATTGCGGTGTCTTTGTTATTAAAACTAAAAACAGGGTTAGAAATACTTTTTTCATTAAACTAATTATGTTCATTAGTTATTGAAAAGTTGATATTTACCCCCACCTATGTTAACATATCGTTAATTAATTAAAATTTTGATTAACTTTTAACTTATACAAACTTGAAACAAGTTAATATTAAAGTTAACCTCTTATTCTACTTTCTGAAATTTCTCATAGGCATTCACTATGTCGCGTACCAATCGGTGACGAATTACATCTTGTACGCTTAATTCTACGATGCTGATGCCGTTAATGTTTTTAAGCAGGTGAATGGCATTAAGCAAGCCGCTGGCTCCTTGTTTGGGTAAATCTATTTGAGTTAAGTCACCTGTTATTATAAATTTAGCTGTTGGACCCATACGGGTTAGAAACATTTTTAATTGGCTATGGGTGGCGTTTTGTGCCTCGTCCAGTATTACTACAGCATTGTTTAAGGTACGCCCACGCATAAATGCCAAAGGTGCTACTTCTATTGTTCTGCTCTCAAAGCATTGTTTCAACTTGTCTGCACTTATCATATCGTCAAGTGCATCATATACGGGCCTTAGGTATGGGTCTATTTTTTCCTTAAGGTCTCCTGGCAAAAAGCCTAAGTTTTCACCTGCCTCTACTGCAGGTCTGGCTATAATGATTCTTTTGCATTCCTTACGTTTTAATGCCCGAACGGCAAGTGCCACACTGGTGTATGTCTTACCAGTACCGGCTGGTCCTATGGCAAATGTTAAATCGTTAGTTAATACAGATTGCACCAATACTTTTTGGTTGGCAGTCTTAGCACGTATCGGTTGTCCATCGTTGCCTATCAGCAATACATCACTGTCTTTGGTTAGGTCATCTACAGTCTCTACATAGCCTAGCGCAGTTCCCAACAAGTCCACCAACTTATCGTCGCTAATGCCGTGCTTCCGCGTCATATGCATTATTTTGTCTAAGATGGTTCTGAATCTGGCTATTTCATCATCATCGCCGATGGCAGTAATGTCTGAACCACGTGAATGTATTTTTAACTTAGGAAAAGCAGTCTGTATCAGTCTTAAATTCTGATTGTTAACACCAAGTATAGCAGCTGGATGTATTTCCTCAAATGATAATTTTAATTCGCTCAATATAGTATCTTTTAATAGGAACAGAAATTAAGTATATTTTTGTTCGCTGTCCTGCAATTTATGCAATATCCCATAATAACCATAACCTCAGATACGGGTGCAGATGGATATATGATTCCCGTAATGAAGGGCCATATATTGTCTAGACTACCGGAGGTTAAAATTATTGATATTAGCCACAGCATAAAGCGCTATGATTTAAATGCAGCAGGATTTGTATTAGGGTCTTGTTGGTTTGAGTTTCCAGAGGGTACTCTGCATTTATTGCCAATAGAGGAACCAAAAGATTCTAGCCACAGGCGATTTCTACTAGCTGGTAAAGATGGACATAGATTTATGTTAGAGGATAATGGCGTAATAGATTTACTGCTAATGGGACAACAGGCAGATTGGGTGCGTAGGTTTGATGTAGAGCCTTGGCAACTAAGCACCCCACACAAAGATATTTATGCAAACTATTCGGTTGAAGTGTTTCGACGACAATTAAATGACCCGCCAGGCATTCCCATTAATGATTATATAAAAGGGGGATTTCCCAGTGTCTATATTGACGAATCGGGCATAGTGTGTGAGGCTATACACATAGACCAGTGGGGAAATGTAATAACTAACCTAAGTAGAACCGTAATGTTGAACTATAGCCTAGGCAAACCCATACAATTGACCTATAGAAATAGACAGATAATAGAAGATCTGGTAGATAATGCGCAAAACATACCTAGTGGCGAGCAATATTTAAGCTATGGTATGGGCGACTATTTGCAGATTTGCATTAAGCACGGTAATGCATCAGAACTCTTGGGTTTGGGTATGAAGTCAAAATTTGAAATAAGCATAAAGGGATAAATGTTAGTGAGAATAGTGAAAATGCAGTTTAAAGTAGATGAGATTGAGAATTTCAAAAATTTATTTACTCAAGTCTATCCCTTCATTAGCAATTTCCCAGGGTGCAGGCAAGTAACACTTGTACAGCAGGCTGATGATGAGGCAGTATTTATGACCATTAGCCATTGGGATGATGACAACGCACTACAGAACTACAGGCAAAGTGAACTATTTGCCGATACCTGGCGCGAGACAAAGGCAATGTTTCAAACTCAGGCAATAGCTTGGTCTGTGAAACCTATACACGGCGCTTTAATTGTGAATTAAGACTATTTTTTCTTAGGTTTTGGTTTTGGCTTGGTTGGAGCCTTCATAGTTGGTACTTGACTCCAACAATCATCCCAAATCTTAAAGCTAGCGTAGGGCAAGCTAAAATATTGTAAATCAAATATAATCAAATTATCATTGGGTATATCGGTGCCGTGTTTGGCATAGCTTAGGGCAGTATTAAATCGAATAGAGCCACCGTCCTTACCTTTTTTAGGTAACATTATTAACTGTAAGTATGTGTGAACAGAAGTATCATACAGGTGCATTTTTCGCACATTGAAATTCATATCTTTATGTATAAACTCAAACATCATTGGCTCTGTACTGTAATAGGCAATACTGCCAGAAAACATAATTGGTATATTCACAGCGTAGGGTTGTTTTGGCAAACCAATAACCCCTTTGGGGTGTAGTAATTGCCATTTACCAGAATCTATACAATAGTAGTCTGTCACCCTGTAAAACTTTGTCGGTGTACCTTCATCCTCACCATATTTACTCTTTATGCGTTCAAGTGTTATTAGATAGCATTTGTGACCGTTAAGAGTCATACGTCTTGCATCTATGTGTGTAAAATTTTCGGTCCCTATTTTAAATAATTCATAGTATTTGTTGTTGAACTCAGGGTTCATATAGGGTATTCTATTTGGGCTGCTGTACCATTTACCATCATCTGCAAGTATATGACCAGTTGCATTGGTTAAACTACATAGTAACGGGCCAAAACTACTTAGCAAACTATCTGGAATTTTCGGTACGGTATCTTGTGCTAGCTTCAATTGGCTAGTATCAATTTTAGTAGCCGTAGTATCTGGCTTTGTAATTTTTGCCTTGATTGGGGCAGTGATTGGTTTTTTAGCAGACGGTTTTGCAACTCCTTTCTTTTTAGTAGTTGGTTTAAGTTTATTTACTTTTTTAGCTGAATCTAATTGCATAGGTCTAGCAAGTGTATCTTGTTTTAGCAAACTGCTGTCTATGACAGGGTTTGGCTTTTTTACAACTGGGGAAAGTTTTTCTTTTTTCTTTTGTGGGCTGGTTTTCTTAGGGTCAGCCTTTATCTGTGGTTTAGATTTTTTTGGATTATTTGGTTTAGATTTTTTCTGATTATTATCTATATCTTTTGCTTTTTTTATACTATCACTTATCCTTTTTTCATCTTTAGGATTATCTATATCTTGATTAATAACTGGAGACTGACGTATGGGTGACCCTTGTATGCTATCATTTAGATGCAGGGAATCAATCTTAATAGAAGAGGTATCGTTATAGTTAGGTTGCCCAGGAGCAGGTATTACAATTACTTTATTTGGTGAATCTAATGCAGTTTGCGCCTTAGCTTTTGCAGCACCTAAAAAAATGAGAATTAAACCAAAAACTAAAAATTTTGCACAATTAAACATTTGTTCTATAATCAGAGTATATTCAGGGGTAAAAACGAATTTTTAATAAAATGCAAAAGTAGTAATACCTTGATTATTAAGCTACAGATATATGATTAAGTTTTGAAACAAACCAATTATAAATAATGCTTAATTCCTTATAAGTAAATGAGAATTTTCAGAATACCCTAATTTGCGATAAGTTAAAATTCAACTACATTAAGCCTTAGATATTTAACTCAACTACAGCTGGGCAATGGTCGCTATGCAATGCATCGGGCAGGGTATAGGCTTCTGCTATAGTGTCTTTTAATGCGGCACTTACCATATTGTAGTCAATTCGCCAACCTTTGTTATTCTTTCTAGCACCTGCCCTGAAACTCCACCACGTGTAGGCTATTTGATTGGAATTTATGTATCGGAACGAATCTATCATACCAATTTCTAAAAACTCACTTATCCACAAGCGCTCCTCGGGGGTGAAACCACTGGTGCCATTTAGTCCCTTAGGGTTATGTATGTCAATATCTTGATGACAAATATTAAAGTCGCCCGATATAATTAATTTAGGGTGATCAATTAGAACTTCTAGTATATAGGCTTTAAAGAAAGTAAGCCACTCCATTTTAAAAGATTGACGTAAGTCTCCACTGCTGCCGCTGGGGTGATATACACTCATTACACTGGTGCCATCAGCAAAGTCTGCACGCATTACACGCCCCTCAAAGTCGTATAAATCATTGCCACAGCCATACTCTATCTTTATTGGCTTCTGCAGCGATAGAATGCCAACTCCACTATAACCTTTCTTATCAGCCGGATACCAATAATGATGGTAACCTGTAAAGTCGAATATAGCCTTGTCAAACTGCTCTGGCTTTGCTTTTATTTCTTGCAAGCACAGTACATCTGGTTTGGTTTCTGCCAGCCAACCGGTAAAGTTTTTGGTTAAAGCAGAGCGTATGCCATTCACATTATAGCTAACGACCTTCATATAAGCGGACTTATTTTTTATTGATAATCAATTTCAGTACTGTCACCCAAGTTTAAGCTTTGGCTATAACCCCTTAATGCACTTTCATTACCTATTAGTGAATCGTGCAGTACACTGTTTCTTATCTCAGCATCTGGACCTATAATGCTTTCTTTTATAATGGTATTTTCAATTATGGCTCTAGCGCCAATGCTTACGTTAGGTCCTATTATACTGTTTTTTACTACAGCCGTTGGGTCTATATTAACAGGAGGAATGATGATGGTACTGGCAGTATTTACTGCAACAGTCGTAAATTCAGGCTTCTGTAGTAGAACAGCATTTGTTTCTAGTAAGGCGTCTTTTTTACCGCAGTCAAACCAATTTTCAACATTGTAAGTTACTATTTTTCCACCTAAGCTAATCATACGCATTAGTGCATCGGTAAGTTGATACTCGTTTTTGGTTCTGATGTCGTTGTCAATATTGTATTTCAAGGCCTCCATTAGGGCAGGCACTTCTTTAATTTTATATATTCCGACTAGGGCTATATTGCTAACAGGAACTGCTGGTTTCTCTACCATTCTGTTTATGAATCCTTGTTCGTCTAGCTCCACAACACCAAATCTGCGTGGGTCTTCAACTTTTTTTACACCTAATGAACTGTAAGGCTGGTTCATATACTCTTTCATATCCATATCAAATACAGTATCGCCTAGGGCAATCAGCAATTGATCTTCATTCTCTATATATTTTCCTGCCATCCATAGTGCGTGTCCAATTCCCTCACGTACGGTTTGCACCACAAACTCATTATTCAAGTGGGGATATTTAGACTGAACATATTCTTCTATTTTCTCACCTAAATAGCCAATAATGAAAACAAAATCGGTAAACCCTGCTTCTATCAGGCTGTCAATAATGTGTGCTAAAATGGGTTTGCCAGCTACAGGTATTAATGCCTTAGGCTGAGTGTGTGTGTGTGGTCTAAGTCTTGAACCAATGCCCGCTACCGGAATTACTGCTTTCATTATTCGTTGTTATGATTGGGTAAAATCTGGAAATAAAAGCACAAATATGTGTACCCTTATTATGATGGTACAAAAGTATTGGTTAACCGTCAATTATTTTAGAGTATTTGTACTTTTACAAATTTGTTAAAATTGTTGAGTAGCGAGCAAAACTAAGGTACAGGCATATTCACATTTAATACCCTGTACTTCTGCTAATTTCTTAAAATCTTTGTTTTCAGTTCCTGGGTTAAATATAATTCTATGTGGTTTCAACGCCAATACTTTAGGTATAAAGTCTGCTTGCCTATCTTTACCCACATACATAGTTACTGTGTCTATGTTAACATCTTGAGGCCAAGAAGTGGTTATAATTGTATCGCCAATCTTACCTGGTTTTAATCCAAATGCTATGGCATTATGCCCAAATTCAGTCAACATTTTGGTAGCCTTATAGGCGTATCCTTCTGGATTTTCACTGGCACCTATCACCAAAACTTTTTCTACGTTTCCCATTTTCATTTATATAAAATGTAAACCCAAATAACTAACAAAATGTGCGATATTGGATTAAAGTATTAAATCCCTATCATTGAATTGTAATTTTAAGCCTAGCTACCCTCAGCTTTATGTTCAGCATATACAAGCACTTGTTATACGATGTTAGACTTTACCTATTTGTATATTTTTTACTCAGGCTAGCATTTATTACTGCGCCTCCATTAGAGACTGCACACGGCTGGCGCCAAAGTACTGGTCTGATGGTGGCTAGAAACTTTTATGAAGTGGATGCCAACATTATGTATCCTCGGCTAAATAATGGAGGAGAGAAAACGGGGATTACGGGTACAGAATTTCCCATTTACAACTACTTAATTTACCTAGTTGCTCGGGTATTTGGTTGGGCAGATTGGTATGGTCGGCTCATCAATCTTCTGGTATCTTCGCTAGGTGTTTATTGGTTTTATCGCATTATACTACTTTCCTTTAGCAATTCCAAATGGGCCTTATTATCTGCGCTAGTATTGTTAAACTCTATATGGTTTGCCTACTCTAGAAAGACTATGCCAGACACTTTTTCTATATCGTTGGTATTGGGTGGTTTGTATTATGGGTATAGTTATTTAAAGTTTGGCAGGTGGGCACACTTATCTCCGTTTGTGTTGCTAAGTATGTTAGGGGTATTGTGCAAAATTCCCTCAGCCTTTGCTTTGGCATTGTTTGCAATTCTTTTGCTCAATAGCAAGTTTACTCTCAGCAGAAGGCTGATTATCCTAGTGGGTTTTATAGTCATTGCCATTCCAGTAGGGTGGTGGTATTTTAAATGGGTGCCGCATTTGGTGCAAAAATTTGGGTTTTGGCACTACTATATGGGTGAAGATTTAGCCTTAGGTTTTCACGAAATTATTACGCACTTGCCGCAAACTTTTGAGCGATTTTATTATTCAGCTATGTATTTTTCAGGCTTTGCCTTTTTCTTACTCGGCATCTATTTCGCTGTTAGACATCGCCAATGGCAGTTAATAATTACGGTGGGAATTAGCTTCTTACTTATATTTGCATTTGCAAGTAAGGCCGGTTATGCCTTTTACCATCATAATTATTATATCATTCCATTCGTGCCCGTTTTGGCATTGTGTGCAGGTTATGGACTTTCTCAATTAAACAATAGAAAGTTAATTGCTTCTTTAATCGTAATATTATTTACAGAAACGATAATAAATAGTAGACCAGAATTTATGTATAGACGTACAGAACTATACAAGCTACAGATTGAGAATATTTTAGATAGATTTTCTACAAGGAAGGACTTAATAGCAACAAATACTGGAGATAATCCCCAGCTGCTATATTTTGCTCATCGCAACGGTTGGACAAATACAAGTGCAGCATTGGCAGATAGCAGCAAACAAGTTGAGCTGGTAAATCTCGGGCTAAAGTTTATCGTATTTAATAAGCACGAAACTGAAACAGCAATTATAAAACTACCCTTAGTATTTGAAAATGAAGATTTTAAAATTTATAAGACTACAGCCCAATAAAACTGACAATCTGATTGCCCCAATCACCAAAGGTTAGGAATCTATTTCCTAAAAAATTCCAAATAACAGTAACCCCTGTGGCAAGAAACTTACTAAAATAGAAGTTTAATTTCTTATTGTGATGAAAATAGTAAAGTACCAGAGTATTAAACAAAAGTCCGAGTGTAGCCACAATGATGAATATAGTGAACTGCTGCGCCATATTGGGATCGTGATTTCTAAAGGTCCAAGCCCTATTTAAGAAATAGTTAATAACTGCAGATATAATAAAACCAGTACTATTTGCTACATAGCGACTTAGCCTCAAGGTTTCCTTTACAAAATAGGTCAAACCAAAGTCGATAAGCATACACAAAAACCCGACAATACCGAACTTGACAAACTTTAAGAAAAAATCCCAAAGCATAGCCGAATTAATAAGTAAAGGAATGTGCGCTTTATGTTTAAGCCAATAGGACAATATGGGGGCAATGGGTTTTAGTTCACAATTTTAGTGAGGTGCGAAATTCGCAATATTCTGCATTCCAGCCAAATAATTTAGAAAATATAATGCTGATCATATTAGACCAATTTATATGACCTAACTTCTAAATTTGAGCCTTAAAATAATTAACAATGAAAAGAATTTTTATACTCTTACTAATTTCTGCACTTAGTTTTTGCCATTCTGCTATTGCACAAGTTGAATATACAGGACAATTTAGAATGCTATTTGGGGTGAATATGGGCGAAGCTGCCCAACCTATTGAGATGAGTATGAGAATATCATATCTAAAAGGAATAGCTATGATAGATAATATAGCAATACCTGAAATGTTTTCTAAAGGTGTTTCTACAAATGCACTAAAGGTGATAATCGAACAAAAGAACAAGGTAATGACAATGGCGACTATTACTCCAGAAGGCAAGAAAATTAAGTCTGTAACTAAACTAGATAAGTCAAATGAAAAGTATAACCCTAGTAAAATGAAAGAAGTGTTTGAAGGATTAAAGGAAACTATGAATAAGCAAGGAGTCACATTTGAATGGATAAATACCAATGAAACTAAAAAAATAGATGGTTATACTGCCTATAAAACTGTGCTAAGTAGTAATAAAGTAGATGTAATATTTTGGTTAACTAAAGATGTAAAGAATTTAAGCTTTAAAAATATGCAAGGAAATATGACCGAGGAGCAAAAGATAAATAAAGCTGACATAGTAAGGATGTTAGAAGATGTATTTGGAAAGACTCCTGTATCTTTTACAAATTCTTTTCCAATTCTAATAGAAGGTGATATGAAAGACCCTGCCTTGAAATCTAAGTTAAGTTCATTTTACATAAAGTTTTTTAGTTTCTCTGATAAAGTAACAGCTTCTGATTTTAATCTAGTTGGGTATAAAGAAGTTGAGAAGGATGCATTTCAAAATGAATTGCAAGGAAAAGGCGGATCAAATAACACAACTCCAATAGAGGACTAATAGATTTCCAACATATATCAATTATCAACTCCAATTGTAAATTAGTTATTTACTCTTGGGGTTTTTCTTTTTATATCAAATCAAATCTTTGTGCATATTTGTATTAATATCAGCCGACGACATATAATATGAAATTGAAAACCAATATAATTTGCATTCTACTATTGTTATCGCCAATTTTGGTCTTGGCACAGTCTAAAAATAAAAAGGACAGTGTACTAACCACCATTAAGGAAGATGCTCCGCAAATGTTTCCTAACATTGTGATATTGGCTACGCCTATGTATGTTGATATTAGTAATGGTTCAAGTCTGGGTATTGCCGGTGCTATAGACTGGCGTGCAAAACCTAAAATTGTAGCTCACTTTGACTTTAGTTACAGTTATGCTTATTTGGGTAGCCTAGAAATTGCTGGTTACACACCGTTTTTCATAAACCTAGGTGCAGACTACAACTACAAAACATCGGAGAAACAAGTTAAGAGAAAAATAAACCTGTCAAAAAAACACAACTTAGATGGCAGTAGCATTGAATATTTAGCATACCCTAGATGTACAGAACTTACTGTATTAGGATTTAGAGGAGGATTAACTGCAGGCTGGCAACCCCGTGAGAATGTTCAGTTAGACTATGAAGTAAATATAAAAGACCCAATGGGTGGGGGTGGTCGTATTCCGAAAACAGGCAGCGCCGTTGGTGGACCAATTGCAAATTCATATAAAGGCATATATCTTGGTGTAAGTCAGACCAAATACATAAATGTTACGGCAACTTTAACCCCATTTGGTGAGAAAAAAGTAATAAGAAGATTAAGGTACTACGCTGACCTAATGATTACACCGTTCGTATATTACTCACCACTAATATCTAGTAGAGAGATAGGGGGTTACATAAGCGACGCCACATTTATTGCAGTAAGCAACATAAGCAAAATACCTGTGGGCATTCGTGCTGGTTTTGACGTATGTAGAAACAACCCAACCATCAGTTACGGCGCTGAGGCAGGATTTAGGCCAGGTGTGGGTTCAGGACTATTCTTAATGGGTAAATTCTCTTTCCCATTTTACTTAAACTATAGCGCATACCCTATAGAGAAATAAAAATTATAAGCTAAATACTCGGCGAATATTAAAACCAATTCTTATGCCACCATTTGACCATTTGTCTGTAGTGTAGGCGAAATTGGTAGCTTCATTAATTCCCAAACTATTGCTAAGATGCATACTAAATACGTGACCACCAGTTTCTTTTTCCCAGCCAATGCTTAGGCTATTGGTATATTTATCAAACTTGGTGTTTGTTTCAGGTAGAAACCTATTAATTCTGGCCCCGTATTCTAATGTAACTGCGCTACGAACATTATATCGAAACCTAGACACAAATGCGGTAGCTAATACTGCATTACTCTGGTCGATACGTTGAACTATGTTATAGTGAATGTAAGTGGGGCTCAATTGAATGCTTAACCAATCATTGAATTTTCGCGATATCATAACTTGGTACACATAGTTAAGTCTATCTGAGGTATTAAAAAACTCAGTTTTTTGCGGGTCGCGAATAGAGGTTATACCAGATTGCGCTAGTAAACTAACTGATACAGGCATTCTATTATCTTCAGTTTGATACAGCAATTTGTATTTTAAGAAACTAGACACCATTTTATTTATGTTGCTACGATTCAAGCCTACCATCAATCTACCGTTGTAACTATACTCTAAACCTATCAATATACTTGCTCCTCCATCTAAACCATAGAAGCCATCTGCTCCTGAATTTAAGTTACCAAACCTGTGCGATATGCGAAAGTCTAATTCCCTAGCACCCAACACCTCCGTAGTATGAAAGTTAATTAGCCTAGTATCTTTAAATGTGTAATCAACTCGTTTGCTGCCAGGTTTAGCATCAAGCATTAATTCATTTAAAAGACTACTATCTTCTTGCGCTAATATAGGTAATGTGAATAGGCAAAATAGTAGGGATAAGTAAAGTCTATACATAAAAATTGGGAACATTATAAATTAATTTTCTTTCGAGCCTTGTGCTATCCAGGCTTCTATTTGCTTTATTTGGCAGTCGGTCATATCGCCATTTGGGGGCATTTTTTGAAACCCATTTATCCCTTTTATTGAACTAACTAGTCTGCCATCTCTAGCTGTTATTATTGCCTCGGAATAATTATGTAGACGAACATTTGCAATTGCTGATGAACTTCCGTGGCAACTCACACATTTGTTATTAAGTATGGTTTTTATTGTATTCTCATACGTTATGCTTGTAACTTCACAACCACCGGGTTTTATTTCATCGTATTTTTTATAGGTACAAGTGGCTAGTGAAACTACAGATACAGCTAAAACGATAATTCGAATTGATTTTACTATGTTCATTTTATTAATTGTTTAATGCACCCTGTTGCACCCAAGCATATAAAGTAACCTTTTCGTCTATAGAAAGTTCTCCTTTTAACGGCATTTTGCCAAATCCTGTTCTGGTTATTCTATCAATTATTTCACTTTTGCTTGCATCTTTTGGCACTACTTCTGCAACTACCTGATTGTAAGTTAATAATTTTATTTTCTTGCTCTTTTCTTCGCCGTGACATCCTGAGAAAGTACACTTAGAATTAAGTAAAGGTACCACATCTGCTGCAAATGACATTTGCTTTGCCTCTTTAGAATATTGGTATAGAATGCTTTTTTGCGAGGTTTGCACTTTCTTACTATTGCAGGCAGTAGTTATAGATATGATTGCTATCACACCTACTGAGATGAATGATTTAAATACGTGGCTCATAATACTTACGATGTTAAATTGTAATTGTATTCTCTTAGTTAAATTTATATGAATGCAAGTTACGGTTATTAATGTTTAAACATTGAATTCCAGTAAATCATTGTTTAATATTGACGACTAAGAGACAAAGTTATCTCCCAAAGCTTCTCATAGGGAATAATCTCTAACCTATTTGCTGTACTGGTGTATTTAAGCTTGGTTTGGCTCATTTGTTCTAACAGTTTGCTAACCTGCAATTTACTTACGTCAAAATCGGTTTGTTGTAACTTTACCATCATACTGGTAAAACAGTAATTTCTTATATAGTCTTCGTCTTTCATATTTCTATAGTAGTATGAACGCAAAGCTTGTGTACGACTTATTATTTCTGTGTAATTTCTATCTTGTAGTAGTATTAA
Source organism: Bacteroidota bacterium (assembly GCA_034440515.1). Lineage (GTDB taxonomy): Bacteria > Bacteroidota > Bacteroidia > CAILMK01 > CAILMK01 > JAWXCF01. The sequence goes on from JAWXCF010000089.1 coordinate 61,161, forward strand.
AATTTGCAATATTAGTACGGCTAAGTTAGCTCCCTTTTTATCACGGCTAAACAAGGGTATATCGTTTAGTATTCTACTTATTCTTAAGGTTTGGTTATTATCATTTAGTAGCTTTATAACTTCATTATTTTTCTTAAACTTAATCATAAACCACAGATAGCCACCAAATATATGCCATCTTTCTTGCTGATTTTTAAGCAATTGCCCACCTTTTACGTATCCCATTACTTCTATATATACTAGGGCTGCTTGTTTTAAGTTTTCCTTATTTAGATGGGCTAAGAAATGAATTTCTTGAATACTAAACCAATTGTTGGTTTCTTTCTTAAACAATGGTAGTGTTACTTCTACTTCTTTTAGTGCTTCATCATATTTACCTAAGTGTAGGTTGCAACTTATTCGCGTAGCATATATGCTAGCCATTCTACTACTGGTATAAAATACTTCATTATGCTGCAAGTATTCTTCAAACTCTTGACAACTGATTAATGCACTTTCATAGTCCCCAATCATTTGTAAGTATATGGATTGAAGCTCGTGTAGTAGAAACTGAATTCTAAAGGTGTTGTAGGTTTTTCTTATTTCTAACATTCTTATGATGGCATTTTCGCTATCACGTTTTAAGTCTGGACTTATAGCTGTAGATTTATTTAAATACAGCAGTATGCGATAGTGTAGTGTCTCACACTCTATTTCTTTTATAATTAAATCATTATAATATTCTATTTGGTTTGTAAAGTATTCAAATTTTTTGATGTCCCCCTCCAACATATTTTGTCTTCGTAATATGATTGCACTTTGCACGACTATGTCAAATACCTCGTACTTCCTACTTTTTTTGTTTATAGAGGTTAGTATTTCAGTACCAGCAATCTTGGCACTTACACCAAATAGAAACCTGCCAATAGTTAGCTGCCTATACAGTTCAGCATAGTTTTGATAATAGCCCAAATCTTTATCAGCCTTATATAAAAACAATATATTGTTATAGAGCTTACGCTTTAATCGAGAGCGAAGCATTCTAAAATTGATATCTCCCAATTCAGATTTCTCTGTTTTTGTACTTTTATCAAACCCATTTTTTATTTGATTTGCAAACTCTTCTAATCGTCCTTTTTTTTTCTTTACATTGTATAAGTCCAACTTTGAAAAGTCATATAATTGATAGTCCTCAATAACTTTTAGCAACTCTTTGATGGTTTCCATAAAAAAAAATATTTTTATTTTAGCTAATATTGTTACAATTATAACGAATTAAGTTATTATAAAAATTTGTTTATCAATAATTTAGTAGTTATAATTGGAGTATAAGTACCTTTTTAGGTTGTTACAAATATGTTGAAAACGATACAT
>JAWXCF010000090.1:0-4397 GCA_034440515.1 Bacteroidota bacterium
ATGGATGATACAGCCCTGTAAAATCTGCATTTTAATCATACTTGTGATTGCGTATTGGTTAAATTTGAGTACGATATTAACAAAACAAAATCAATAATTGTGTACGCTACATCTAAGGATGAAAATGACGGGATATGACTATCAATGGGATCGTTTTTGGGCACCTTCTGATTATGCAGCACAAGATGATGATTTTTTGCCTCCCTATTTAGGTCTATTTAAGAGTGACCAGATTTTTACTTATAAACAAATCGAAGATACACCGTGCCTAATATTATTGGGTAATCCGGGATCAGGAAAAACCCACACATTACAGAAAATAGAGCGCGATACTAAAGCGCAAGGGAATTTATGTATTTTTGTAAAACTAAACGAGATCAGTGATTCAGGACAAATGTTTCAACAAATCATTAATAATCCCGATTTCATCACTTGGAAAACCAACGATCAGCATTTATTCTTATTTTTAGATAGCTTAGATGAGGCAAGGCTTGCCATAAAACGTTTTGATCACGATTTAAAAAGGTTTTTTACAGATCACTTTGTAAACAATATTCACAGATTACGATTGCGTATTACGTGCCGTGCTGCTGATTTACCACATGACTTTTGTAAGGAAATGAGTAGTTTATGGAACAGTAAAGGAGTCGAAAAATCTGTTGTGGGGCAATTCTATCTCATGCAACTGCAACGAGCAGATGTTGAGAGTGCAGCGACTCAACGCGCTGAGGCGGGGCAACCAATCTCCCCTGGTGAATTTATGGACAGTATCCACAAAGCAGGTATACAGGCTTTAGCCGCCCATCCGATTACGCTCGACATGCTTTTCCGCATACATGAAAAGAAAGGAAACCTGCCATCAACTCGCACTGAAGCCTATGAACTAGGGTGCGAGCAATTAGCAAGTGAGAATAGCAAAAGTCGAGTTGAGGACAACGATGAAATTAAGTATTCCGCTCAAGAACGCATTGGTTTTGCACATAGAGTAGCAACTGCGACTGTAATCGGTAATAAACCCAAATTCATATCAGACCCTATTTCACATGATTATGCCGATGATACAGTCATTTTTTCAGAGATTAACGATACCGAAAACCCTATTTCACTGGGGCTTTGCAAAGAAACGTTACGTTCTTCCCTTTTTACTTCCTATTCACATGGAATATACAGATGGGCACATCGAAGTTATGGGGAATATCTCGCAGCGGATTTTCTAAACAAGATAGCAATGCCACTTGACAAAATCAAAACACTCTTTGTACATCCACACGATACATATGGCAAGATTGCTCCCAAATTACAAGAAACTGCAGCATGGTTAGCTAATTTGCGACCAGAAGTGTTTAACTGGATTCTTGAAATCGATCCGTTAGTTTTGGTTAGAAGTAAGTCTATCCAGCTCACAGACAATCAAAAAGCATCCCTCATTGAACGCTTTGTAAAACAATATGCCGAACTCGAAATTAACCCAGATCGACTTGATTGGCTTGAATTTACACAACTGGGTTACTCAAAAATAGGTGAACAATTGGTGCCCTACCTACAAGATGATAATAATGAGGATGTACGTCACCTCGCGTTAAACATCATTAAGGCATGTAACGTCAGAACAATCGATGATGATCTCATTAGGTTTGCACTTGATCCAAGCCAACTCGTTTATTTTCGCAGATCTGTACTAAAGGTATTATCTACTCCGAAAACATCCAATGAAAATCTAGCCCGGCTTAAAGCAATTCTCACTGAGCCAGAAAAATACCAAACCACCAAAGAAATCACGGCTTCTACTGTGGAAGTGTTGTATCCAGAACATCTCAGCACTCAAGAATTTTTTATTTATCTAGACTTGAGTGATTATCAACAATATATCATTGGCAATCCGTTTGACGACCTTTTATCAGACGATCTTGTTGACAGTTTTATATTAGGGGATTTGCATATTGCGCTCGAATGGGTGCGCAATTATGACCATTCACGAGACAATAACTCAGTGGTTGGCAACAACTTTATTGTCTGCATTATGAGAAAAGCTTGGGAATATTTTGAGGATGAACCGACAAGGGTTTTATTTGCTCGCGCCGCGTGGCGGCGTATTATGGATTTTAAAGGTGTTTTTTCTGATTTACATTCCTTTTACACAACACACGATGAATACATCGAAGAATTGAGGTCAGACGCGGATAAACGCCATAAATTACTCGATGCAATGCTGGCTGTTTTACATCCAGAAGATTTGGCACCAGACTCATATTATCTTGTCCAGTTTATTGTTTGGAATAGACATGGAATATGCTGCTACACAGAAGATGATGTATTTTGGCTTATTGAGCAAGCACAATACGACGTGAGTGATGAACAAAAATTTGCTTATTTATACATTGCAAAACATATTGTTGGGTCAAAAATGAGGTCAGGTTCTATTGACACCAATTTGTCTGAATGGCTTTTTTCGGTGTACAGAGATTCAAGTAATCCTATGATTTCGGCGCACCTTCAAGACTTCTTTCAATTTGTTAAATTGGACTCGGATTATGCAATAGCTGGGCGCAAATTATTTGAATATCGGCGTCGTATAGCAGAAATAGAAGCAAATCAACTTCAAGACATCGCACTAAGACGTGAAGGAATTATTGAAGGACTTAAAAAGTGCGAAAATGACTCGGCGCATTGGTGGGTTGTAGGACATAGATATTTTTATACATGGATTAATCAAGAAATTGATAAAAGCGAGGGATGGAGAATTATTCAAAATGATATTGATGTGGTATTAAAAACCTTAAACGTGATGCTGCAATATGTTCACGAACAACATCCATATATCGGCGATGTCGATCCGTCCATTCCTATAGCGCATCGACCTCCTGCCATTGAAGGCTATAAAGTATTTATTCTCTTAACAAAACTTAATGGCTTTGAGAAGCTGGAATCTGACGATTGGCAACGATGGGCGGATGCAATTGCGTTTAACCCCTATGACACAGATAAAGAAACGGAATTAATCGATGAAACGCTTCTAAAGAAATTATTTGAGACTGCCGCAGGTCAGTTGATTGAACGTTTTAGGGAAATTATCGAACTGGGTCGCGAAGAAACACATGTACAACGATTTCTGTCTCGTTTCCGTTATGCCCCCGCCGACATGCTAAACAAGATGCTTTTGGCAGTACTATCTAAACTCAGCATTGAAGGTACACAATTCCACATCATTTTAGATTATCTACTTCGTCAAAATTCAGCAGTATCCTCCGAAGCACAAAGAATTGGGCAAACCTACTTAGTTTCGCGTTCGTCGGATGAAAGTACCCAACGAAGTCAAATAAAAATTATCACCTCATTTGCATCTTCGGCATCGAATAACGACTGGTGGGCTGACACAAAAAAATTATTGAAGGATGAAATTTTTGTGGCGAAGGTGCTGCCAGGAATTGGTGAAATACGGAATACGCCTTTCCTTCGTTATTTATCAGAATCGGAATTGTATGAACTTTACGTTTTGGTAGAATCTATTTATAGGGTTGAACACGATATCGCGGTTTATGGAGGTATCGTCAGCGAACGCGAAAATCGCCAAGAATGGCGCAATAGCATCTTAAATCATATTGCAGATCGCGGTACTCAACAAGCAATTCAGATGCTAAAAAACTTAAAAATAAATCGACCCTCAATTCCGGGCATTAACCTAATCATCGAAAAAGCACTACAGCGCTTTGTTGAAATATCATGGTCAGCCCCCTCGACAGAACTTATTATGCAGTTTGTTGCTCATTCAAGATCGCGCTCACCGCGCAATGCCGACCAGTTGCTTGATTTAGTATTACAAACTCTACAAGTGATTCAACAAGACTATAGGGGGGATAATGTAAAGCAAAGCGCTCTATGGAATGATCAAACAATCGACAAAACTAGCTTGCCTGTAGACGAAGAGCGGTTTACCGCTGCTTTACAATCTTGGCTCAGCGATAAGTTATCCTCAGTTATTATAAATACTGAAGCGCGTCCAAATATATTCTATAAGTCCGAGCAACGCACAGATATTCAAATTGAAATGATAAGTGATAGTGGCGATCGCATAATGATTACCATCGAAGTGAAGTGCTGTTGGTATGATGGTATCTACAAGCAAATTCAGATGCAATTGGTAAATCAATATCTAGCTAGACACCCTATAAGTTCGCATGGAATATATCTTGTAGGGTATTTCGCGTCCGCATCCGACAAATGGAACACAGAGGATGGTAGAAAAGGAAAATGTGGCAAAGACTCAAAAGAGGAAATATTACAAAAACTCGAACAGGGGATTGAAGCAATTCAGCAACCAACCCATAAAAAGGTCATTGTCAAACCATTTGTATTTGATGCTTCAATATAAAAACTAGCGCCCGCCCCAAAACAAAAAA
>JAWXCF010000091.1:0-18255 GCA_034440515.1 Bacteroidota bacterium
TTATGGTTTGTTATCTAGTCAGTAATGTTTTAGATGCCTATTAGGTTTGGCTTACCATTAGATATTGGCAAAAGAATACAATAAACAAAATTTAATAAATAAAATTATCACTCCATTTCTTTAGGAAATTGATACTGCATACTATAAACTTGATAATTAGGTAACATAAATGAGTACCACGTATTGAGTTCGCCCCTACTTTTGATAAAAAACGAATAAACAAATCGGTACTAATTATTCAGGGTAGAGAAACGATTAGTAATGAGAGGTATCATAATTATATTAATCTGGATTTTTGGTTTAGGCATTTCTTGCAAGAACCTAAAGGATGAGCCTAAAAAGGTGTTAAAAAATTTTTTGATTTAAACTGAATGGGTTGATGAATTTATCTTAGCTTTCGTTTAGCAAATTGCCTAGTTGCCATTTTCATTTAATATTTACTAATTCAGTGTATTAGCTTTGCCTTGAAATGAGTATGGAGGAGTTAGAACATAATAGTAAGCATAGAGTAATCAGCAGCCACAGCCTACAGATTATCGTCGTGTTGGCCTGTTTGATATTGGGCTACAGCATATTTGGTCTGTTATCAATTGCGATTAGTGCTGCCTTTGGTTGGCCTATCGAGCAAGCTGAAATTATGAAAAGTGGTAGCAACAACCAACTTATGGTAATGCAGGTATTGGTCACTTTTGGAGCATTTATACTGCCTGCCCTCATATTGCCTAAGTTATTTTTTGGCGTTAAAACCATTAATTATCTTGGACTAATGCGCAATAACTCACTGTTAATATATGTATTGGCGTTTCTTACGCTATTGTCTATAGACCCAATAGTTAATTTTACCTATTTCATAAACAAAAGTATTCATTTTCCCATTTGGCTGGCTGGTTTAGAGGCTAATTTTTTAGAATTAGAGAAACAACAGACTGAAACTATGCAGTATTTCATAGCGGGTACCAGTTACCTAGCCTTGATCAAAAATCTGTTGATAGTCGCATTTTGGGCAGCACTTACAGAAGAGGTTTTCTTTAGAGGTTTGCTTATCCCATTATTACGAAATTGGACAGGTCGGGTTCACTTAAGTGTTTGGCTTGGGGCGTTCTTTTTCAGTGCCATTCACCTTCAGTTTTTCGGATTCATTCCCAGATTCATTTTGGGTCTACTATTTGGCTATTTGTTTATCTGGACGGGCAATTTAAAAGTCAGTCTATTGCTGCATACCATCAATAATGGTGTACAAGTGTATATGGTTTGGCTAGCTAGTAGGGCGGGTACATCGCTACCTATAGATCAAGTTACTATGCCAAAAGCACTTGCCCTAGGTGCAGGCATATTGTTAACCAGTTGCTTAATGTGGCTAATATATAGAATTACCCACAGGGTGCCAATGCCTAATAGGCTTTCAGCATTGTTTAGCAATCCATTAGGTAGAATAAATGGCGGGCCTTGGGCTAAGGTATATGCAGATACCAGCGCTATACAGGCAGAAATAATCGCTGCACGACTAAGAAATGAAGGCATAGATGCCACCGTCATCAACAAGAAAAGCAGCGTTTATAATAATTTTGGATTGATAGAGGTAATGGTAAAAAAAGAAGATTATGACTTGGCCATTAGTGTGTTAAATGAGGAGGACACCTCATCAAATCCCAGTGAATACTAAGCTGTTGCTTTAATTATGAAATCTGTTGGAGACTTACTGCTGCGGTCAATTAGTGGGTTAGTTTTTATTGCCATTCTCATTTCAGCAAGTCTATTTGGTATTTGGGCAATGATATTGGTATTGTTTCCCGTTCTAATTATCGGCATTGCAGAGGCTATCCCCCTATTTTGGGCAGACAAACAAGACCACAATACTAAATACTGGATTATTGCTGCAGCTATAGCCTACGCCATTACCTATTTGGGTATTCCCTACTTACAGAAACTCACAATAGCAGTTGCGGTTGCAACTTTTTTAATATTTGCTGGCATTATTCTCATTTCATCTGCAAATAAACGGGCTGATTTTTACCAGATGATTGCCACCTTGTATGTATTGAATGGAATACTTTGCTTAGTTTGGATGCCCAGAATTGTACAAGTATTACAACAATCAAATGTTAATCAAATTGGTGACTATAGCTATCAGCATAAATACGTTTACCTGTCGTTCTTTATACTACAATGGAGTGGCGACACATTTGCCTATGTGGTGGGTAGGTTATTTGGCAAACACCCGTTAGCACCAAAAATTAGTCCTAAAAAAACTTGGGAGGGTACCATAGGGGGGAGTATTTTTTTGGTAACAGCGTCACTGCTGCTGGTTTATCAGTTTCACATTATTCCCTTATACTTAGCCGTTGTTATCAGCATCAGCACTATGTTTTTAGGGGTACTGGGTGACCTATTTCAATCTAAACTAAAGCGACAAGTTGGCGTTAAAGATTCAGGTAACATTATTCCTGGGCACGGAGGCATATTAGACCGTTTTGACAGTGTACTATTTAGTGCACCAGGGGTGTTGTATTTGGGGCTAATAGCCATAATTATCCTCCAATTATTCTAGCCTAACTTTTATAGACTATATAAAGCCCTCAATATGTGCCATCAATTGCTCACGTTGCCCTGGGATATACGGGATTACACTTACCGTATGTGTGCTAAAACAAAGTAGTGCAGCATCTGCAGCTGACCGGATTTCTATTTGCCATACTTGCGTAGTTCTACCAATATGTATGGGTGATGCTCTAGCTATTACACTCCCCTCTCTGATAGATTTAATATGGTTACACTTTATTTCTATACCCAAGCAATAGTATTGAGTTCTGTCTATGCTAAGGTAGGCAGCAGTACTGCCCACAGTTTCACACAGGGCTGCGCTGGCACCACCATTCAAATAACCTAGTGGTTGTCTGGTACGGTGATCTACAGGCATACTGGCCTCAAGACAATGTGCATCTATTGCCGTAAACTCTATGCCAAGATTTTGACCCATATTGGCCAAGCTACCCCTATTTAGTTGCTCTAGAGTTATGGTGGTATCTATCATTATGTCTAAATCTCCTTTCTAGTAATGATTCTTAGGTTGACCAATTGAAATACACCCAAGTAAATTAATGCCATAATCCAACGGAATACATAATCATTTTTACTTATGTCATTGCCCCCATTTATAGCACGTTGTAACCAATATGGTGAAGGGAGCAAACCTAAAAATGCGCCTTTAGGAAACAATAAATCTATATCAAATGCATTTAGACCCAATACTTTACCTTGATTAGTGGCAAACCCCCCTACAGGCATTAAGTTGGCACTTAGGGTTAGCGTTAGTACCAATTCTACCAACATATAGGCTAAGTATAATGCAATAGCAAGACCTGTATTTTTAATAATTAAACCTGCAAACAATGCCATACTTAATAAGCCAAGTGTGCTGACAAAATAACCCAATAGAAAGGGAATGCCAGATGCAAACATTTTAAATACACTAGCACCGTGAAAACCAGCCGCCAAACTAACTATCAAGTAGCTAAATAAAGCTGCCCCTGCTGAAATGGTAACTAATACTATCAATTTACTTAAGTAATATTCCCAACGGGTCATACCATCTATAATGTGCTGGCGAAACGAGTTGTTCTGATAGTCTGCCGTCTGATGCGTAATGACTATCAAAGCCAACATAAAGCTCATAAACTTAAATAAATAACCTATGGTCTGCCATATATTATTATAAAACTCAGGAGAATTAACGCTGCTATCCAGCATTTCTTTCCCTATTTGACCTGTGGTCAAGGTACTTAATATGGGAAACGCAATGATAACAATGTATAGAATGCTGATGCCTAAAAATGCACGACTACGTCTGTACTTTAAGAAATCTATTAGAAATAGTTTTTGAATCAAAATATTTAGGCTTTATTTTTAGTAAGGTTAATAAATTGTTGCTCAAGGCTTGGCGTATATTCAGACAAATGATTTAGATAAATGCCCTGTTCTGCTAATGCTCTATTTACTTCACTTGCGCTTATATCTTTTTGTGTTTCTATTACGTTTTTACCTTCATCGTCGTGAATTGAAATCACAAAGTCAAGGTTAGTTAAGGTGTTGGCTAGCTGTATCATATCATCTGCCTGAATGTGATAGAACATAGAAGTTCTGCCCCCACTCACAAAGTTTTGCACGCTGCCAAAGTATTTCTTTACACCACGTTCTAGTATCATCATATGGCTGCATACTTTTTCAACCTCATCTAGTAAATGGCTGGCTAACAGTATGGTTTTGCCTTGGCTTTGCAAGAATAGTATTAATTGCCTCACTTCGGCTATGCCTATTGGGTCTAGTCCGTTAGTCGGCTCATCTAGTATTAATATTTTTGGGTCGCCAAGCAATACATTGGCAATGCCCAGGCGCATTTTCATACCCGTACTGTAGGTGCCAAATTTCGATTTTGCCCTTTGGTCTAGTCCTACTATTTTTAACACTCTATATATGTCTGACTTATCCACCCCTTTTATAGTGGCGCATATCAGCAAATTGTCATAGGCTGATAGATTCTTAATAAAGTTAGGCTGTTCTAGTAGTGTACCTATTTGTCTACGCACGTGGGTCTGATTCTCCTGAAAAGTCCAATTATAGCTGCCCGAACTGGGACTAAGTACCCCAAGCAGCATACCTAATGTAGTGCTTTTGCCACTTCCATTTGGCCCAAGTAGTCCAAATATGGCCCCTTGTGGTATTTCAAAATCTAATTGATTGACGGCAGTAAGCGATCCAAATTGTTTGGTCAGCCCAGATACCTCTAAAATATTGTTTGACATAGGTTTTTAATGTCTTAGATTCACTAAGTTTCAATAGCGTTGTAAATCTAATAAATGTATTTATATCGCCAAAACTAAACAGGTAAATCTTTAATTTGTAATAAATGCAAGGATACAGATTAATACCTATTAAGAAACTTTTAATTTTTCTTTTGCTATTCGCTTCTAATTGTTTGTTGGCACAAACTCAGTATTATGATAATTACCCTGAGGATAGCACTGTAAAAAAGAAGAGGGAGGTTACAAACAAATATATAAACTTGGGTATTGCCGGTTATGGCCTCGGCATAGGAAACTCTAAATACTATAATGGCATTCGCATAAATGCGATAGATAAAAAGGTAAATCGGGTGAATGGAATCAATTTTAGCCTAATATATGCTGAGCCACTCGTTATGAATGGTATAAATATTAGTATTCTAACATCATCTACTGAGGTTAGCAATGGAATTAATTTAGCCGGACTGATAAACAAAACAAACAAGCATAACGGTATATTGATAGCAGGATTGTATGGAGGTACAGAGCAGCTGAATGGTCTAGGTATAGCCTTATATCAATTCACCAATCAAATGAATGGTATATTCATTGGTGGTGGGCTTGGTCCTTCGTATGCCAGTAAAGTTAACAAAGCAATGATGAACGGCGTCGCCCTAAGTGGTATAGGTAATGCAATGTCCATATTTAATGGTGCCTCTGTTGGACTGTTTGGTAATTATAATAGCGTAATGAACGGTCTTGAACTATCCCTAATAATTAACGAAAATAAAAAACTAAGAGGCCTTCAAATAGCCCCGTATAACAATGATTCATTGCACATTGGCATCAGTATCGGTGGGCTAAATATTGCCAAACAACTGTACGGATTTCAGTTTGGGTTGATAAATATTGCGAAAAATAATCCAAGGCTATTTCGGGTGTTACCTATATTCAACTGCCAATTCCGCAGACCAAAACAGACAGATAATATGGGAATAATGGTCCAAAAAAATCCCCTAACACCATAATAGTTTTAGGGGAAAATATAATTGAGCATTAAGATAGTTATAATTTCAACTATTTATAAAAAGCAATCCTATTATATTGAATTAGTACTTTGGTAAACTAGTCTTCGTTTTTGTCATCAAAGTCGTCATCACCTTCATCATCAAAATCTTCCTCTTCAAAGTCGTCATCATCTACATCTAAGTCTTCTTCGTCAAAGTCAGCCATTTCTTCGCCTAGATCTTCATCGTCTAGATCGTCTTCCTCATCGAGAGTATCATCATCTTCGTCAATAAGGTCTTCTTCATCGTCCTCTTCTAATTCTGCACTTACTTTCCTAAATGTTATGATGGATGTGCCTTGAAGTAAATCTTCCAATTGAGCTTGGCTTAGTGTTTTGTCCATTTTCAAATTACTAATCATTTTATTATGTTTTGTATTGATAATTCCTATAACGTTTAATCAACCCATTTTGTGGGGAATAATCCATACCAAATATACCGAATGCTTTAAAATTTGTTGATTAAATTTTTACTAAATTATATTATTTTCAGAAAATATCAGCAGTGTGCTTTTATATCTAATCGTTTTTATGTTGAACCGTATCTATCATCGGCGGGTAAATAGTTTTCATTAGCACCACATATTGCTTAGTAATAGTTAATAGATGATTAGTATCTTGTGGTATAGCTATTATTTTACTAAATTTAACAGCATCAGTTGTTTGCAATATTTCTGACAGCATATTTATAGCCTTTGGGTCTAGTCTTATATTCCGCACTATTTGCATCACAGTCTTTGTAGTCTTGGCTTTTAATCGTTTATGTATCAATTTAGATGTTAGCTGTCTAATGCTGAAATGTATGCTTGTATATAGCTTTTTCACCTCATCATCACTAGTTGGGTGTCCTCTAAGTTGCCATTCGTCTATATCTTGTAATAAAATATCGAATAGGGCTATCTCATTTTTCTTCAACTGTTTAGATTCCTTTAGTCGGCGCCTGTATTTTAAGTATAACCATAGGCTAATAGCAATAAGAACTAACAGAACCAATATCAAGGCATACATTTGGTAATTATCCCAAGGTTCAGAAATTGAGAGGTACGGCATTACATCTTTAAATGCCTTAGTAGTATCTACACTTACTAGGTTTATGTGAAACTTTATATTGACTGGTGCAGGTTGTTTTAGCACCTGCCAAGTGCTGGCTGGCCAATTGAACTGAAAGCTGCCACTGTCAAATGCCGTAAGCCCTAAGCTAATGTGCGATATTTCATCGGCATAATCTATATGTACACTGTCAAGTCTTTGCAGACCTGGCTGCAGGCCGGGAAAATTATGGAAATAAGAAGTGTCCTCTACCCTTAGACTTTCAATGTCTAACACAATAGTAAATCGGTCGCCAACAGTACCCTCTACCTTGCTAATGCTAAGTTTAGGTACACCAGCAGATGTTACTGAATGCGATACAAATAGAGCATACAATATAATACCTACTATAATTATATATCTATTTACACTGCGTTGCATCGTACATAGGCAAAGTTATTAGAATGCAAATGCTATGCAAGGCTGAAAGCAGAATAGTACTAGACTAGATCTGAAGGTAGAACATCGGCATCGTCTATGGCACGTACTCTAGTTATGTAGGGTACTGAACGCCTGATACCATCTTCTATTCCGGCTTTCATAGTCATACTGCGCATACTACAGGTTTTGCAAGTGCCTACCATTCTTAGCCATACAGTTGTATCTACTACTTTTACTAATTCTACATTACCACCGTCTGCTTCTAAAAATGGGCGCATACTTTGCAATGCCGCTTCTACTTTTAATAGTAAGTCAGAATTAACGTTAGTGACAGATTCTATGGTTGTGTTATCCAAATTATTATAATTATTAGTTAATTAAAACCATTATAAATAACAAAATTACAACGGAAAAGTGCAGAAACAATAAAATAAAAATGAGTGTGGAAAATGTATGATTTTAGTGGATATATCATCCAAAGTGCGCCCTTTATACATTATATTAATGTTAAATAGCCTAAAAATGGAAATATTGTTGTAAGTTTGAATAATGATAAAAGAGAATAAGTGAATCAACTTATCTCTGTTTGTTTATCTTCTATTAGATGTTCAAACTAAAAAAATCGCTCGTTAAGTAGATTTTGCTAAGCAAAAATACATATCACCACAATACAATCAATCATACAAAATTGACTTGCCTTAATATCGGCTTGGGTGCTTGTTTTTTACCAGCGTTTACCTACAGTGGTTCAATCATTAACGTAAAGGAAATTTCATTTTCGACTACATTAACTATCAAAATTTTTGTTAAACCCCAATTCTTAGATTTTTTTTAAGGACAATTAAAGTATTATGCAAGAAACAGTAGCAACCAAGAGTAGCCCATCAAGTGGGCGTAGAGGTAGAAACACAACCAGTGTAAGTGCACGCAGACGTGCCGCTGAACAAACAGCAACCGAGTTGATGATTGAGCGCCTGCGCAATACGACTAGACCAACTTTTGCTAAAACAGTAGAAGAGTGTGTTAAAAATGGTAAACGTCCTGTGCAATTGAGCCCTACCCTAATAGTATTCAGCGATAAAACTAAAGAAGAACTGTTAGAAAGGTATAAGCATACCAACAACTTGTTTTAGTCTAAACAATACAGACAGATATGTTTTATACATATTTGTATCAAAACATTCCCTTTGACTCTATTTTGTTCATTTGTCATTTTAGAGTTAAAGGGTTTTTTAATGATAAATTTTTAAACTCCTACACTTACTAATGAATGAAATACATCCTGTTTATATTTATTACACTTACATCATTTTGTACGTATGCCCAAAGCAATACCAAACCAGATAATGGAGATAAATTAGACTCTTCTTTAACTACTTACTTTAGTTCTACAGATATGTTTAAAATGATGATTAACCCCACTGTATATGAAGCCCCTATGACAGGTAATGATGTAGTAAGTACTATAGACTATAAATTTATAGTGAATTCTGATGGCAAAGTATTAGATATAAATATAAAAACAACTGGCTATTTTAATGCCTATGCAAAAGAAGTTGCTAAAAAAATGATAATTGAATGGGGTAAAAAAAACACCATTAGACCTAAAAAGAAAGAATTTTATATACAAACCTACAGGTGTGTAAGATTTTCTCATAAAACAATAGATTTCAATAATTATAAAGACGAAGTAGAAGTGAACGGATGTAACTAAACAAAATGGAAGACAATATAAAAAGCCTACTAAACAGATATCTAGACTACAACCTAGAAATGACCCTAGAAACTGCCAAGTTCCTAATAGACCTAGACCTTCAGGTAGAATCTTCCTATAGCGAATGCTGGCAATTACTGATACATACAGTGCACGCTACCAATATATGGTACAGCAGAATAGCTAATATGGCAAGTTATCAATATGGTATAAATGACTATTTACCTGGTGATGAAGCTATAAACTCGACCAATTTGATATTTAATAATTGGAAAAAGTATATTGCAGAGGCAAATTTATTTGAAACCTTGAGCTACACCAACCTACAGGGGAAACAGTTTGAATCAATACTATATGATGTAGTGCTACACCTAAACAACCACTGTACCCACCATCGAGCGCAGATAATGCATCTGCTTAGGGTAGAAGGTCATAAACCACTTGTTACAGATTTTATAGCTTGGTCTAGAAAAGAACTTGCAGCTAAGCCAAAACTATAGAACTAGACTAGTTCAAACTTTTTAACTGCAGCATTAGCCCAGAAATCCAATTTATCTCTTAAACCCTCTAATTTATAGGGCTTACTTATATAATCGTCCATACCTGCGCCCATACACATATCCTTATCAGATTCATTTGCGTTTGCCGTCACAGCTATAATAAAAGGTCTTAATTTTTCCTCTAAACGGTCATTAATAATTTTAGTAGCCTCTAACCCACTCACTTCTGGCATTTGTATGTCCATAAATATTATGTGGTATTCCTTACGCTTTACAGCATCTACAGCTTCTTGTCCATTAGCTACAGTATCACAATCATAGCCTAATTTACTCAATATGTTTTTAATCAACTTTTGGTTCACCATATTGTCCTCAGCTACCAATATACACACAGGTAATACAGCAGGTGCTATAAACACCTTATCAATATCTATTTGATTAGAGTAATGTATTACAGTGCTAGTATCGTTAGAGCTGGTAGCATCATCTAATACATTTATTAGGGTTTGCCTAAGCTGTGTAAATTTTAGGGGCTTCTCTAAAACAGTATGGAAATATTTGCGAAGATGTTTTTTAGATTTTGGGAAAAAGCCAACAGAACTAAATAAAATGAGCGGAATGTCATTGAAAATAGTATTCTCCTTAATATGTTGAGCCAGTTCCAAGCCATCCATTTCTGGCATTAGCATATCTATCACCACTGCATCAAACTTATGCAATTGTAACAAGCCTAGGCCCTCTGCGGCACTTTTAGCTAATTTGCTATTGAGGTTCCATATTTCAGTCTGCTTTTGAAGTATTTTTAGGTTAGTTTCATTATCGTCAATTAGCAACAATCTTTTACCTGCTAGTCTGCTTAACCTTATTGCTGGGTTATCATTGTCATTTACCTGTACACTTGGCGAGCTAATGGTAAAATGAAAAGTTGAACCTTTACCGTACTCACTTTCTGCCCAACTGTAGCCGCCCAATAAGCCACTAAGTCGGCTGACTATCGCTAAACCAAGACCAGTTCCACCAAATTTTCTGGTGATGCTGGAATCTACTTGACTAAATGTCTTGAAAAGCTTCACGAGTTTCTCTGACTTAATACCGATACCAGTATCCTTCACAGAAAATTCTAATATGTAAGGATTTTTAGAGTTCTGTTTGGTGGCAGATACTTTTACCAATATCTCACCTCTATCTGTAAATTTGATTGCGTTACTAACCAAATTCACCAATATTTGACGCAACCTAGTTATGTCGGTATGGATTAAATCTGGCGTATCTGTCTCTAGATAATACAATAGCTCTAAGTTTTTGCTAGCAGCTTGTACAGCCAATAGGTCAAATGTTTCCTCAATCACGCTGCGCAATTCATATGTTGCAGGTTCTAGTTCTAATTTACCAGACTCTATTTTACTAAAATCTAGTATATCATTTATTACCGTTAATAGACTTTCTCCGCTAATTCTTATGGTCTCTACATAGTCTTTTTGCTCCGCTGATAGCTCTGTATTTAACAGCAAACTTATCATACCTATCACTCCATTCATAGGGGTGCGAATCTCGTGACTCATATTTGCAAAAAACTCTTCTTTAGCTAATTGACTTTGCTCGGCGGCGTGCCAAGCCGAGTTCATTTCTGAATTTGCCTTGCGAAGCTCTAGTAATGCTACAGCTTGTTTGCTTAGTTTCATTAGAATGTCGCGTTGCTCTTCAGTTAATTGGTTAGGTTCACTATCTATTACACAAAGAGTACCTAATACGTATCCTTCTGGGCTAACTAAAGGAGCACCTGCATAAAATCTTATGTTAGGATCACCAGTTACTAAAGGATTATCTTTAAATCGATCATCCTTTGAAGCATCTTTTATCTCAAATATTTCACTTGTACCAATTGCATATTTACAAAACGACAAATCTTTATGTGTTTCTTCTACTTCAATGCCTATTTTACTTTTAAACCATTGTCTATTTTCATCTAACAATGATACCAAGCTAATAGATGTCCCACATATCATTTTAGCAATTTTAGTCAATGCATCAAAACTTTCCTCTGACTTTGTATCTAGTACGTCATAGCTTTTTAATGCTCTTAACCTATTCGACTCATTATAATAATCCGTATCAGAAAACTGCCTAAGTGTCTCATCAGCAAATTTTTCCGACTCATTTTTATTATTAGATGATATAGGGGTTTCACTCATTTTATTTGTTAGTGCTAAACTAATTGTTTTGGTAATACTTAGTAAACTAAGCGATTAATTTCACAATATACACTTATATTCAAAAGTATAATTTATTCGTAATTGTTATTTATTTATTACGCTAAATTAGGTATTAACTATACGAACAAATTCGGCTGTTGATTTGACTTGTAAATATTGTAATTTCATCATCTTTAATTATCAACTTATCATTTCGATTTAAGCATCTACATACAATGCCAAATAAATACACACCTAAAATTTTTACAATATTTTTGATATTCATCGCATTATCGTCTTGTAAAAATGATGATTACAAACAAAGGCTAGAAAATCTAAAAACAAGGTTAGATAGAAAGGTTGAAAGCTATATGGACACTACCTTGATAACTACAAATCAAGATTACAAATACTTAAGCACTGAAATAGTTGACACCCTATACTTTAGAGATAGCCTAATTCAACTGAAAACGAAATTAGTTGACAGAATCAATCAGATAAACGACAGTCTTCAACTAGAAATTAAGTCCAAGAAATTAACTGCAGAGGTATCTGAAAGATTAAATAGAGAAAAATTAAAATACATTAACATCGCTCAAAAATCAATAGATAGTGCTCTAGCTAAATTCCCGGAAGGCTACAGAATATTTATATTAAAACACACCCATTTACTAAATAAAGACACATTCTTTGTTCGCATTCGAATGACCCCTGACAGCGTACTGCAAATACTAAAACCTAAGAAAGCGCTGAAAGAAGTGGGTAAAAAAATAGATAAGATTTAATTCTAATGGTGGTCAATTTTTACTCTTAATCTAATTCAGCCGATTCAATAACATCGCTAGTAGGTGCATTTACTTTTTTAACGTTGCGCTTCTTCTTGATTTCACTCCCATTACTATTATGCTTTTCTAATGACTTTAAAGGGAGTTTTATGTCTTCAAACACTGAATTACCCTCTATCATAGATTGCTTTATTAAATCGTAGAAATATGTTTGTGCTTGCAATTTTTCTTCTCCTTCTGGCCTAACTCTTAGTTTATTGTAGTTATCTAGGTCTAGGTTGCGGCTTTTTACATTGTCTAATAATTGTACTGCAAGGAATGCCTTAATTTGGCTAAACAATTTTGGATCATATATAGGTGCAACTACCTCTACCCTTCGATCAAGGTTTCTGGTCATTAAATCGCTACTACCTATATACAGTTTTTCTTCACCACCATTAGCAAATAGATATACTCTGGTATGCTCTAAGTATCTGTCAACTATGCTTATAGCTTCTATGTTTGTACTAAGTCCTGGTTGACCTGGTATGATGGAGCAAATACCCCTTACAATAAGTTTTATCTCAACACCAGCCTTACCAGCTTCGTATAGTTTTACAATTAGCTCCTCATCTACCAGACTGTTCATTTTCAACACCATATAGGCTGTTCTGCCTGCTTGTGCATTGGCTATTTCATTATTAATGAGTGCCGTAATTTCTGATCGCATATGAAACGGAGATACCAACAAGTGCTTATAAGTTCCTGGTTTAAAGTTGCTCTCAAAAAAATTAAAAATGTTATTTACTTCTTGTGTAATGCCCTTATGTGCGGTAAATAAACCGTGATCGCCATATAGTCTGCTGGTTGTTTCATTAAAGTTTCCAGTTCCTATGTAGGCATACCTATGTATAGTGCTGCGGTCTTTCCTTTGAATTAGGCACAATTTGCTATGAACCTTTAGTCCTGGTACGCCAAACATAACCTTCGCACCTTCCTCTCTTAGTTGGTCAGCCCAAAATATATTAGCCTCTTCATCAAATCTAGCTTGCAGTTCTACCACTACCATTACCTGTTTACCATTTTTTACGGCATTAATAAGTGCGTTTATCACGTTACTGTTAGGTGCAACACGATATAATGTCATTTTAATGCTTTCTACTTGTGGGTCAATTGCAGATTCCCTTAACAAATCAATCAAATAACTAAAATTCTGATAGGGATAATGCAGCAATAAATCGCGGTCGTGTATCAACTGCAACATACTAGCATTCGGTTGAATGTCAGGATGAGGAATAGACGGTGCAGATGGATACCGCCAAGAATCTGGACCAACATCAGGAAACTTCATAAAGTCTTTAAAGTTGTGATATCTGGCACCTGGTATTGGGTTATCTTGCCCACGTAGTTTTAGCTTTCTAATGAGGAAACGCAGCATTTCTGGCGGCATTTTCTCATCATATATGAATCTCACCAATCGTCCACGTTTTCTTTGTTTCAGACTTTTAGTTACCTTTTGTATGTAGGTATCACCATATTCCTCCTCTACATCAAGTTCTGCATCTCTAGTCGCCTTAATGGTATAGGCCTCTATGTATTTATATCTAAATATTGCAAATATCTCCCGCAAATTGTACCTCAACAAATCATCTAACAAGATGATGTATGTATTCAAATCGTCATCGCTGTGTGGCAAAACTATAAACCTAGGTACTGTATCGGTAGGCAACTCCATTAGTGCCATTTTTGGCTTCCTCGCCCCTGGTGCATTACCGTCGTGCAGGTTTATAGTTAGATAAACAGATTTATCTTTCAGGTTTGGAAATACCCGAGCATTGTCTAACATAATTGGTACAAGGCGTGGGCGCACTTTACTTTGAAAGTAATTGCGAACGAATTGGCCTTGATCTACTGATAATTCAGATTCATCAATTATATGGATTCCGTTTTCCTTCAGTTCTGCCTCTATTTTACTATAAATTTTGTCGAAGCTGTGCCTTTGTTCGAGTACTATTTCCTGTATTTGTTGAAGTATTTTTTTTGGTTTTCCTCCTAATATTTCGCTACCAGTAGCATTTACATCAACCATTCTCTTTAAGCTTGCTACACGCACTCTAAAGAATTCGTCTAAATTGCTGCTAAATATTCCCAAAAACTTTAACCGTTCTAGTAAGGGTACTTCTACATTAGCTGCTTCTTGCAATACTCTTGCATTGAATGCTAACCAACTAATTTCTCTATTTATAAATTGCTGATGGGGCATATTAATTTGGGCTTGGATAGTCAATAGCTTGGTTGTAAATATTACGCGCAAATATATTAACTGAAATATGTATATCTTAAACCTTACAATATAAGCCAATATTAAGATTAGTTAATAATGGTTTCAAACAAAAAAAACGGCTACATTCATAATCTGATGCAGCCGTTTATATATATTCTATATATTTATTTAATTATGCCGATACTTGCTCAGACAACTGTTGGCGAATCATATTTAATGCGCTACCCGCCTCAAACCATTTTATCTGCATTTCATTATATGTATGGTTCAACATAATGTCGTGATGCGAACCGTCAACGTGTTTTACCACCATTTTAACAGCCTGCCCTGGTTTAAAATCATTTAAACCAACTATGTCTATTTTATCGTCTTCTAGTATCAAATCATAATCAGCTACATTGGCAAATGTAAATGCCAACATTCCTTGCTTCTTCAAATTAGTTTCGTGTATTCTAGCAAATGATTTAACTACTACTGCCCTAGCACCTACGTGTCTAGGTTCCATAGCTGCGTGTTCTCTACTACTACCTTCGCCGTAGTTTTCATCGCCTACCACTACGCAACCAATATTTTCTTTCTTATAATCTCTAGCTACAGCATTTACCTTACCATATTCCAGTGTTAACTGGTTTTTCACGTGGTCTGCCATACCGTTAAAGAAGTTATTAGCACCCATTAGTAGATTGTTACTTATATTGTCTAGATGCCCTCTATACTTTAACCAAGGTCCAGCCATACTAATATGGTCTGTAGTGCACTTGCCACGTGCCTTGATAAGTAAATACATATCTTTCAAATCTTTACCATCCCAAGGTTGAAATGGGCTTAACAATTGAAGTCTATCACTGTGTGGATCTACTTCTATGTTTATTTGATTGCCATTTTCAGCGGGAGCTTGGTACATTGGGTCTTCTACATCAAATCCTTTTGGTGGCAACTCTATACCCTTTGGTTCGTCTAGCATTACTTGTTCACCATTTATGTTGGTGATGCTATCAGTCAATGGATTGAAACTCAACCTACCACCTAGTGCCATTGCAGTTACCATTTCTGGACTGGCTACAAATGCGTGGGTATTTGGGTTACCGTCATTACGCTTAGCAAAGTTTCTATTAAATGAAGTAATGATGCTGTTTTTTCTGTTCGGGTCTGCATTATGCCTTGCCCATTGCCCAATACAGGGTCCACAGGCATTTGCCAGTACCACCCCACCTATTTCATCAAATACTTGCAACAATCCATCACGCTCAGCTGTAAATCTAACCTGCTCACTACCAGGGGTAATGGTAAATTCAGAAGATACTTTTATGCCTTTACTTTTAGCTTGAGCCGCTATGCTACTGGCACGCGTCATATCTTCATAACTGCTATTAGTGCAAGATCCTATTAGTGCAACCTCTATTTCGTCTGGCCAATTATGTTCACGTACTGCATCTGCAAACTTGCTAATAGGCCAAGCTGCGTCTGGAGTAAATGGTCCATTAATATGTGGCTCTAGTTCATCTAAATTAATTTCAATTAGTTGGTCATAATATGCTGATGGATTAGCGTAAACCTCATCATCACTACGCAAGTAACTGCGTAAACCATTCGCCATTTCGGCTACTTCTGCTCTGCCTGTACTGCTTAGGTAAGCTGCCATTTTCTCGTCATAGGCAAATATTGAGGTAGTAGCACCTATTTCAGCACCCATATTACAGATGGTTCCTTTACCAGTAGCTGATAGGCTATCTGCACCTTCACCAAAATATTCGACTATGCAGCCTGTACCACCTTTTACGGTTAATATGCCTGCTACTAATAGTATGATGTCTTTTGCACTAGCCCAACCGTTTAATCTTCCCGTTAAATGTATGCCTATAAGTTTGGGCATTTTCAGTTCCCAACCCATACCGACCATAACATCTACAGCATCTGCACCACCTACGCCTATTGCTATCATTCCTAGTCCACCTGCATTTGGAGTGTGACTGTCTGTACCTATCATCATTCCCCCTGGGAATGCATAGTTCTCTAGTACTACTTGATGGATGATACCAGCATTTGGTTTCCAAAACCCGATTCCGTATTTTGTACTTACATCGCTAAGAAATTGAAACACCTCTGCATTTTCGCCCAGAGACTTCTTAATGTCGAGTTCAGCACCTTTTTCAGCTAATATCAAGTGGTCGCAGTGTACTGAACTTGGTACAGCAGTTTCATCTTTACCACATAGCATAAATTGAAGCAAAGCCATTTGTGCCGTAGCGTCTTGCATTGCAACTCTATCTGGGGCAAAGTCCACATAGGCATTACCCCTCGGCAGCTCTACAGTTGGCTCAGCCTCAAACAAGTGCGAGTAAAGTATTTTTTCAGAAAGAGTCAATGCTCTACCTAATGTTTTGCGTGCTTGATCTACACGGCTAGGCATATTGTCGTAAACTTTCTTGATGAGATCTAAATTAAAAACCATATATAAATTGACCTATATTATTAATTATAAAAGGCAAAGTTGGAGAAGTATCAAATTATGATACACCAGCTTTGTTACACGCAAAGGTATTGTATGCAGTATTAAAATAAAAAACACTGAAGATTATACTGCGGTTAAATGTTGTGATTTATTAACCACGGAGCGTAAAGTCTCTACATAGTAATATTTGGTATTTAGTTTAGCGTATTTAAGATTTAGAAAATCTTTTTAACTTATTTATCAGACAATTAGAGTCTAAAATCAGTGTTAAGACTACAAATTGTGTATTAACTTATTCTACTACATAACAAGACTATATTTGTAGATTATATGAAAATCTCTGTTAGAATATTTTTAGGTTTCGGACTTATGACATTGCTCATATTTGTCAGTAATCTGATAAATATTTATGCGAGCAATCTAATTGAAAACAATATTGAGGAATTCAATCAAAGTGAAACAGTACTTAGAAAATCACTAGAGTTACAAAAAGCGATAATTGACCAAGAAACTGGACTTAGAGGTTACTTACTTACTGGTATAGAAAGCTTTAAGCAACCAATCGTAGCATCGGATCCAATAATAAAAGCAAATTTCGCTGAATTAACCATTTTACTTAAGGACAATCCTGAACAAATAAATAGAATTTACAGAATTAAGGATATTTTTTTTAAGTGGAAAACTGATTATTCTAATATACTCTTAAATAAAAGAAAATTTTTATTAAAATCCGATGACTTAACCGACTTTTTAAATGCTACTAGTGTCAACCCAAGATTTGCTAAAACTTTGGTTGATGAAATTCGGAGTCTATGGATAGCATTTGACAACAGAGAACACGACGATAGAAATCTAAAATTCGAAATTCAATCCTCCACTGTTAGGAATGCTAAATTGATAAATATACTTACGCTAATAGCCGCTGGTTTTATAGCCATAAGCTCTACTATATTGCTAATTAGGTATTTAATTAATAGATTAAATGTTTTGACTAAAGCTGCTGACGAAGTATTTAATGGAAATTATGAACTAAAA
>JAWXCF010000092.1:0-9754 GCA_034440515.1 Bacteroidota bacterium
ATTTAATTCTTCTTTACTTACTACTCCATCTTCCAGAACATAATCTGAAAGCACTTTGATAGTTGTATTTGAGTCATTTCGAATGAAACTAATCAATACATTATTGTTTTCAACAAAATCATCTTCAGTACGACTTATTACTAAAGAATGAATCTTCTTTTTATCCTTCTTTAAAGTCAGCCGCCAAATTGCCATAGGTGCACAAACCACCGCACCCTTTTTCAATTGTTGTTTTAGAATTAGCGTAGGAAAACCTAATGCGAATGTATTTACTCCCATTTCTTGTTGCAATTCATCCACATCAGCTAAAATATTCATCAGTTTTTTCCTATTATGTATCAACTTGAGAAATTTTTCATCTTTTTCATCTAAATTTTGACTAAAATCTACTTGTAATTCAAATTTTCCCTCTGTATGCAAATATTTAATCAATTGGTCGTAAAATCCCGGTATTAAATCATTGATATCAGAGATATCAATTCTATTTCTAGACCTACCTGGTACTGAGTTTAGTTGAATATCAGCTGTGCTACCTACTTGCTGTTTTTTTCTAAGAGCTTTGTAAAAATTTTTGTCAAGTTTTGTAGCCATTTTATTAGTATTTTATTTCAAATCTATAAAAGTATTTGTATAGAAATTATTTAATTACATATTTGAGCGTCCTATCTTCGTCTTAATTCATTACTAATATATTTATATGTCTGTTGATCTGTCATTTATACAAAATCTTGGTTTAAATACTCATAATTCTGGTACTGCTATTGGTAATAATTGGTTGGATTCTGATGAGAAAATTGAATCCTATTCCCCCGCTGATGGGCAATTGATAGGAAGTGTTTCTGTAACTACAGCACAGCAGTTTCATAAAGTCGTAGAAACGGCACAATTAGCATTTCACACTTGGCGGAATATGCCTGCACCGCATAGGGGCGAAATAGTAAGACAAATAGGACAAAAACTAAGGGAATATAAAGAACCACTTGGCAAATTGGTGAGCTATGAAATGGGCAAAATATATCAAGAGGGATTGGGTGAAGTGCAGGAAATGATAGATATATGCGATTTTGCAGTAGGACTTAGCAGGCAACTATATGGACTAACCATAGTAAGTGAGCGCCCAGAGCATAGAATGATGGAGCAATGGCACCCACTAGGTGTGGTTGGCATAATATCAGCTTTTAATTTCCCAGTCGCAGTTTGGTCTTGGAATGCAATGTTGGCAGCAGTATGTGGTGATACCTCTATATGGAAAGCTAGCGAAAAAACACCGTTATGCTCTGTAGCTGTGCAACATATAGTGAACCAAGTAATGCGTGAAAATGATTTGCCAGACGGAATATTCAATATAGTAAACGGAGACTACAAGATAGGTGAGTTGATGAGTTCTAATCTAAACATACCCCTTGTTTCTGCAACTGGCAGCACCAGAATGGGGAAACAAGTGGGTATAAAAGTTGCTGAAAGATTGGGTAAAAGTTTGCTAGAATTGGGGGGAAACAATGCTATAATAGTAACAGAAAGTGCCGATATAGATATGGCAATATTGGCTATAACATTTGGTGCTGTAGGTACTGCTGGGCAAAGATGCACCACAACTAGAAGGTTAATTATTCACGAAAACGTGTACGATAAGCTGATTGCTAAATTGGTGAAAATATACGCCAGCATACAGATTGGTCACCCACTTGAGCTAGGTACACTGGTAGGTCCTCTGATTGATAATGCTGCTGTAGAAATGTATGAGTCAGCTATCAAACAAGCTGTTGAGGCTGGCGGCACCCTACTTACAGATTCTGGAAGACACACAGTAGAAGGCATAGCAGGTAACTACGTAAGACCTGTGCTGATAGCCGCAGAAAATGATTGGCAAATAGTTCAGCACGAAACGTTTGCCCCAATCACGTATTTGATGAAATATAATAATCTGACAGAGGCAATAGATCTACAAAACAATGTACCTCAAGGCTTAAGTAGCTCTATATTCACACTGAATGTAAGAGAAATGGAGAATTACCTGTCTGTAAATGGTAGCGATTGCGGTATAGCTAATATTAACATAGGTACCAGTGGTGCAGAAATAGGTGGTGCATTTGGTGGAGAGAAAGAAACTGGCGGCGGTAGAGAGAGTGGATCTGACAGTTGGAAAGCCTATATGCGCAGACAAACTAACACCATTAATTACGGAGCTACATTACCTTTAGCACAGGGGATTCACTTTGATGTAATATAGATTATAACTCGATTAGCCTATTTGCAATACGACTGAGCCTCCCATTGGTAGGTCAAAAGTTTTATCGCGAGTATCTAATGTATTGGTACTGGTAGCTGGTCTGTATACGACCATATATCTACCTGCTTGTAATACTATGGCCTCTAGGCTATTATCGGTGTCCCCTGTCAGGTCTAGTACCCATATCATTTTTCCGTTTTCTAATTTATATATACTTCCTATTACAGGTCTATTGTAGTTTAACTGTAGGCGTCCTGGTTCTGGTATGTTTAGTTGTAGTGTTTTGCCAGGCTCTATATTTACCTTAACTGTATATCTAGGCAGGCAAAGTACCTCTGCAGTATAACTACCCGCCAAGTAGGTTTGGCTAGAATTATTCATTTGAGTATTAATAATCTCAGGTTTACCCGCTTGCCTTATGACAATAGGTAGGGTTTGATATTCTCTAGCTGATTTGCAAAATATATTTAAGTTGCCTTGAGGACTGGGTATGCTTATTACGTTATGCGCCCCCTCTTTTAGCTTAACCTTAAGCTTTTTCAATTCAGGCACCGTTGTTACTATAACATTATATATTAGTGATGCATCTACGCTAAAGGTATCTACCTTATTACCAGACTGTAGGCTGTGCATATAGGCATATTCAATTTTAGCAGATTTAGAATTAGTTAGATTAAATGCTACATCTGTTTCTAATGGTTTACCGTTTCCATCTAATAATTCTAAGGAAATGGTCGTATTGCCCAGTGCTTGACCTACCACATTATTAATGACTGCTTTTAATTCTTTCTCGTTAGCAGCATCATAATATTTACCTACACAGTCAAAGAATTTTGCCTTATCTATACCCAATCCGACACCTACTATATAGGGTTTTAGAGTAATGTTTTTAGTTTGCAACTTCATACTTACTGCACACGGGTCGCCGTCACACTCCTCTATACCATCTGTAATTAATATAATGATGTTTATGCCAATTGTATTCGGAAAATCATTAGCTGTTTGGCTCAAACTATAGGCAATTGGAGTATATCCTGTAGGTTGTAAACCTTTTATTGTACTTATTATTTGCTTAGCATTCCCTCTAGAAAATCCCACTTCAAGTTTTGTATCCTCACAATTATGATCTGCAACTGTGCTAGTGTGTCCGTAGCACCTTAGCCCCATTTCTACATTAGGAATATTCTTAATGCTATCTACTAATCCTATTAGTATAGACTTGGCACCTGTCATTCTATCAGACTTGCCCCACTTAGCCAGCATACTATAAC
Source organism: Bacteroidota bacterium (assembly GCA_034440515.1). Taxonomy (GTDB): domain Bacteria; phylum Bacteroidota; class Bacteroidia; order CAILMK01; family CAILMK01; genus JAWXCF01. Next base: position 3,502 of record JAWXCF010000092.1, read on the forward strand.
TACAGTCAAATACAAATAAAATTCGTGTTTTTTCCTTAGGTCCCTTAGGTGGTGAAGCAGCTTTAGCGATTGAAGTAAAGCATAAGCAAACTATTATGACAACTATAAATGATAAAACTTGCCGACTGTAAATAGTTTTAATATTGCCCATTATTTTGATGTGATAAGCAGAATAGGCAATTACCCATTCTAATACAAATAACGTATATGCGTGCGAATTATGTTATTACGCATTCATTATCAATTGTAACTCATTTTCTGGCGAAGTATCACCACACCATTCTGGTCTATTGTTGTGAATTCTATCATTTGTCCCTTTGCATTATAGGTATAGTTGCTAGCAGTATGATAGTTAGGGTTACTGCTTTTTGTAGTCTGCTTCTGCAATAGTCCCTTAAAATCATATACATAGGCAGTAACATCGGTATGTAGGGTGTCATTTTTGCCCTCTTTAGCCTTAATATAAATGCTTGTTTTCTCTAATAGTTGTCCCTTATTATTATACAAATACATATTTCCCAGCTTATTCTCGAAATCGTCTTGTAAGGGTGTTACGAACATCTCACCAACCATATCTCCAAAATTATTGTAAATCAACCCACGTTTGTTAATTAACTTATATGAAGTATCTACTTTTACATAGCTGACTAATTTTTTATCATTTTCTGCTAGATAAGTATAAGTAGCTGAGTAATCGTTTTCTAATCCCTTTTTGCAGTTCTCGGTCATTACTTTAGTCTCGGGGTTATAGCTATAACTATGTGCAATGTTGTTATATTTTATCTCTTTTGGCTTGTCATATTCATCATATACTACCGTTGTCATCTTCACTTGAAACCTATAAGCACCAATGCTATCCGTAATTTTTACCAATTGCCCTAATTCATTATAGTCAAACCATTGTCTTTTATTAGCATAAACTATCCTATTTAACCTGCCATCTTTATTAAAAAACTCTACTTTTTCAGGAGTTAATGCCCCATCGCCACGTTGTACTTGATAAGTTTTTTTTAATACACCATCTTTTTTTGCACTTATTATATCTTCTTTAGTCTGTATGTTTAGCAAATCAAAGTACTGAGCATTAGCAGTGAATGCAACAAGCATAAAATTGAAAATTAAAAATATTCTTCTAGACATTTGTTCCTTATTTAACTCAAAAATAAGAAGATATGGGTTCAAGTAAGGTTATAAATAGGTATTGTGGGCAATTAAACTACAATCCATTATTATCCCCAATTTAAATGAGAGTGATTTAGAAAATAAATAATAAAAAACAGTAATTGATAGTAATGTTAACTTAATGTTAATTTTTTGTAACTAAATCAATATCTTTGCTGTTTACATATTGTAATATATATGCGGTTAAGAGCCGCGAAACTTTAAAGAAAATGAAATACCGCCTAGCCATATTAATGCTGGGCTTGCTGATTCAATTAAATTGCAGCAAGGTGGAGGGAAAACATAAAAATGATTCTTCTCATTCATTCACCATATCTTATTTTCAATCAAGACTAACATTTCAAGGGCTCGGCATTGTGCCCATTTACAATGGTAAAACTGACAGTCCTTTTGCTGACTTATACACATACTACTACAAGACCCGTAGCGAAGAGTTTGAGAAACTAACTTCAGAACTATTAGCAGTAAAAGATAGCTTGCAATTAAATGACTGGATGTTCTTCTCACTTGTCAGTTCTGTTTCAAACTATTTGTACGTTGGCACTGCAGATTCCAATGTTTGGAATAAAGAATTGTTTAATTGGGCTATTATGTCACAATCAGGTTATAACGTGCACCTACTGACAGACGGGGCTAAACCTTATATATATTTTGCCACCAATCAATTAGTTTACAATATGAATTATGTTCAGCTGCAAGGGCAGTTGTGCGTTCAGTTACGGGAAACAGGTAAATTAAGTCAATCTAATGGCAATAAATCTCTACTACAAACGGCGCTTTATCAAAACCCAGATGGTAAAATTTTTGACTTTAACCTAAATTATATTCCTTATTGGTTGAACTATCCGAATAGATTAACGAATATAAATTTTGAAGCTAATAACTTAGCCTTCAGTATTTCGTTAGCTTATAATCATAATTGGTACGAACTGTTGTCCAATTACCCCAGATTAACTTGGGATACATACCTTAGACTGCCAAATTCTGAACCTACAACTCAATTGCTTTCTCAGCTAGAGTCACAAATAAAAGGAATGAGTTTAGAGAAAAAGATTAGGTTCCTATTGTCATTTACTAGGACGGGCTGGAACTATAAGTCAGATCAAGAAGCAATGAACATAGACAACTGGTTGTTGAGCCCAGATGAAATGCTTATAGCTAAAAACTCAGATTGTGAAGATAGATCTCTTATGTTTCTCTATTTATGTAAAAAAATACTTAATGTAGATGGCATACTACTTACCTACCCAGATCATATGACGGTTGGGATATACATCCCCGGTAAATATAAAAATCAAATAAAGAGTGGCGATAAAATATACACAATATGTGAGCCTACTGGACCGCAAGATTTTCTAGAAATAGGTGAGGTTGCCCCAGCTCAACGTCGAGTTTTAGCGCAAATATTAGGCGAATAAGCCTTACATTCAGATGCTCATTATATTTGTAATATGTTGAATCCATTAAATCTTCCTGAGGTAGAATCTTTTTATCAAGGTAAGATTAGAGACGTTTATACCTTGAGCGACGGACGGTTAGTGATGATTTCGTCTGACCGAATCTCTGCATTTGACCATATACTACCTGTATTAATACCAGCTAAGGGAGCAATACTGAATACTTTAGCTGCAAAGTTTTTGCAAAATACTGAGTCAATTGTTCCGAATTGGTTACGAAGCATTCCAGACGCAAGGGCAGCTATTGGAATAGCCTGCCAACCTATAAAGATAGAAATGGTAGTTAGGGGCTACCTATGTGGACACGCATTAAGGCAATATCAAGCTGGACACAGAAGCCTGTGTGGTGTGATACTAAAAGGCGGAATGTCACCATATCAAAAACTAGATACACCCATCATAACCCCAACAACTAAGGCAGATAAAGGTCACGACGAAGACATAGATAGAGACAGCATAATAGCAAGAGCAATAGTGAGTAAAGAGGTATATGAGCAACTAGAAGACTATACCTACAAACTGTTTGAAGCTGGTACAAACTATGCTGAAAATAGAGGACTAATACTAGCCGACAGCAAATATGAATTTGGCATACACGAGGGTACAATTCAATTAATAGATGAGGTGCATACACCAGACAGTAGTCGATATTATTACACTGAAGGGTATCAACAACACGTTAATAATCACACAACTCCACGTCAACTTAGCAAAGAGTTTGTGCGTGAATGGCTAATGGAAAATGGATTTCAAGGCAAGGAAGGTCAGCAAATTCCAGAAATCAATAATCAAGTAATAGAAATGATTCGAGCCAGATACCTAGAACTATTTGAGGTAATAAGCGGTGAGAAGTTTGACAATAATAATTTAGCTACCACCGAAGAAGAGCTTTGCAATAAAATAATAGCAAGTTTATAAGTTAAATGTTATAATAAAATTAAACTTTTCATACTTTTGAGAAATTTTAATTCTACTTATGAAAAAATTTCTTCTATGCCTAGCTTTAAGTCTAGCATTTATTTCTGCAACCGAGGCTCAAGTTTTGACCACAACACCATACGCTGGTTCAGTTTCCGGATCATCTAGCAGCAACTCACCACTTAGTGGCGCTAAATTCAATTATCCATTTGCGATAGCTCAAACACCACAAGGTGAAATATACATTACAGATAGAAATAATAACTATATAATTTTAATTACTAACGATAAATATTATATCAGATCTGGCGACTTAGCTGGTGGTTTTAAGAATGGTAAAGGCGCAGGAGTAGGTAAATTAATAGAACCCACGCAAATAGTTGCCGATGAATTAAATAATGTTTATATTAACGACTTTGGGAATAATGCAGTAAGAAAGTTGGATGCACTTGCAAATACTTCTTTGTCTCAAAACCTATCTACTATAACTGGTGGGGGGGGTAATGATGTAGCTGGCAATGCAGGAAAAAGGGGCTATGAAGACGGGGCAAAAGGTGTTGCATTATTTGATGATATTATAGCAATGGTATATGACCCTACTAAGGGTACTGGTGGAAAAGGAATTCTGTATATAGGGGACTATAATAATAATTGCGTACGTACTTATGACTTAGGTACTAGTTTAGTTGCAACCCTTGCAGGTAAGCCAGGTATATCAGCTAATGTAGACGGAGCATTTACTATTGCAACTTTTGGAGGAATCAGCTCAATGGCATTGCGTAATGATACGTTGTTTGTAGCTCAAGATGATGGCAGCATTAGGATAGTTAACTTAACTAGTAAAAATGTATCTAGCCTAATAAAAACCTCTCCATCAATTGAAGGTACCTTATCAATGTTACCTATGGGGAATGATTTGTATTTAGGGGGCTTTAGCAATATATATTCAGTTAATTTAAAATCTAAAGCTATAGTAAACGTCGCTGGAAGTACTACTTTAACAGGCTACGTGGAGGGTAAGGGTACCAGCGCAAGATTTAGCTATATTTCAGACTTAAAGCTAAGTACAGATCGTAAATTTATTTGGGTTGTAGATCAAGAAAATAATAGAATTAGAAAAGCAACTTTAACAGCTGGAGTTGGTATTAACTCAATTAAAGCAAGTACTAATTTTATAGAAGTGTATCCTAACCCAACTAGAGGACATATAAACATAGAAGCAGGAGCAGATGCTGGCAGCTGTCAACTTAACCTAATAAATACAAATGGTAAAATAGTATGGTCAGATTCTAAAAACATAAATGCTGCACAAAGACACAGTGTTGACTTACCTTTGGTAACACCAGGCGTATATATTTTGCAAATAGCTAATGAACAAGGTGTAAATACCTTCAGATTAGTTTTGGAATAATTTTAACAAAACTCAATGATATAGAAAAAGGCTGTGGATTATTTTATTCACAGCCTTTTATGTTTTAATTAACTTAAAATTATGCACTTACGTTATTACATACTACTTTTATTCACTTATATTTTACTTATATCTGGTCAAGGAATTGCACAGGGGTTTGTCAACATCGACCTAGTTGGTAGTATTCCTGGTCAAAATCTCAGCTCTAAATTTGGAAGTTATGGGTTAGGTGTACGCTTAGCAGGCTTGTCTAATAATCTACTAAAGTCCAACGAAAAGATACTATTTAATGTTGGTGGATATTTTGACTATATGAATGTTGGTAGTCGTAGAGAAGAGGGTGCCTACTACAGGAATCAGTATTATACTGACGTAATTATAAATCAAAATCTATATGGCTTTGGACCTCTCCTACGAATTATGCCAAACGCAATAGATAAATGGAAAATAGTACCCTCACTATGTGGAAATGTTGGGGGTGTGATACTAAATCAACGGGTAGTAGATGAAGTATTAAGAAACTCTGATAATAGTAGCGAAAACAATGGATATTCGATTTCAAGGAGATTTACTTTAGACTATGGTGTGCGATTGTACCTCAACTTTAAGATAGACGATGGCGCCTATTTAGGCATATTTGCAGGGATACAGGGCTTTGGGCCAGCTAGAGTAAGTTCATTTAAAGGGACTAGCCTAGATCAAGATGGTATTATATATCCTGGATCTTCATTTGATATTATTGGACGTAATTTAATTGTGTTTGGGATATCTACTTCACTTATAGCAGACTAAAAGACATAAAAAAACCCTTCTTGCGTGAAACAATTAGGGTTTCATTATTACAACTAATAGCGACGTGGTGGTAAAAGTTGTTTCATAAATTAATCATAGAGTTTACTAATATTAGGGTACTAATTAATAGTATAACCTAGCTAGGTCTCAACAGGAATAAATTAGATATATTTTATCTAGTCCATTTGAGAATCATCAATTATAATGATGATGTTGTCAATCTGAGGTTGGAAATCGTGCAAGATTTGATTCACTTGAATCGGATTGACTCTGATTGCCTCAATCTGGTTGTGATACCTAATCCTATCACGTTGAATTTCAGATGAAGTGATGGTACTTGGACTTGCAATTACTTGTAAGTATAACAAAATTCCGATAATTGTATTCATTGTAGTAAATGGGTTGAGTTGTAAAAATTAATCCTTGATTATAATACTGCTAAATTGAGGTTTTTTTTATTAACACTATGTATCGTTTTCAACATATTTGTAAC
>JAWXCF010000093.1:0-8606 GCA_034440515.1 Bacteroidota bacterium
CTTTTCATTCAGCTCATTAAAATCCATTCCAATACCATCATCTGAGTAAACTATTTCTTTTGTTATTTCATCATCAGTAAATTCAATTAGAATATTATCTGCGTCTGCATCCCAAGAATTTGAGACCAATTCAGATAATACGCTGGGTAATCTAGAGTATAATGAAACTCCAAGGTGTTCAATTGTATTGGGATCAAACCTTAGTGTTAACTTATCATTCATAATATATCTTTAATTTTTCCAGCAATAGCCTTCGCCATCAATGGCGGCACAGCATTCCCAATTTGTTTAAAAGCAGCCGTTCTATTTGCTCCTTCTCTTTCTCCTTCAAAATAATAGTCATCTGGAAATGATTGTAAGCGTGCAGCTTCTCTAACACTTATTGACCTATTCTGCATAATGTCAGGATGAATATAATAATGACCGTCCTTTGCTATATGTGCAACAACTGTTTGTGAATAGGGTAAATCTGCTGCGACAACTTTAAATCTATCAAAAAAAGAAGTGCAATTTTTATGTGTTTTTAACAGCTCGGGTAGGTCGTTATAATTTAATCGTTCCTGTTTAATGTCCCACTTCTGCACAGCTATTTTATAAATTTCCTTATCTTGTTCCCTATGTGGTCTGGCGACGTGCTGCGTTAAAATATCAATTCCGTTTCGTAGAGCCTGGGATTCTAAATATTCTGTAGTTTTTGTTCTATATTTTAAATATCGGTCTGTTCCTTCTCCAGCATTTAATATTGGTAAATCTTTCAAAAGATCATCCACAATATATTTGCCTTCTGTTCTAATGTCTTCCAGATTTGGGATGTCAGGATTTCGGTTTTTTTGCCAGCCCAAAATTACAATCCTTTTTCTATTTTGCAGGACACTGAAATTTTTAGCTTCAAGGGTGAAAAGCTTAATTTTATAACCTTTTTCATAAAAAAGGTTACCCATTTCTTCAAGATAGTATCCACCTTTTGCGGATTTTAAACCTAATACATTTTCAAAAACAAACATTTTTGGTTTGTATTTCTCTAGGTATTCAGCATATTGGATATACAAATAATTTCTTGGGTCTCCTTCCATTTTAGTTTTTGACCTTGACCGTCCCGCCAATGAATACGCTTGGCAAGGAGGGCCACCAATAATTAAATCAACTTTTTGTTTTCCTAAACATTTTTCAATTTTTTTGTGAATCAACTCATTGTTTTCTTCGCCAATTGGAAGATTTATAACTGAATCTAAAATTTTATTTGGGACTTGACTAAAGAGTTTTTCACGTGTGGTTTCTCCCTTTAAATATGAAATATAAATATCAAATTTCCCGCTCGACTTTAAATGATGATACACTGCTCTAGTCTTTAAAGTATTACAAGTAGATTTTTCAATTTCAACGTGAGCTATTGGCTTAAATCCCGCTTGGATAAACCCTTCCGAAAGCCCTCCTGCTCCCGCAAATAAGTCTATAAAATTATAAGTCATTTGCTTTGTTTCGTTTGAGGAAGCTTCATTTACAAAAGTATTTGAATATCTCGGAATGTCAAGCAAATAATTATCTAAATGAAGGCAATACTTTTTTGATTCGCCCTTTGGTTATAGAGCGAAATTTAACTGGTCATAGCAAGGCCATTCTTTTGTGTTATTAAATTATTCTCAAAGAATTATAGACAAACGTAAGTTAAATTTATACCTTAGCATAATTTTATCACAAACAAACTAGTTTGTCTAACCTGAGTGTAGAAATGATTATGAAAAGAATCTATTAGTTCAACAAAACAGAGCTTACAGTAAAATGTTAACAAATAAGTGCAGATGCATCATTTTTGCACTAATCTATCGCAATGAGTCGCAGCCTAAAATTCATCTTCATCGTCACAACTTTGGTTTTAATCGCTTTTGCAGCTTGGTGGTTCTTATTACGCAATACTAACACAGCTTCTAATGCAATAACTGTTCAACCTATTGTTGGTGCGTTAGACATAACTGTGCACACTACTGGAGAACTACAAGCCCTGAATAGCGAAGACATTAGAGGTCCCGACGGACTTAGATTTATTGGAATTAACCAGGTTAAGATTAGTGAACTAATACCAGAGGGCAGCATAGTGAAAGAAGGTGATTTCATAGCAATGCTTGACCCGTCCCAGCTTAACACCAAGATAAAAGATGCAGAAACAGAATTGCAAAAGGTAGAAAGTCAGTATCTGCAAACTAGACTAGACACTACCCTTGAGTTACGTAAACTGAGAGATGACCTGATAAATCAATACTATGACCTAGAGCAGAAACAAATAGCGATGGAGCAAAGTAAATTTGAGTCGCCAGCTACCATTAGGCAGATAGAAATAGAGTTAGAGAAGGCAAAGCGTACCTACACCCAAGCTAAACGCAACTATAAGATAAAGAAGGAACAGTTTAAGGCTAAAATGCAAGAAGTAAATGCTGTAAGGCAGGTGCAACAGAGTAAATTAGACCAAATGAATGCAATGCTAGACCAGTTCAGAATATCTGCACCTAAAGCGGGAATGCTTATTTATAAAAAAGACTGGAGCGGTAGAAAGGTAAAGGGAGGTAGCGATATATACAGCTTTGACCCAACGGTAGCCACCCTACCTGATATGAGTACGATGATTAGCCGTTGTTATGTAAATGAAATAGATATAAATAAGGTAAAAGTAGGACAAATAGCAACGATGACGGTTGATGCATTTCCCGATAGAAAATTTAAGGGGAAAGTGAGTAGCGTAGCTAATGTAGGGGAAGAACTGCCTGATAATGATACCAAAGTATTTGAAGTAGTAGTAGAGCTAATAGACAGAGATACGCTGCTAAAACCTGCAATGACAACCAACACCACCATTGCGACAGCAACCCTATCCAATACAACACTACATATACCACAGTTATGCATTCAAGGTAATGATAGTTTGACCTATGTGTATGTAGAGCGTAGTGGCAAACGCATAAAACAAGAGGTAATAACGGGTGCAGCAGGAAATGACCGTATAGAAATAAGAGCAGGTATAAGCAAAACCGACCAGGTATATATGAATGTACCTGACGATAAGGACAATATACAAATAGAACGCATTAGTGAGGCAGAGCGAAAGAAATTTGCACCTAAACAATATACTAAGCCTGTTCTAAATGATACCACTACCAATAAAGATAGAATGATGGAAATGAAACCGTCTGAGAATGAAAAGGGAAATGGTAGAGGAAATAAGGGAAATAAACCTAAAGTACTAGGAATGCGTGGCGGCGGACAAAGAGGGGGAAGACCATAATCACAGCTAATATTACCTGCACTAATGACTTGGTCTAGATTTTTATTTACACTTATTATGGCGCTAGACGCCATTAGGCAAAACAGTACCAGAAGTTTGCTCACCGCCCTGGGTATAATATTTGGGGTAGCTAGTGTCATAGCTATGCAGGCAATAGGTAGGGGTGGGCAAGAGGAAATAATAGCACAAATAAAGAGCACTGGGCTGAACAACATAGTTATAGAGCAGACCCCAATAGTAGTTGACCCTAACAAAGATAAGAGCCAAGCAGCTACAGACAGCAAGCAAACCAGTCTAGGTTTGAGTCTAGCTGAAGCCAATGCATTGTCGCAAATAATTCCACACATAGAGGCTACATCTGCTGAGGTAGAGCATTCAGGATTTGCCATATACTCAGGTAAGGGGCAAAAGGTTACCCTGCTAGGTGTTACCAAACCCTATTTTGACATTCACAATATGGAAATTGAGTCAGGCCGCCTGTTTGATATAGTATCTATCAACACATTAGAGCCTGTTTGCATTATAACCCCTGAACTGAAGGCAAAGTTATTTCCCAATATAACTGCCCTAGGTAAATATTTAAAGGTAAATGCAACCTACCTAAAAGTAGTAGGCATAACTGCCCAACGATATGTAAGTAAAGAGGGCACAGCTAAAGCAGATAACTCAGCCAATATGCAAATATTCGCACCAATGCAGACGGTAATGTTGCGTTATAAAAATCAAGGTATAATTAGCCAAGAAACCTTAAATTCATATTCTGAAAAAGAAGAAGGAGATGACGAAGGTGCTAGCAAAAAACCAAATCCATTTGCGCAACTAAAGCGCATAGTAGTAAAAGTTACTGATGCTCAATATTTAGAACCCGTGTCGCAATTAATAGAAAAATATTTGCTACAAAAGCACGGTGGTGCTATAGATTTTACCATTACCATACCGGAACTACTACTTAAACAACAGCAGCAGGCTAAGCAAACGTTTAACCTAGTATTGGGCTTAATTGCAGGCATTAGCCTATTGGTCGGGGGAATTGGAATTATGAACATAATGCTGATTTCAGTTACTGAACGATTAAAAGAGATTGGCATACGCCGGGCATTGGGTGCTACACAAATAGACATTACAGCCCAGTTTCTGACAGAGGCAGTCCTGATTAGCCTAAGTGGTGGCGTGGCTGGAATAGCACTAGGCATTGGCGTGGCTTGGTTCATACACAATCAGTTCCAAATAATTACAATTATGACTTGGTACAGCATTTTGGTGGCATTTGCATTTGCAGTTGTAGTAGGATTGGTATTTGGTATTGCACCAGCTCGTAGGGCAGCCAAGCAAGATCCTATTGAGAGTTTACGAATAGGGTAGTTTGCTATAAACTACGCAACTAATTCTTGCATTAGCTTTTCTACAGTAACCTCTATATCAGCACTGAATCCACTATGAATTTTAGAGCATTGTATCATTGTACTTCTAGTGGCTGTTATCCATCTAAATCGTTCCTGGATAGGTAGTGTGCTGATGGTACCATATTCAGTATTGCCTAGACAAATTTGCTGGTAAGTACATAGGTACGAATCTATCAACTGTAAGTCTAGTTCTGGGTACAAAATTTCTAACTTATACAAAGGCATTTCATACAGAAAATGCAAAGTTTTAGGTCTGTGGGTATATAGCACTATTCCAATGTTTAGAAATTCCTCACGCTCTACCCTAGGCATCAGCCTAAGTACGGCATACTCATATAAGTTGGGCTCTGGCATTGTCCGTTTGGGTTATGAATAATTGTGTGTTTGCCAGCCTTTTGTTTAAGAATTCTGCATATGCCAGCCTGTGTTGTTCAGTATTGGCAAATGTACCTTCCTCGTCATTGAGCCAATCATCGGGTATTATATCCACTATGCTTTGAATCAATTCAGGATTTAATATTTTTTTAAATTCTATGTCTATCTCAGCTAAAATGGTAGCCTTGGGTAAGAGTACGTGGTCTTTAATTAAGGCAAAAGTAGAGGCGTATTTTTCTTGCCAATCTATCCAACTGTGGTGAAAGTAAAACGACGCCCCGTGGTCAATCAGCCATAGTTCTTTGTTCCACATCAGCATATTGGTATTTCTGGCTGTCCTATCCACATTCATTATCAGGGCATCAAGCCACACTATCTGGCTGGCTAATTTATTAGATATTTCAGTTACATTAGCATCGAAAGTAATGGAGCCACTTAGGTAATGTAAGCCTAAGTTCAGCCCTGTGCTAAACTTAAGTAAATCTTGAATTTCCTCATCACCTTCAGTTCTGCCAAATGCTTCGTGCAAATTGACAAATACTAGTTCAGGCATTTTAAGGCCTAATGCTCTGGCTATTTCACCGCCCAATAGCTCTGCTATCAGCGCCTTAGTACCTTGACCTGCCCCACGAAACTTAACCACATATTTTAGGTCATCGTCTGCATCTGCTATGGCGGGCATAGAGCCACCCTCCCTTAGTGGTGTTACATACCTCATTACCGTAACGGTTCTCAACTCTGGCATTAGTATTTTATATATTCTGCTATGCGAAAGTACATTTATTACAGCGTTTAGTACTTTAGATATTTAACAAGTATATTACTAAATAATAGGACTTAAATTAAAATATTGAATTAGTAAACTTATATATTCCCAATTTTGTAATTGAAATTGATATGTGCAGAGGACTTGAAACCACTGCAAATTTTATTAATATTGACAATCTTTAAATAACAATTATGGCATTAGAAATTACGGACGCAAACTTTGAAGAATATTTAGCCAGTGGCAAACCAATGGTAGTTGACTTTTGGGCAGCTTGGTGCGGACCTTGTTTGCAATTAGCACCAACCATTGAGGAATTGGCTCACGATTATGAAGATAAAGCAGTAGTAGGTAAACTTGATGTTGACAATAACCCTACTACAGCTGGTAAATACGGTATACGTAGCATTCCTACCATTTTGTTCTTTAACAATGGTGAGCTGGTAGATAGAGAAGTTGGATTGGTACCAAAACGTCGCTTAGCTGAGAAATTGGACAAACAACTTGTTGGCGCCTGATGTAACTAAACTTGACCCAGAGCAGCTCCGACAATATGGTGGACTGGAGCTGCTGGCCCGTCAGGTAGTGGAGGGATTTATAGTGGGACTACATAAGTCTCCATTTCACGGCTTTTCTGTAGAATTTGCAGAGCACCGCTTGTATAATCAGGGCGAGGCAACCAGACATATTGACTGGAAATTGTATGGCAGAACTGATAGGCTGTACATAAAGCGATATGAGGAGGAAACAAACCTTAGATGTCAATTAGTTATAGACACTAGCGGCAGTATGTATTACCCACTTAAGCAGTTTAACAAGTTGCAATTCAGTGTTTATGCAACTGCAGCCATAGCCTATATGCTGAAGGGTCAACGCGATGCAGCAGGTTTAGCTACCTATAGCGATAGAATTAATCAGTTTTTGCCCGCTCGCAGCAGCGGGGTGCATCAGAAGCAAATGAATGCTACTCTAGAACAGCTTTTGGTTTCAACACCTACAGGTACACCTACATCTACTGCTAGTGCTCTCCACGAGATTGCTGAGCGAATGCACAAGCGATCAATGATTGTCATTTTTAGCGATATGTTTCAAGCAGGTAATGAAACCGAGGAATTGTTTGAAGCTCTGCAACATTTAAAGTTTAATAAGCACGAGGTTATGTTGTTTCATACAGTTGATGAGATAGAGGAACTTAATTTTAGCTTTGATAATCGCCCCCATAAATTTGTTGATTTAGAAACTGGTACGAGTATTAAGCTCAATCCCAATGAGATAAAAGACTCCTACATAGATCAAACCTTACTGTGGCGAGATGCCATTAAAAACAGGTGTATTCAGTACAAGATTGATTTTATAGAGGCCGACATTAGAAAAGGCTTTAATCAAGTATTACTTCCTTATTTGATCAAACGTAAGAAGATGAGGTAGGGAATTTTACCCCTTATCAAAATTTTTACCATTTCTCAACTATTTCTATTATGAAATTTACTGTGTTTGTCCAAGCGATCAGGGTAGGTCTATTTGCTGTATCGTTAGGGTGATGGTAGTAGGGGTAGTTTCCACCTAGGTACATAAATAGCGCAGGCACACCAGCTAACCCAAACCAATAGTGATCGCTATTTGCAGCACTTCCACGTTTATACATCTTAACAAAGTATTGTTTTTGATTGTTTATCTGCTCAATTTTCTGGTATGCATTTGGGAAGACATTTGCATTTACCACGGTTGCTCCATCTTGACCGTTGGTTACTAGGTCTAGGTTTAACAGCAGCTTTATGCTATTAAGTGGGTGTGTTGGATTATCTACGTAGTATTTAGAGCCAAGCAGTCCAGCCTCCTCACCAGCAAACCATATCAGGCATACTGAGTATTTAGGTGGGTGCTGCTTAAAGTAATTTGCTAATTGCAACAACATAGCAATACCTCCTGCATTGTCATTGGCACCTGCATACAGTGCTTCTTTACCAAACATACCTAAGTGGTCATAATGCGCAGTTAGATATATAAATGAGTCTGGTACACTAGTTCCAGTTATGTTTAAGATGATGTTATTGGGTGAAATCTTTATTTTTTGCGCGTTTACTTGTAAATGGACGTATTTATACAGACTTAGTGCAGCACTATCTCGCATTTCCACAATTGGTATATTTAGTTGGGTATTGCTAACACTCCATAATAGAGGTTTTGATTGTGGCAGTATAATGGCGCCAATTCCAGAGTTTACCAGATTGGCATAGCTAGCACTACCAGCTATTTTGTTATAAGCATTGCTGTTTAGTACTAATGCGTTGATTTTATTTAGTGCAGCCCAAGGTTTGCCCTTTATAATGTTGTCCACCTGTATACTATCTGGAAATATTAGTTTGTACTTCTTATTCCCTTTACTATTGCCAGACTCAGGTATAGCAACCCAGTCTATACCAGTTTTTAGATAGATTCCGTTTCTAAGTAATAGTCGTTGCTTACCTGGAAACGTATTTACTATTTGTGGAAAGTTTTGAAAACTATAACCATTGTTTGATTGGTACGAGTAGCCATAGCTAATTAAGTGCTTAATTATTCTGTCTTGTGCTAAAAATATACCCGCAGTATTATTGTTTAATATTGGTGCAGTTACATAACCCCTACCCGCCACACTGTCAGCACTAAACTCGTAAATTAGCTTTCTGGCATTTGAAGTATCTTGGGCGTTTAGACTTGATGTGCTAAAGGCAAAAAGGGCAAAAATGTGGATAAATATTCTTTTCAATTGTTAAGGGATTATATTTTGGGTATAATATCTGAAATA
>JAWXCF010000094.1:0-3788 GCA_034440515.1 Bacteroidota bacterium
AGGAATTTATTAGTGAAGAAACTGAGGAATTTGTTTCTTCAGAGATTGGACACAGAACTCACGTTCAAAACAACGAAAACGAACACTTGAAAAAGTATTGTAAGTCTATTATCGGCAAACTGGATAAGGCTCACAGCATTTTGATATTTGGGCCATCGGAAACTAAGTTTGAATTGCAAAAAGCGCTGCGTGATGACAATAGTCTAAAGCATATAAATGAGGAATTGTTAGTTACTGATGTTATGGATAAAGACGCAGCCCTACGATATGTAGAGAAGCATTTTAATTCATAATAATCAGTTATTTTGACAAACTAGTAATCGTATTTACCTTGCCATAGTTTGCGCAAGTTAGCTCTCATTTCATTTTCTCTAGGATTATCGCCTGGAATAAATATTACCGCTCCTTTTATTTGGTCAGGTAGATATTCCTGTAATTTGAATTTGTTATCATAATTGTGTGCATAAGTATAATCTTTGCCATAGTCCAGTGATTTTAGCAGCTTGTTGGCTCCGTTTCTTAGGTGGAGGGGTACTTCCACATTTCCGTGTTTCTTTACCAAACTTTCGGCTAGGTTTATGGCACTATAACCGGCATTGCTTTTAGCAGAACTAGCTAAATAAATGGCACATTGTGATAATATGATTCTAGATTCAGGCATCCCAATTAGGGTTACTGCTTGAAATGTTGAAGTGGCTAGCAGCAAGGCATTTGGGTTGGCATTCCCGATGTCTTCACTAGCAAGTATCACCATTCTGCGGGCAATGAATTTTGGATCTTCCCCAGCTTCTATCATTCTGGCCAGATAATATACGGCAGCATTTGGGTCACTACCACGCATACTTTTTATAAATGCAGATATAATATCATAGTGCATTTCACCGGCTTTATCATAGCGTAAGGTTTTCTGTTGTATGGACTTGTTCAGCAGTTCATTATTTATAATCGTTACATCACTAGTCGATTGTTGCACCATTAGTTCTAAGGCATTTAGCAGTTTACGGGCATCACCGTCTGCATAGTTAAATAGTGCTTCGGTTTCTACAACTTCTATCTTTTTCTTCGTTAAGTATTCATCTGTAGAAATGGCCTGCTCTACCAGAGTATGCATATTGGCGTGGGTAAGGGGTTTTAATACAAATACCTGACATCGACTTAATAATGCTGATATGACTTCAAAACCTGGATTTTCTGTAGTTGCTCCTATTAAGGTGATAACCCCAGACTCTACAGCACCCAATAGCGCATCTTGCTGAGACTTATTAAATCTATGTATTTCGTCTATGAATAGGACAGTATTTGACTCAGATTTATAAAGCGTAGCTGCCTCTATTATTTCCCTTAAATCTTTCACCCCGCTAGATATGGCACTGAGTTGTGCAATCCTAGAATTAGCCGCCTTAGCAAGTAACCTCGCCAAAGTTGTCTTGCCCACACCAGGTGGTCCCCACAATATTAGACTGGGTAGAAAGCCACCACGTAGTGCATTATATAGAACTGCATCAGGTGCCAATAAATGCTCTTGACCTATATATTTATCAATAGTATCAGGCCTGATGCGTTCCGCAAGTGGAATTTGAGTTGACATAATTGTTTAAATGTAGTAGAAATGCAGATAGTTTAGTTAAAATTGAAACAATCTTTTATTAATGTAAATTATTTAGTAATTATTTATTAACATTAAGTTAACATTGGGGGGGGGTATTTTTGCTTAAATAATAAAAGCAATATTTTATTATGAAGAAATTAATTATTTCACTGTGCCTTTTTTCACTTTTTATAGGTGCATTATTTTTATGGTCTTGTAAAAAAGATCAAACTGTTACTTCAATACAAAAACCATTATTGGATGTCAACGTATCTGGGCCTAATATTACTTTTGGAACGAGGTCTCATGCTGTAAGTAGCAATAAGTGTGAAACAGGTAAAGGCATCTGCTTAATAATTCAATTTGGTATTAAACAACCAAATCAGCTTTTAGATACAGGAATGGCTTTTGGAAACGTTAACATTATATCAACAAATTTGGGACCCAAATTAAGGCTAACAATTTCTGACGCTTTTGAGCTAGACCAATCAGCAAATTTTGTATTGGAAGGTGATAAAACTGTTAATCACGATGTTGCACTTGCTTTAGGATATAATTCACTAACAATCAATTCTGGGTCATATTCTGTTGATTACTCAAATTTTCAACATGGAGTAGTAGATTTAAATTTCCAAGCAAACTAAAATCATAAATTAGTGATGACATCCTCAATAAGAATTTTCTTTAATTTACTCATTTGGGGGTGTTCTTTTTTTTGTTTTACTGCTTGTATTACAATACTTAAACATCAAACGGAAAAGAAAAATCTAGAAAGCGTAAAAAACTTCTTTCCAGTTGAAAATAATATTATATTTCATACTTATAAGGATAAATCATTCATATATTATTTACTTGATTCAATTGAATTATCTTCTAAACTTACAGATTATAATGAATTTGAATTAATAGCTAGTTGGTGTCCAAACTGTATTGATAATCTGAGACATTTAAATAAAGATTCTATTAATAAAAGAATGTTGTTGTCAACGGACGTCAACATCAATCAATGGAGTAAAATACGATATTCTATTTCCAGTTCAAGTATTGATACTCTATTTATTCTTAACCCAATGTCTTTCTCTGGTGATGAATCAAAACGACTTAAAACTACAATAGAAATGATAACAAGCTTAATAGTGAATGAAGTTCACTGGCCCACATATATAAAAAGAAATGGCAATAATTTTATTGTCAAATAGTAAATTATAGTCATATAAATGCTCTTGACCTATATATTTATCTATAGTATCAAGCCTGATGCGTTCCGCTAGTGGAATTTGAGTTGACATAATTGTTTAAATGTAGAAGTAATGCAGATAGTTTAGTTAAAAGTCTGTCAATTTAGTGACGGCGAAAATATAGATTTGCCGCATTAATTAGTTTACGCAATGCTACTCGATTATTACAACGATCCACATACCTACTCTAATACTGATACAGTCAAAATAACTCATATTCATTTAGAGTTAGATGTTGATTTTGAACATCAAGTATTGAAAGGGCACGCCATTCTGCACCTAAATAAGGAAAAAGATTGCAAAGAATTAATACTTGATACTTGGGGGCTACATATTTACAAGACTGCAGTTGGTCACGAAAATCAAGAAACTCACTTTAGCCTTGGCGAACACGATGAACTATTGGGCGCTCCATTAAGTGTAGAAATAGAAGAAAACACTGAAATAGTTACGATATATTATACTACCAGTCCAAATGCAAAAGCACTACAATGGATGCTAGCAACTGATATCTCGAATAAACACTTATTGTTTAGCCAAAGTCAGGCAATATTAGCCAGAAGTTGGGTTCCCCTGCAAGACAGTCCCTCAGTTAGGTTTACCTATAATGCAAGTATAACAGTACCAACCGGATATCTACCCCTAATGAGTGCTGAAAACCCAGCTGAACTGCGTGAGGACAATAAGTATATGTTTAAGATGGAACAAGCCATACCATCATATTTATTGGCAATTGCGGTGGGGAATTTTGTATTCCAGCCTCTAGGCGATAGAACTGGGGTATATGCAGAGCCAAATCTGATAGAAGCATCCGCTTGGGAATTTGCAGATATGCAAAAAATGCTGGAGGCTGGCGAAGCACTATATGGAGCATACAGATGGGATAGATATGATGTACTCGTATTACCAGGAAGTTTTCCATTTGGCGGTATGGAAAATCCTAGACTAACTTTTGCTACACC
>JAWXCF010000095.1:0-3937 GCA_034440515.1 Bacteroidota bacterium
GCTTTTAAAGTTTTTGTACTTTCTTTATCTACTTTTTTATCGTTCTTGCAACTTGTTATGCTAGTAACAGACACTAGAACTAAGAATGTATATTTTATAAAATTCATTTATTTTTACTATAAGTTGTTAAAAGTTTTCCTACCTAATATGAAATAACGCCACACCACACTCCCTTTAAATACGCCAGTTGTGTTGGGAGTTGCACTAATTTCTGCTCTTGCGTTTTTACGTTTTTTAAACCAAATGAAAATACCCAAAAAGTACTGTAAGTGTGCTTTCATAATAGCAAAATACTCTTTTGTATTACCTTGAAATAGTGCTCTATATGCTGCAGTTATATCTAGTAACAGTCTGATAGGCAATTTCCAAACAAGTTGCCCGGCTGGTAGGTTTTTGGTCATCATAATAAGCCCGTTTTTATAATTCCTAAATATTTTAGGAGGAGAGCCATAACTAATAATGTGACCACCAACGTGATATACAATTGATTGAGGAACTACTATTACCTTATAACCTGCATTTTTTGCACGCCAACTTATGTCTATATCTTCCATATGGGCATAGTAGTCATTGTCAAAACCATTTAATTGGTGATAAACATCTGCCCTAATAAACATACAAGCGCCACTGCACCAAAATACTTCTGCAATGTCATCATATTGCCCATTATCTTCCTCAATGGTAAAGAATACTCTGCCTCTGCAAAATGGGTAACCTAATGAGTC
The DNA here is from genome assembly GCA_034440515.1 of Bacteroidota bacterium. Lineage (GTDB taxonomy): Bacteria > Bacteroidota > Bacteroidia > CAILMK01 > CAILMK01 > JAWXCF01. Next base: position 726 of record JAWXCF010000095.1, read on the forward strand.
AATGTAGGCACCTGCGGCTCCACTGTACTCATATTGGGTTTTGTTATTGTATGATTTAATCTTTGGTTGCGCTAATCCAACAGTTGGGTCTGCTTCCATTTGTTGAATGATGGGTTCTACCCAATTAGGACTAACCTCTACATCGCTACTGATTAGTACATAGTATTTAGCCGAAATAGATTTTAAACCTTCAACATAGCCATTTGTAAATCCCTTATTTACTTGGAGTCTGACAATTGTTATGTTTGGGAAATTTGCCTGTAACCATACATAGGTACCATCAATACTAGCATTGTCTATTACATACACTTTTGCATAGGCAGGGGCAGTAGCAATAATTGGGGGGAGAAATTTGTGTAATAAGTCTTTCCCATTATAACTAAGTACAACTATAGCAACCGTATCTAATTCAGGGTCAGAGATTTTAATATTGTCTTCAGATATAGGGTAGCTAGGTAGGCTCAAGGGTAATAGTTAATATGTCGTTAACTTTAATATATTTAGCTTGACAAACTAGGTGCCAAGTCTATAAGTGTACGAATATAAAATTTAGAAAGTGAATATTAACTTATGCTAGCATTAACTAATACGAAATAGAAAGGCAGGTATTCAGATTAATCTTTGAATTGACCTATTAACTTTGCCTAACTTGTAAATTATAAGCTGGAGAATATCAAAATTCTCCTACAATTCAATCAAAATAAGGTTATGTATAGGACACACTATTGTGGCGAATTAAATATAGAGAATGTAGGCCAAACAGTAACACTAGCTGGTTGGGTAAAAAGCAATCGAAAATTCGGCGGCGCTACCTTTATTGATTTAAGAGATAGATATGGAATCACGCAGCTGGTATTTGATATGGAAACAGACGCAAGCCTTTGTCAACAAGCCAATGAATTGGGAAGAGAATATGTAGTGCAAGCTGTGGGCAAAGTGACTGAGCGCAGCAATAAGAATACTGAGATTCCTACTGGTGAGATTGAAATAGTTGTAATTACAATGACCATTCTTAATGTTAGCCCAACACCTCCATTTACCATTGAGGATAATACAGATGGTGGGGAGGAACTGCGAATGAAGTATAGGTACCTAGACCTAAGGCGTAATATTATGCAAAAAAGCCTGATGCTTAGACATAAATTGGCTGAAGCGAGTAGAGAATATTTGTCTAGAAATGGATTTATAGAGATTGAGACACCTTTCCTTATAAAATCAACACCAGAGGGTGCTAGAGATTTCATCGTCCCTAGTAGAATACATCAAGGCGAGTGGTATGCTTTACCGCAGTCACCGCAAACTTTTAAGCAAATCTTGATGATGAGTGGTTATGATAAGTATTTTCAAATAGTAAAATGCTTTAGAGATGAAGACTTTAGGGCAGATAGACAGCCAGAATTTACACAGGTAGATTGTGAAATGTCATTTGTGCATCAGGCAGACATAATTGCTATGTTTACTGGGTATGCTAAACACGTATTTGAAAAGGTAATTAATGTAGATTTAGGAGATATACCTACGATAACCTATACTGAAGCGATGCTTCATTATGGTAGTGATAAGCCTGACCTTAGATTTGAGATGAAACTAAATTATCTAAATGAATTGGTGGTTGACAATAGTTTCCCACCCTTTGCAGAGGCTACGTCGACTAACGGAAGTGTTATTTCACTAGCTGTAAGTGGAGGTGCTACCTACACTCGGAAACAGATAGATGCTTATACTGATTTTGTTAAACAACCTAATAGGGCATTATCTGGATTAATTTGGGCTAAATGGAATGAAGATGATACAGTGACGAGTAGTGTAGGAAAATTCTTTCAAAATGATGAAATTTATAGATGGTTTGAGGCAAGTAACGCCGGGAAAGGTGACTTGTTATTAATAGCTGTTGCTGCCACCAGAAAGGTGCAAAAGGCAATGGGTGATTTGCGACTAGAGGTAGCAAAGGACCAAAACCTAAGGGATAAAAATGTATATAAAGCATTGTGGGTTATAGACTTCCCAATGTTTAGTTATGATGAAGGCAATGAAAGTTGGACTTTTGAACACCACCCATTTACATCGCCAAAATCAGAGCATATAGATTTGTTGCAAACAGAAAAAGGAGCAGTATTGGCAAATGCCTATGACTTTGTAATAAATGGATGGGAGTGTTGTAGTGGATCTATTAGAATTCACGATCCAATCATTCAATCTGCTGTATTTGAAGCCCTAGGTATGAGCAAAGATGAAGCTCAAACTAAGTTTGGGTTCCTATTAGGTGCCTTAACTTTTGGTGCTCCTCCACACGGAGGTTGTGCTTTCGGTTTTGATAGGTTAGCTGCACTTATGATGGGTACTGATAGCATAAGAGATGTTATAGCTTTCCCTAAAAACAATTCTGGAAGAGATCTAATGTTAGACGCCCCTGCTGCAGTTGATTTTAACGTATTGAAAAGCGTTGGCTTGGCTTAATTGGCAAGTATTTTACTTCATCTTCTTCAGAAAAAAGAATACAACTTAAACTAAAAAACCCCCATTTAGGCATTTCTAAAAGGGGGTTTAGTTTTTGGATTGAAGAAAACTAGCTCAATTTGCTGATGCTTTCTTTTATAGCTTCCATATTAGGAAGGTCTCCGGCTGTAGGTGTTACTTCTGCATACTGAATGATGCCGTTTTTGTCAATTACAAAAGCAGCACGTTTACTGACACCACGCATTCCCATTGCAAATTCTTCAAATAAAGCGTTATATGCTTTACTTGTTTCTTTGTTAAAGTCGCTCAACAATTGGAAATTCAATTTTTGATCTTCTTTATATTTCGCTAATGTGAAGGGAGAGTCAACAGAAATAGCCAGTACTTCTGTATCTGCTTTATTATAGTCAGCTAAATTGTCCCTTACTTCACATAGTTCGGTAGTGCACACGCTAGTAAAAGCTTGTGGAAAGAATAATAGTAGTACGTTTTTGCCTGCGTTTTCGCTTAAGCTTACCTCTTGTTTGTCAGAGTTAAATAATTTGAAGTCAGGTGCTTTATCGCCGATTTGAATTGACATAATCTTGTTCTATTAATTAGAGTAAACGTTAGCAGACAAATATAGTTTTGACCACATCATTCATATTCAAGTTTTAGATTAATATTATGTAAATATTTAAATAGTGGTGAATATTTGGCTATCAATTAATTAAACTAATATTTCTAAATACCAATATATTATTTTAATTTAAGAA
>JAWXCF010000096.1:0-4854 GCA_034440515.1 Bacteroidota bacterium
GTCTGATTCGTCAATGATTAGTCCAATTGTCATTAACTCTATATTGACCTATAAGCCTGTGTTGAGCGATGTAACTGATAAGGTTAAGATTTCAGCATCTGATAGCTTGGTGATGAATAGTGATAATATGACTTTTATACTAAGCCACAGTGGTAAGGTATATTCTGGTGCTTATAATTACATAAGTGAGGGTGTATATAATACTTATATATTAAAGGACAAGAAATATAAGATAGTTGCTAGTACAAATTCGTCTTATAATTCAGAAACTGATAGTTACACCATACAGTATGTAATTACACCACCTAAGTCTAAATATGCTTTGATATACAATGAGGTAAGGCCTATAATGGGCAATGATATGAAAGAAATGAATGAGAAGTAACAGAAAACAATTGGTCAATAAAAAAGCCCTATCGCAAATTGCAGTAGGGCTTTTTTAATAAGCTGAGTATCTTGATTAAAATGTTATTTCGCTTTTACGCTATTAATTATTGTTTCAAAAGCGTCAGGGTTGTTCAATGCTAGGTCAGCTAATACCTTACGGTTTAGTTCGATATTGTTAGCGTGAATAGCACCCATAAATTGACTATAACTCATACCGTGTTCACGGGCTGCAGCATTGATACGCTGAATCCATAATGCACGGAAGTTTCTCTTTTTAGTTTTACGGTCACGGTATGCATATACTAGACCTTTTTCTAAAGCGTTTTTGGCTACTGAGAATACGTTTTTTCTACGTCCCCAGTATCCTTTGGTCTGATTTAAGACCTTTTTTCTTCTGGCCCGGGCTGCGGGGTTATTGGTTGCGCGTGGCATAGTGTTTTAACAGTTTACTTTTTTGTTAATTAATAAAATTTGAAGTTTTACGACCCCTGGGTTTGCACTGTTAAACGCAATGGCAAGTAGCCGCTGTATGTGTACCCATACAGTGGTATTTAGTTGGGAATTAGACTATTTACCTAAACCTAATAAACGTTTGATGCTACCCTCATTAGTTGGATCAACTATTGCGAATTTAACCAGACGTTTTTTTCTAGCTTTTGACTTTTTAGTCAATATGTGGTTCTTAAATGCGTGTTTACGCTTTATTTTACCTGTGCTGGTCAGCTTAAAACGCTTCTTAGCACTCGAGTTTTTCTTTTGCTTCGGCATAATTGCTACTCTTTTGTGTGTTAATTTATATTGATACTCAGTTACTTTTTACCTTTTGGGTTAATCAGGATAAACATCCTTTTCCCCTCTAACATTGGTGCTTTTTCCAGCTTGCCTAAATCTTCTAATGCCTCTGCAAATCTATTTAACAACAGCTCACCTCTTTCTTTATATACTATGGCACGTCCTCTAAAGTGAACATAGGCACGTACTTTATTACCTTCTTCTAAAAACTTACGGGCGTGTTTCAATTTAAAATCGAAATCGTGGTCGTCCGTATTTGGACCAAAGCGAACTTCTTTTTGCAGTTGTTTCACTTGAGAAGCCTTCATTTCTTTTTGCTTCTTTTTTTGGCTATACAGGAATTTGCTATAACCGACTATACGGCAGACGGGAACTTCCTGTCTGCTAATTTCAACCAAGTCAAGTTGCTGTTCGTGGGCCATTTGCAAGGCCTGTTGTAGTGGATAAACCCCCACTTCAATGTTTTCACCAACCAGCCTAACTTGTTGTGCGGTTATTTCCCCGTTAATTCTATATTCCGGCTCTCGGTTTATTGGCGGGGCCGGCCTTTGTGGTTTTCTCAGACGCTTATTATTTTATTAAAATTATCTTACTATAAAGTGGTCAAAATACATAAATGTTTTGGAAATCATTCTATTATCGAGTGATAATAAAAACAATTACGCCAACATTTCATTAATCTCTGCTGTGACCATTGCTTGAAATGCTTCGACAGTCATACTACCTAGGTCTCCTACTTTACGCTTGCGTACAGATACTGTACCGTCTTGCGCTTCCTTTTCACCTATTATTAGCATATACGGATACTTCAACATTTCGGCATCTCGTATTTTCCTGCCGATCTTTTCATTACGATCGTCAATAGCCGTGCGAATTTCGGTAATAATCAGCGAATTCTGTACATCTTTTGCAAAATTTAATATAGCATCTGTTACCACCAAAATTATAGCCTGCTCTGGCGCTAACCAAATTGGGAAATCTCCCCCAGTTTGTTCTATTAGTATGGCCATAAATCGCTCTAGGCTACCAAATGGTGCTCTATGTATCATTACTGGTCTATGCTTCAGGTTGTCACTACCTGTATATTCTAGTTCGAATCGTTCTGGTAAATTATAGTCAACCTGTATGGTGCCCAATTGCCAGCTGCGTCCCAATACATCTTTCACCATAAAGTCTAGCTTTGGTCCATAGAATGCGGCTTCGCCATATTCGGTTATGGTTTTCAGGCCTTTATCTGCACAAGCGTTTATAATGGCATTTTCAGATTTCTCCCAGTTTTCATCTGAACCTATGTATTTGCTGCGGTCTTCTTTATCTCTTAGGCTAATTTGGGCAGTGTATTCGGCAAAGCCTAAACGCTCTAATGTATAAATGACTAAGTCTATTACCTTTTTAAATTCTTCCTCTACTTGGTCTGGTCTGCAGAATAGGTGGGCATCGTCTTGGGTAAAGCCACGTACTCGTGTTAAACCGTGTAGCTCTCCACTTTGCTCATATCTATATACAGTACCAAACTCTGCAAAACGTAATGGTAGGTCTTTATAGCTTCTTGGTCTTGCCTTGTATATTTCACAATGGTGTGGGCAGTTCATTGGTTTTAAGAAATACTCTTCACCCTCATTAGGGGTTGCAATGGGTTGAAAACTATCCTTACCATATTTCTGATAGTGTCCACTGGTTATGTATAGTTCCTTACTGCCTATGTGTGGAGTAATTACGGGTAGATAGCCTGCCTTAACCTGAGATCGACGCATAAATTGCTCCAGCCTATCTCTGACTGCTGCCCCTCTTGGCATCCAAAGTACTAGCCCCATACCCACACGCTCACTAAATGTAAATAGGTCTAGTTCTTTACCCAATTTACGGTGGTCACGTTTCTTTGCTTCTTCTAAATTGTGTAGATATTCATCTAATTGACTTTGTTTCGGAAATGTAATCCCATAAATTCTGGTCAATTGTTTATTCTTTTCATCGCCACGCCAGAATGCACCCGCTATGCTCATCAGCTTAATGGCCTTGATAAAGCTGGTATCAGGCAAATGTGGTCCTCTACATAAGTCTGTAAATTCGCCCTGCTGATAAAATGTAATTTCACCATCATTCAGGTCGTTAATTAGCTCTAGTTTATAGGGGTCCTGTTTATCAGTAAAGTATTCTAGTGCCTCAGCTTTACTTACTTCTGACCTTATGAATTCTGACTTTTTAGCAGCTAGTTCCTTCATTTTTTTCTCGACGACTACTAGGTCAGCTTCGCCTAATTTATGGTCGCCCAGATCAACATCGTAGTAAAAGCCATTAGTAACTGCTGGACCAATACCAAATTTAACCCCTGGGTATATCTGCTCAAGAGCCTCTGCCAATAGGTGGGCGCTGCTGTGCCACATTACTTTTTTGCCCTCGTCATTATCCCAGGTCAACAGTTCTATTGCAGCATCATTATATATGGGTCGACTTAGGTCCCACACCTCTCCGTTTACCTTGATGCCTACAGCAACACGAGCCAAGCCCTGACTGATGGACTTTGCTATGTCTAAGCCTGAAGTCCCTGCTGCATATTGTCTGACCTGCCCGTCTGGCAGTGTAATGTTAATCTCCATTGGATGTAAAAAATCGGAATGCGAAGTTATATAAATGCTTGCAATGAAACAGAGCCATTATATAATCGATGTGGGGGAGAAAGAAGATGGGCGCATAGCCTGAAAATACTCTATAAACAAGAAAATATTCTCTTATTTAGCTATTAGTATTGAAGTGAAAATTTTCTTGAGGGGGCATAATTAAGCCAGTTTTTACCACAACAGTACCAGCTAATTGGTCGTGTAGGCATTGACGTTTCGGATTAAAGAAGAATAGCAGATAGCCAATAAATAGGGTAAGGATATTTAGTAAGTTGGCGAAAAATCTGCCCGTTGCCTGACCAAAGTCAACTGGCAAACCGTTTAAACTGATAATTTGAATATTTAATGCCGATTGCCCAACTGTAGCCTGTTTACTACCAGATTGCATTAAGCTCCAATACAACCAACCGGCAACTAAAGGACCAAAAGAAGAAGGAATTATTATAATCAAACCATCGAGTAATCTAGCTAAAAACCTATCCCAAAAACTTGCTAATTTATAGGTTTGAGTCCCAGTTTCAGTTTGGATAGTAACGTATCCAGATTGCGAAACAATACTTAAATCTGCGGGCATATCGATATGTTTAAGTTTAAGCTGACAAATATAAGTTTAGGTGCTAAAATAAATTTAGCTACGGCGGTGTCTTAATCCTTGTTTTAATGGATAGTGGTCTTTTGACCAGGGACGATGATAAACCAGCAATAGAATATCCAGACGGGTCTTAATCCTTGTTTTAATGGATAGTGGTCTTTTGACTTTCCCAAATGGACTTAGAAAAAAGGACGTACTACGGGTCTTAATCCTTGTTTTAATGGATAGTGGTCTTTTGACGTTTGTATGATATCATGCGGATGTTACTGGGGCACGTCTTAATCCTTGTTTTAATGGATAGTGGTCTTTTGACAAGTCATAATTCTCACTCAAAATGAGATTCAACGAGTCTTAATCCTTGTTTTAATGGATAGTGGTCTTTTGACTCAATTTCGTCGATGTTTTCTTGGGTTAAATATGGGTGTCTTAATCCTTGTTTTAATGGATAGTGGTCTTTTGACTCAA
>JAWXCF010000097.1:0-30253 GCA_034440515.1 Bacteroidota bacterium
AAGACCACCGCGTGAGCCAAGAACAAATGACGATAATAGGGCAGAAAGACCACCGCGTGAGCCAAGAACAAATGACGATAATAGGGCAGAAAGACCACCACGTGAGCCAAGAACCAATGATGATAATAGACCAGAAAGACCACCGCGTGAGCCAAGAACCAATGATGATAATAGGCCAGAAAGATCGCCGCGTGAGCCAAGAACAAATGATGGCGAGGGAAATACTAATCCCAAACCAGCTAGTCTGAGAGATAGATACAAGAGTAGAAATAAAGGTGGAGATGATAAACCAAATACAACTAACACACCACCACCTAACGAGTAAATGCAAAAGGCAATCGTCATATTATATATAGTATTAGGGGTTGCCTCAATAGTTGGCTGTAGGGCAAATACGGGTGTTAAACATTCATTAAATACTGGAAATTGGAATAGAAGTGACACACTGACAGGGGAGATACAAGTAACTAAGGATGGTACCTACACTGCCTACCTAGAGGTAATGGTAGATGAAAGCTTTCCCTATGAAAACCTTTGGACACAAGTACAATACACTGATGCACAGGGTAAGCTAAGCACAGTTAAGTTAAATACAAATATATCTTTAGAAGATGGTCAATTCATTAGCAATGGTTGGTTTGTAATAGATGAATTGGGTAAAAGTCACGCTGCTGACTTTACTACAGCACCACTTGGAAACAGATACATTAGAAGGCAATTCTCATCAGCACAGCTGAATAAAATGAAATTAAAAAGTGGAAAGTGGAGATATGCTATCAATCAGATATCTCGCTCGGCAGACTTATCTGGGCTGGCCTTTGTAAGCATCTATTTGCATCGTGATAGATAATTACTTGACAATATTTTGGTATATACCAAAATATGCCCTACATTTGCACCTCTAATATTTTTAGCAATGTACGCCGTAGTTGATATAGCTGGACAGCAATTTAAAGTGGAAAAAGGACAAACTTTGTTTGTTCACCGTTTAGTAAATGCCGAAGGAGAAGAAGTAAACTTTGAAAAAGTTTTATTATTAAGTGATGATGCAAATAAAGTTAGCATCACAGGTTTAGAAAATGCCCTAGTTAAGGCAACAGTTCTACGCCATATGAAAAGTGACAAAATCATCGTTTTCAAAAAGAAGCGTAGAAAAGGTTACAAAGTTCGTAATGGTCACCGCCAGTATATGTCTCAAGTAAGAATTGACGACATTACAGCATAATTGATCAATATTTTAAATAAACACAAAAGATAAAAATATACCAAAATGGCACACAAAAAAGGGGTCGGTAGTTCAAGAAACGGTAGGGATAGCGAAAGCAAAAGACTAGGCGTTAAAATATATGGTGGTCAATATGCCAAAGCTGGTAACATCATCGTTCGTCAGCGTGGTACAAAACACCACCCTGGTAAAAATATGGGATTAGGTAGAGACCACACTCTATTTGCTTTAATAGAGGGTACTGTAAAGTTTGAGCGTAAAGCTAACGATAGAAGTTATGTGAGCATTGTGCCACTAGCACCTAAACTGGTAGTAGCAGAAGCATAGGTTACAATAACAAGAGGCTAAAAATATAACTACCTGTATTTGATTTCTCATTTGCAGGTTTTTTTCGTTTATATGCGAACCAAACTTGCCTCAGACTTATCAACAATCATATCTGCTAAAATCAGGCATTTTTCAGAAATTTCCTCATTCTGATTGTTATCTAATTCATTTACCAATGCCAGTCTGGTTCCAGAATATAAATATGCAGTAAGTTTTAACTGTTTGGCACTATCTAAAAATTCAATATAGTCAACTTGGTCATAGCTGTAGTGCTTGGTAATTCCACAGGTATAGGTGACCCTAATGTCTTGTTGTGTAAAGATGATGCGATAGCGCAGTGTCGCTGTGTAAACAATTAGAGGATACGTAACCACACCCGGCCAAGACGCCATACAAATTACGTGTAAAAAGCTATCCAAGGAATCGATTTCTATATTAGTCTGCAAACCATATGCAAATCCTAGTGTCGTGGTGACTATTAATGTTCCAAACATCAAATAATATACCAATCTAGTGTTAGCGTAAAGTATAGAAACTGAGTTATCAACATTTGTGTTAATAGACAATTTATTCTTTAATAAAGGTAAGCCCATAGTAGTAAGTGTTGTTATTAATCTACAAAAATAGTATCAAAGAATAAAAAATATTTATATCAGTACTATCGCACTATTTTATTTAGCTCATATCATCTGCTATTTTTGCAGATAATAAGCAAAGAGGTATTCCTCCGCCTGGGTGTACAGTGCCACCACAGAAGTATAAGCTTTGTACTTGACTGCTATAATTCGGGTGCCTTAAAAATGCAGCAACAGGTCCGTTACTGGCGTTTCCATATAGACTACCTAAGTGGCTACCTGTATGCTCGCTTAAATATTTCGGGTCTATTAATTCCTCGTGAGCTATATGTTTCTGTACCTCTAGTTTAATCGTATTCCTTATTTTGTTAAGTATGATAGTTCTATACTGTGCGATTATCTCATCGGTATAGTTTAAGTCACTAGGCATATTTATCATTACAAACCAATTTTCGCTGCCTTTTGGTGCATCAGCTTTTTCTATTTTGCTACTAATATATATGTAAACTGTAGGATCAGTATTTAGACTTAAAGTAGTATGTAATGCGTGAAACTCAGCCAAATAATTTTTAGAGAATAAGACATTGTGTAAGTCTAAGTCTGAATTTAAGTTTTCCATTGCCCAATAGAAGATTAGGGCTGAGGTGCCAAGTTTTACTTTTTCCAGATACTTTGGGTATTTTACAGAATCAGGTAGTAGCTTGTGATAGGTACTCCATACATCAACATTGCTATATACTTTTTTCGCAGTCACTATATCACCATTTTCTGTCTTAATTCCTGCTGCAATTAATTTCCCTGTTTGTTTTTGAGTTAATATTTCAACTACTTTAGTATTGTTAACAAATTCTACCCCTATGTCTAGTGCCAATTGATGTAGTGCTTTAATTATTTGCCTAATTCCCCCCTTTGGGTAGAAAGCTCCCAATTGGTGCTCTAGGTGAGATATTAAACTTAGTGTAGCTGGGGCAGTATATGGGTTACTTCCATTGTAGGTTGCGTATCTGTCAAATAGTTGAATGGTTCGCTCATCTTTAAAAGACAAGGTGTTCATTCTATGTAAGGTTCTAAATGCATCTAGTTTCCACGCTTTAGGGTAAGCCCTAAGTGCTGCATTGCTGGCGTAAGTCTTCCAACTATGCAATGTGCGTTCTATAAAAACAGGGCGCGTCATATCAAACTTATCTTTGGCCTGATTCAGATATTTAATTACTGCTTCAGCTTTATCACAAGTTTTTGCTTCTATTTCTTTGGCAAAATCATTCACATCTGCGTAGGCATTTATTATAGTCCCGTCCTCATAATAATATCTTGTTACTATGGGTAATCGGTTATAGCTTATGTAATCTTCAATATTTTTACCTGCAACATCAAATATATCTTTTAAAGTTTCTGGTAATGTAAACAGACTTGGTCCAGTATCCCAACGGTAGCCCTCCCATTTCTTTTCATTCAGCTTTCCCCCTGTATTTGGTTCAGCCTCTAGTACTAACACCGTTTCTGACTTCATTCTCCGCCTAATGGCAATAGCTAAGCCTGCTACGCCACTTCCTATCACAATATTGTCTATATTTGAATTCATAATCGCCATTTTAGTGTAAAAGAAAGCATAAATGTTGTATTTTGCAGTGATATTTGTTGCAATATAAAGTAATATTTTTTCTCTGATTATAAAATATAACAATTTATTAGTTTTTACTACCCCAATGTCAGCATTTATCAACCGCTATGCAACACCAAGACACTGATAAGCTCAACATTCTATTAGAAAAACTTCACCTTAATTCAGTTGATTTTAATTCTTTGTTTGACGAAATAGCAGATACACTAATGAATTATTATAGCGTGAAGACTATAAAGGGAAATTTTAGAATCACCGAGCTAGAGTTTTATATTTATGCACCTGGTCACGAAGACATCTACACCAACATACACGACTGTAATATAGGTTCCGGTTATTGGGAATTTGTAGCTCAAATAGATGAAAAAGAATTAGATAAAACCAGATTTAAGGGTATTCATATTAATTTAGGTAACGGTAATGAAATTTGTGGGGGAATATTGGTTTGTGGATTAGTAAAACTTGGCGATCCGAAACTAAAAAGCAAGGGCGCAAAGGATACTGTTGAGCTTATTCTAAATCATATTAATGATGATTATAAGTCCTTTGAGGTAATGAATCTAATGAACGGGGGCATTGGCTTTGATAAGGGGTTAATTGAATTAGTGCAAACAGACTTCAAAGCTGATAAAAAGGAATGTAAGCGTGAAAGACGTGCCATTTCTGAAAGTGTTAATTCCATCACCCAATTGCAATTGAAGCCACTAGGTAACGAGCCGATTACCGACTTGGAAAAAATGGAAACTAAAGTTAATTTTTACAAAGACTTATTATATAAGTACGTATTGAGCTCTAATTAAATAGGAACTCTAAATTTAAACTAATACGACCCTCTAATTGAAGTATAATGCTGTGGCTTTTGTACTTGTCTTCATTTATCAGAAAACCATTATTTCCAGGTTTAATATATGGATACAATTTCACCCAATTTTGATTGTTTAGCTCATACATTCCACTTAGCCTAAAACCGTAGTCAATGTTTTTAAGTAAGGGTGCACTAAATTGGTAAAACAATCCAATTGGTATGCTAAGTTTTCTATCTATCAGTTGAAGGTCTGGTTTGTTGGTCGAATTACTATTAAATCTTTGCCCGCTCATAATGGTCATACCTACACCAGTTATTACGCCATAGTGTTCACTAGCCATTTTTAAAATAGGCCTAGGTAACTTTTGCCCTATTAGAAATAGAAAACCGATGTTGTTATATTTTAAATTTATAACTTGATCGTTAGTACCACTTAATGGTAAAATAATTTGAGTTTTGGCAGACATAGATTGGAACTGCCCCTCTAGAGAGTACTTTCCATTTTTTGTCAACTTATTATAGGCTAAAGAATATCCATTCACTATTCTAATCTTATTAAACTTAGACTTCACTCCAGGCAGTGTGTTATTGTAATCATCTAACACATAGTTAATGCTTGGGATACTTATAAAACCAACTTTATAAGTAGCAGCAAAAAATTTTGTCGTTGTGTCTTGACCTGCGCTTAAGTATGTTACAAAGCAAAAAACAAAAGCGATAAATGATTTATTTATGGTCATTATCTTTAGTTATCTATCTTTTTTTACCTTTATTTCCAGCTTTGCTTGAGTCATAGTACGAGTCTGCATCAGCAAAAGAGAAATCTATGGTTCTACTCATTAGGTTGGCTTCCTCAACTACTACATATAGTTTATCGCCAAGGCTGTAGGTTCTGCCACTGTTTAAACCTCTTATTCTGAACAGCTCCTCTTCATACACATAGTTGTCATCCTTAAGGTAGCTAATTCGCACCATTCCTTCGCATTTATTCTCGATTATCTCTACAAATATGCCCCAGTCTGTTACGCCAGATATTATACCTTCAAATGACTCACCTACGTGTTCAGTCATAAACTCTACCTGTTTGTACTTAATGCTGGCACGCTCTGCTTCAGCTGCCCTTATCTCCATTTCTGTACTATGTTTTGCCATTGCCTCTATTGCTTCGGCGTCACTTCCCGTTACTTTAGCCAATTGGTCAGCTAATAATCTATGGGCTATCACATCAGGATATCTACGTATAGGTGATGTAAAGTGCGTGTAGAAATCAAATGCCAAACCGTAGTGGCTGGTTTTAGCAGTGGTATATATAGCCTTAGACATTGTTCTTATAGCCAAAGTACTCAACATATTATGCTCAGGCTTGCCCTCAGCATCTGTCAGAACCTTACTAATAGACTTTGCAACTGTTTTTGGACTTTTAAAATTAAGCTTATACCCAAATTGAGCTGCCAATGCTGCAAATGTGGCAACCTTTTTCTCATCAGGGTTGTCGTGAACCCTATATATAAATGGGCGTTCAGAATTTGAGTCTTTTCTACCCCTAGCCTTATACATATAGGTGGCTACTGTTCTGTTGGCCAATAGCATATAGTCCTCAATTAATTTGTGGGCATCTTTACGCACTTTCTTATATACTCCAGTTGGTTTACCCACACTGTCCAGAAGAAATTTGACCTCTTCAGTCTCAAAACTAATGGCACCAAGGCTAAATCGTAGTTCACGCATTTTATAGGCTAACATATTTAGTCTAAGCAATGCAATGCTATATTCACTTTCTTTACCTTCTAGTATTTCTTGAGCATCCTCATAGCTAAATCTTTTATGAGACTTAATTACAGTTCTTCCTAGCCATTGTCCAACTACATTAGCTTCATTGTCTAGTTCTACTATTACGCTAAAGGTCATTTTCTCTTCGTCTGGCCTTAGACTGCACAGTTCATTACTTAATCGCTCAGGTAACATCGGAATTACCCTATCAACTAAATAAACGGAGGTCGCCCTATTTAGTGCCTCAGCATCTAGTAGCGTTCCTTCTTTCACATAGTGGCTTACGTCTGCTATGTGTACACCTACCTCAGTATTCCCATTTTCTAATTCTTTATAACTAATAGCATCGTCAAAGTCTTTTGCATCAGCAGGGTCTATAGTAAACGTCATCGTAGTACGCATATCTCTACGTTTTTTAACTTCAGCTGGGCTAAAATCTTCTTGAATGTCGTTTGCTTCTCTAATTATGTGAGCAGGAAATTCCTCTGGCAATTGAAACTCAGCTATTATGGCATTCATTTCTGCATTATGCTCACCTGGTCTTCCCAATACTTTGACTACTTGACCGATAGGACTTTTGCTGTCTTGCGGCCAATCAATTATTTTAACTAAGGCTTTGTCTCCGTTTTTACCTCCATTCAGTTTTCCGTGTGGAATAAATATATCGACACTAATTCTCTTATTATCTGGAATTAGGAAGTTAAACCTATCGTGCACTTGTAGAATCCCTGTAAATTCCGTTCTGTTTCTTTCTAAAACCTCAACTATTTCACCTTCTGGTTTTTTACCAGCCTTACGTGCATAGATTAATACTTTCACAGTATCGCCGTGCAGCGCTTGTTTCATTCTGGCAGGCATTATCATTACGTCTTCTTCCTCAGCATTATCTACTACTATGTATGCACCACCTGTCTTAGTGGCATCTACACGTCCTGTTACGTACATACTGGCATTTTGCATTTTGAATTTACCTATTTCTGGACTCTCTAAGTGGCCCTCAGTTACCAGTTCCTCCAGTATTTGAGATAGCATATCTCTGTCTTCGTGGGAATGAAGATCCATATTAGCGGCTAATTGCTTATATGTAAATGGTTGACTGCTAAATGTTCTAAGAGCATTTAGTATTTCAGACTTCATTTTTCGATGAAGTTTTGGGATATTCCCAGCCCCTTTGTCTTTATTGATACGAGTTTTATCTCGGCGATCTTGTTTTTTACTCTTTGCCATAAGATATTCAAACAAATATATACTTTAGCTGATGATGTTAAGATTAAGCTTAAGGCAAAGTATGAAATATGTGCTTAAAAATTTGAATTATAATTGAAAAATTTATTCTATTATTGAATTATTAACGGTTTCAATTCACGATTTATATGACTAAACTCAAGTTTACCCTACTATTTACCTTAATACTTGCCTTAATAATACAAGTGGCTGATGCTAAAGATAAAAAGAAAAAAAAGAAAGTGATTAAAAATGCAGGCCTAACCTACGTAAAAACTAGAAAAGATAAAACCACAGACAATTATCACGGTAGTCAAATAGCAGACCCATACAGATGGCTGGAAAATGACAAATCAGCTGAAACTGCGAAGTGGATAACAGATCAAAACGTAATTACCCAATCATTTTTAGGTAGGGCGCCCTATAAGTCTTTAATTAAGACCAAGCTAACCGAATTGTGGAATTATCAGAAGTTTTCAATTCCCATCAATAAAGGAAAACGAATATTCTATTTTTCAAATAATGGGTTGCAAAACCAAAGCGTACTATATATGAAGGAGGGTTCAAGTGGTACCCAACAAACATTACTCGATCCTAATGAATTTAGTACAGACGGTACAGTATCACTTGGGGGAATTGAGTTTAATAAAGCAGGTGATAAAATGGGCTATATCATAAACCGAAGTGGGAGTGATTGGCAAGAAATATATGTGTTAGATGTCAATACCAAAAAGACACTTAGCGATAAAATAAATTGGGCAAAGTTTTCTTCAATAGCGTGGAAAGGAGACGGATTTTTTTACAGCAGATACGATGAGCCAAAGAAGGAAAATGGTAGCGAACTATCAGATCAAAACAGCAATCAAAAAGTTTATTTTCATAAACTAGGTACCCAACAAAGTGCTGATAAATTGGTGTATCAAGACGTAAATAGACCAAATATGGGTTGGAGTGCTGCAACTACTAAAGATGAAGGTATGCTGATACTGTATGGTACAGAGGGTGCCAGTACTGGAAATGAATTGTATGTGAGTGATTTTGGTAATACACCTACTGACCTAAAGTTTAAAACCCTATATACAGGGGTGAAATATAACTACAGCGTAGTAGATGTATTTGCAGGTAGGCTTTTGATATTTACCAACAGGAATGCAGCAAGATATAAACTAGTATTAACTGACCCAAACTTTCCTGATGCCGACCAGTGGATAAGCGTAGTACCTGAAGCTAAAGATATGGTGATGCAAAATGTAACTACTGCAGGCAAGCGCATAATAATTACCTATATGAAAGATGCCTATAACAAAGTAATGGTATATGACGAGTATGGTTCACTAACACAAGAGGTTGGTTTGCCCAGCATTGGAACTGTTGCAGGCTTTGAAGGAGAAAAAGAAGATGATGAATTGTTTTTTAGTTTTTCATCTTTTATTTATCCACCTACCATATTTAGTTATTCTATAAAGACTAATAACAGAACAAAATATATGGCTAGCGATGTGAAGTTTAACCCAGAAGACTACATCGTGAAGCAAGTGTTTTTTAGCAGTGCAGACGGTACACAGGTGCCAATGTTCATAATTCACAGCCGCAAGCTAAAACTAGAGGGCAATAACGTTACCTATCTATATGGTTATGGCGGGTTTAACATAAGTCTAAATCCTACGTTTAGTCCAGCCAGACTACTATTACTTCAGCAGGGCGGTGTACTAGCAGTCGTAAACCTGCGTGGAGGAGGAGAATATGGCGAAAATTGGCACAAAGCAGGAATGCTAGACAAAAAGCAAAATGTATTTAATGATTTCATTGCCGCTGCGCAATATTTAATTGAGAAAAAATATACATCTTCACAAAAATTAGCAATTGCTGGGGGTAGTAATGGCGGACTATTAGTTGGCGCCTGTATGACTCAAAGACCGGATTTATATAAAGTTGCGCTACCAGCTGTCGGAGTACTGGATATGTTACGTTATCAGAAATTTACCATTGGGCACGCTTGGGTTCCAGAATATGGCAGTAGTGACACTGCTGCTCAATTTAATTATCTAATAAAATATAGCCCACTTCATAATTTGAAAGTTAAGACTGCCTACCCAGCTACTATGGTTACCACTGCAGATCACGATGATAGGGTAGTACCTGCGCACAGCTTTAAGTACGCAGCTACCATACAGGAACACAATGTGAGTGAAAATCCTGTACTGATACGTATAGACAGTAAGGCTGGACACGGTGCAGGTAAACCCATCAGCAAGCAAATAGATGAATGGACAGACATTTACACATTTATGTATTTGAATATGGGCTTCACGCCTGACTTTAAGGTAATAGACAAAGAAGAAATAGAAGAGGAATAGTTTTAGGCATTATTATAGCAAATACGATAGTAATTAAGTAAAGCGTTACTATAGTATGTCCAAAGTATTCATTATAGGCTTGGTTTTCATCTACAGCTTAACATTATCTGCCCAAAAGGGCGATGAAGTTGAGGCTACCAATCATAGGGCAATAGATGAAAAAGTAGTTGAGCTAAATAGGCTAGGCGACAGCTTGCTAAATGCATTGAAGTTTAAAGATCGTCTAATAGCAGATACCAGCTTTATAAAGCTTTTTAGCCGAACCCTAAGAATGCCAAGTGCCTACACGTATAATTTTGATACCCTTATATTCATCAAACAATTAAAGTCTAATGACGGTAAGTTTAGACTGTTTACTTGGGCATTAGCATTTCCTAACAGTACCTATAGATATAGGGGCGTAATGATGCTACCCTCTGGCGAATACAATGGTGAATGCAAACTACTTCCTTTTAATGACGCAGGCGAGTCACTAGATAGTGCAAGCAGGCACACAGGCATTCTACAGCGCAATAAGTGGGTAGGCTGTTTGTATTATGATATCATTAGCCATAGAGTAAAAGACAAAACCTACTATACGTTATTGGGTTGGGACGGTTATAGGGCCATTAGCCATCGTAGAATTATAGAGGTCATAAGCTTTAACGAAAGTAGAGACATAGACTTTGGGGCAGATATATTTCTGGTGGGTAACAAGACTATGAACAGGGTAGTGTTTGAGTACAATGCTGAGGCTAGTATGGTGCTAAACTATATACCAAACCTTAAAGTAATTAGTTTTGATCACCTAGTGCCACCAGAATCAACTAAAGACGGTACACCACCCCTATTTACCTATGTACCAGATGGTACTTATGATTATTTTCAACTTAAGAAAGGTAAATGGATTTTTATGGATGGAGAATTTTTTGAAAAAAATAAAGGGAAAATCATCAAAGAGGCAGGTAAATAGTCAAGTTTAGTACCTTATTTTACCAACTATTACAAATAGAGATTCTAATGGAAAATCAACCTAAACCTATATTTTTAGTTACTGACAAAGTACCTGATGCCCTACTCTCAGAGATAGAAAATACAGGCTATACTGTAGAGTATCGGGAAGCCATACTTAACGATCACCTAGCTGGGCTAATTGGCAATTATACAGGCATTATAGTCAATACTGCAATGAAGTTGGATGCATTTATGTTGTCGCTGGCCAGTAAGCTAAAATATATACTTCGCCCAGGCAGTGGACTAGACAATATTGATTTAAAGTATTGCTATGAAAACGATATTAAAGTCTTTAATAGTCCTGAGGCAAATGCAGATGCCGTAGGCTGCCACACTTTAGGTTTATTGTTGGGGCTAAGCCGTCATATCGTTTCAGCCCATCAGGCGCTAACAGTCGGACTTTGGCAACGTAGAATAAGTACAGGTGATGACTTTCGGGGTAAATGTATTGGATTAATAGGTTACGGAAATACAGGTTCGGCTACAGCTAGGTATATGGCCGGATTAGGGGCGGAGATAGCTGTATATGATAAATATAAAACGATAACAGATACCAGTGTAAAGCAAGTAGAGTTAGACTATCTGTATGAGAATGCAGAAGTACTAAGCCTACACATTCCGTTGAATTCCGAGACCAACCATTGGATAGACCTAGACTTTCTAAAACAGTTTCAACGACCAATCTACTTGATAAATACCAGTAGAGGTTACATAATGAATACCAAGCAATTGCCAGAAGCACTAGACACAGGACTATTAAAGGGTGTGGCACTAGATGTATTAGAAAATGAGAAAATAGCCAATTACAGTTTGCAAGAAACAGAATGGTTGGCCAGAATGCTTGCTGACCCTAGAGTCATCATTACCCCACACATAGCAGGATGGACCCACACGGCTAGACACGAAATATTTATGACCGTATGGCGTAAGTTTTTAGATTGGAAGGCTGAAAATAATTAAAGATTTTAAATCATTGCACTACTATTTTTAAGTTAGAGTAATACTTAGAACCAGTACAGGTTAATTGCAAGATTTTAATACCACTAGCAATGCTGGGAATCGATATTTGTATCTGTCCATTTTATTTGAAGTAAATTTTCAATTGGCGGTTTTGTAACTTAAGAAGCTAAATATTTTTAACACAACTGCTCACGTTAACCAGTGATGTTTGATTAATCGCTAAGATTCTGCAAAGTAATGAAAGCTCACTTTTGCAAACTGTTGTTTTCGGTTCGATATTTTTATTAGTTCACCATCATTTTGTAATGTCTTTCGTGACCAGTCAGTATGAATATATCTCTAAATATATTTTTATATGTCTCAATTGTTCTGTCTTGGAATTCAATATATAAGTCGTGATTAATACAATGAGAACCATCATTTATCCAACTAGTTAAAGACCTGCAAATGTCTTGTTGTTCTTTTGTTTCAAATTTTACAATTAAATCGTCATTTACATATTTTCCACTAAGTTTAAAATAGTTTTCAATAATTCTTCTCAAAATATTCTGAATTGGTAAACTTGAATTTAGTCCCATTTTAAAAAAAATTAATAATTTCTTTATATTCCTTGGTAACTCCACTTTAACCAATGTCTTCCCGTTGGGTTAAAACTTTGAATTTCCATATTAGTTAGTTTTACTGGGTGAATAAATTCTAATCGCCTAGCTAATAAACATATAGACCTATCAGCGAAACTCGTTTTGCTTCCATATTTGGTATCGCCTACTATATGGCAACCCATATGCGCTAATTGTGCTCTAATTTGGTGTGGGCGACCCGTTTTAGGCATTACTTGTAGAAGATGTTGCCCATTTACCTCTTGTATATGCTTGTAGTCTAATATGGCTAGTTTGCTGTCCCCCTTTTGACTATTAAAGACCTTAGACTTGTTTAGGGTTGTATCTTTACTTATGTATCCCTCAAGGGTGCCACTCATAGCGGGTGGTTGATGTTCAACTATTGCCAAATAAGTTTTTTGTATATCGCGTTCTCTAAATAATGCACTAATTCTGCTGGCAGCTTTGCTGGTTCTGGCAAATAGTACCAACCCCTCTACTGGTCTGTCAAGTCTGTGTACCATACCTAAATACACATCGCCAGGTTTGTTATATTTCTCTTTTATATATTGTTTTACCAATACATCTAGACTAACATCGCCCGATGGATCGTCTTGAGTAGGCACTCCTGCTGGTTTGTGTATAGCTATCAAGTGGTTATCTTCATAAATAACATTAGCAACTGTAATTTTATCCATTTCTGTAATGTGTAATTATGTTGATTGAAAAAATGGTAGAATTTTTTTATTTTAGTATTGTTCAGATTCGTTGGGGAAAGTACCTGCCTTTACATCAGCGGCATATTGTCCTATTGCTTGTTTTATTTCTGTTTCCAGATTAGCATATCTGCGTAGAAATCTAGGGTTAAACTCTTGTATTAGTCCCAACATATCGTGCAGCACCAATACTTGTCCGTCACAATGTTTCCCTGCGCCTATGCCTATAGTTGGAATTTGAATTTCTTCACTGACTCTTTTGGCTAATTCAGCCGGTATTTTTTCTAACACCAGTGCGAAACATCCTAGGTCTTGCAGCAGTTTGGCGTCGCTTATTAGTTTTTCTGCTTCTACTTCTTCTTTAGCACGTACGGAATAGGTTCCAAACTTATAAATGCTTTGTGGAGTCAATCCCAAATGCCCCATAACTGGTACACCAGCCGAAAGTATCCTTTGTATGCTCTCCTTCACTTCAGACCCACCCTCTAGTTTTACAGCGTGTGCACCTGCTTCTTTCATTATTCGTATGGTGCTTTCTAGCGCAGTTTTGCTGTTTCCCTGATAACTACCAAAGGGTAGGTCAACTACCACCAAGGCTCTTTTTACGCCACGCAATACACTTGATGCGTGATATATCATTTGGTCTAGGGTAATGGGTAGGGTAGTTTCGTGCCCCGCCATTACATTACTCGCACTGTCACCTACTAGTATTACGTCTATGCCACCTGCATCTACTATTCTGCCCATTGTGTAGTCATAGGCTGTTATCATAGCTATCTTCTCCCCACTACTTTTCATATCAAGTAGGGTTCTGGTAGTTACCTTTTTGTAGTTATCTATTTTGCTCGTGCTCATTACTTTCTTTGCTTGCTAAGTCTTTTTACTTCGTCCTCACTCGCCTTAAGTTTCTTTGCTAAGGCTTCGTTTTTCTTTTTTTCTTCTTCGTATTTCTCCGCGTATATCAGGACTTGGTCGCCGTACTTATTCTTTTCTATTTCAGCCTTTATATCTTGATACATAGACACTTCAGTTCTTAGTTTTTGCAACTCTACTTCCTTTTGTTGCAGGGTAGCATTAGTTTTATCTAATTCTATACGTAGTGCAGGGTTTATATTATCCTTTATATATTGTTCTAGCTGCTCCTTATATTGTAACAGTGCTTCATACTCCTCTGTACAGGTTCCTAAGTTTAACTTTAAATCTCTGATTAACTTTCTTTGTTCAATTGGATCTAATGGGACTTCTGTATTTACTATGGCGATAGGCTTGGTTGTAGCTGTATCTTTGTTAGACTGATATAATTCGAAATTATCAAAATTGGCTGCTAATGTTCCCTTTATGTACAGTCCAGCTTTACCCAGATAGGGTTTTTTAATGTTAATACTGTGCACCAGCTGAGCATTTATATAACAATCTATTTTGTTATCTAGCTGGTTTAATTGCAGTGTATTTACGTTACCAGCACTTTTTATAAATCCAGACTTTACCCAGTATTCAGATTTTTCATCGCCTGTTAGGGAAATTAGATTGCCTTCATTATTTATACCAGTTAACTTAAATTGCCTTTTGCCATTAATTTCAAAAATGAAACCGGCAGTAAAGTTGTTTTGATCCTCCATTCGCTCTATATCTATAACCAAAGCGACAGAACCAGTTTCGTTTTTTTTCTTAATAATGTTGACATCAACCTTACATTGGAAAAAATTTAACTCAGGTCCTTCTTTTGGAATAAAGTAGGCAGTCTTATCTGCTACAAAGCATTCTGTGGAATATGCCCCATTTACTATGCTTAGCTGATAGGTTTTGTCAGACTTAATTGGCCACCTGTCTTTCGGAGTATTTTCATCCCAATAATCGGCAAATACCAGCTTATTACCAGCAATTGACTGGTCCTGTGCCAGTAGTTCCTGCCCGAAACTACATAGTAAAGCAACACTTAAGAAATGGGTAATCCCGATAAATGATAATAATTTTCTCAAAATTTCTGCTGGTATTACCTTTTGTCTTTGCAAATTTGCTTTAAAATGTTCAAACTGCTACAACACACATTGATTTTTACTGTATTGATTTGCTTGATATCTGCTTGCAGTACCGATTTTGAAGTAAATGAGCCTGGTAAAGAAATAGACGTTATCTATGGATTACTAGACCTAAACGACTCTGTACAATATGTTAGAGTAAATAAAGCATTTCTAAATACTAAAGATCAAACTGTATATGAGTTGGCTAAAGATCCTAATTACATATATCATCAAGACACACTATTAGTAGAGCTGATAGAAAATGGTACTAACAACATAAGATTGATAAAGACCAACAATTCCAGTAAAGATACGGGCATATTTGCTAGTCCTGCTCAAACGCTGTATAGAACACCATTTGGCACCATCTTAAATGAAAATTCAACCTATATACTTTCAGTTAAGAACACGAATACAGGTGTAATTGCTACAGGGAAAACCAGTGTAGTCGGTAGAACCAATCCAATTTATCCTAAACCAGAGTCTTCTATTACATTATCTGCTGACCCTAAGATTAACTTTCCTATTAATTTTCAGACAGGTAAGTCAGGATATTTTTATGATACAGACCTGATATTAAGATATACCAGAATTAGCAAGACCGATACATCCATTAGAACTACTGACAGCATAATTTGGAACTTGCAACGCTACCAGTTTGCGAATAGTAATCAAGGTGGTGAGGAAATTAGAAATAATTTGAAGTACGACCAATTGGTTGAACTTATACTTAACACACTGAAAACTAACCCTGCTGAAAAAATAAGATTGGACTACATCAGGTTAAACATAGCAGGTGGCAGTCAAGATTTATACACTTATATTCAACTATATAGCCCAGCAACGGGCATTGTCCAAAAACGATCAGACTATACCAATATTAGCAACGGTTACGGTATTTATAGTTCTAGAAATAGAACCAGTTATAAGTTTTTTCTTAATACTATATCTAAGCGACTATTTGCAAGGGACAGTAGATTGCTAAAATATACTATAGTTGAGTATTAGAAGTGCTTAAAGCCACTTACTTCATCTAGTTTTATCTCGTTACCACCGTGGGTAATGTAGGTAAAGGTATCTAAGGCACCAGTAGTATGACCCACAGCCGTAAAGTCTGGTAAATTCTTTAATTTCTCATAGTCATCTATAGATACTGCCATAAGTAATTCATAGTCTTCACCACCACTTAGCACGCAGATGCTAGGGTCCATTCTAAAGCTAAGCGCCAATTCGCTGGTAGCCTCATCTATCGGGAATTTATCTTCAAATAGTTTACACCCCAATCCAGATGCCTTGGCTATGTGCATTGCTTCGCTACCTAATCCGTCACTTACATCTATCATAGCATTAGGAACTATATTCAGCTCTGCCAATTGATCTATTACGTCTTTTCTAGCTTCTGGTCTTAGCTGGCGTTTCAATATATATTCGTGTCCTTGCAACTCTGGTTGCATATCTGGAGTTTCTAGATAAACTCTTTTTTCTCGTTCTAATATTTGCAAGCCCATATAAGCTCCACCTAAATCACCCGTAACTACGAGTACGTCTCCGTTTTTAGCACCTGCACGGGTTACCATTTTATCTTTAGCTACTTTACCTATAGCTGTTAGACTTAGGCATAGACCCATACGACTGGTAGTTGTATCGCCACCTATCAATTCTACATTGTAATAAGTGCAGGCTGCTCTCATTCCTGTTAGTAAAGCATCAATTGCCTCAACTGTGAATTTACTACTCATAGCAATACCTAGGGTAAGATATTGAGGTGTACCATTCATAGCGTATATGTCTGATACTGTAGCTGCCACTACTTTATAGCCAAGGTGTTGTAATGGTGTATAGACTAAATCGAAGTGAACGCCCTCTACATACATATCTGTACTGGTTAAAGTTAATTCCTCATTAGACTGAAAAGCTGCAGAGTCATCACCAATACCTAAGACTATTTTATCATTCTTAATTGGAAATAACTGGTTTATTTTTTCAATCAACCCAAATTCCCCTAACTCTTCTAGTGGGGTTAATTTTTCTTGGCTCATACTATGCTTTTGTAGTGCAAAGGTACTCACATACCATATTGTTGCATAAATAGGTTAGAATTTCTCAATTTTTCAACTAGAAAAGGTGGTTTATCCCAATAGGAATAGAGAATGAAACTACTTTCTAAATGGATTGCTGTAAGCGGGGTTGGTCAGTAGGGTCGGGTCATCAAGTGTTTTGATGAAAGCCTTCAAAGCAGAAACTTCGTTCTGATCCATCTCCATCGTATTTGGATTGCCTCTAGTGCGTAGTTTTATATACATTTGGTCGTCCAGCGCATCGTATTCTGCTTTATTCATTTTACTACTGCCATCATTATAATGTTTTACAATGTCGTCTATAGTTTTAAATTGCCCATCGTGACCGTAAGGCGCAGTATAGCTTAGGTTTCTCAAGCTTGGTACTTTTGCATCACGTACTTGTCCATTATCTAAGCTAATGGTACCATTATTCATTAGAACGCGTAATACCTTTAAATTAGCCTCCTGTTGAAACAGAGGAAAAGTATGACAATGCCCACAATCTACACCACTGCCCGGTGCTTTAAGTCGGGTATCAGCTTGTAGTTTAGGATCGTTAGTAAATAGATCAAATCCCTTTTGCTCTAATGGAGTAAACAAGTCAAAATTCTTGGTTTTAGCATATTGGTCGTACTTACTATTGCCAGATACGATACTGCGAATAAATTGAGCCATTCCGACTACTGCAAGCTGTTTGCTGATTTTGGGTTTACCGAATTTATCTAATCCAAATGCAGCTTTAAACTTGGCTTGATACATAGGGCTATTTTGCAGTCTTTCCACTGCAACTTCCCAACTTAAGTCCATTTCTATTGGGTTAAATACAGGTTGTTCTATTTGTTCTTCAAGAGTTAATGCCCTGCCGTCCCAAAAGAAAGGACCTTGCTCAAAACCTACATTATATAGAGGCATACTGTTTCTATCGGTCATCCCACCGTGCACACCCATACTGAATTGTCTATCGTCTGTAAAGGCTAATGATTGTTTGTGACAAGAGCCACAACTAATTGTATAGTTTACGCTAAGAATTGAATCGTAAAATAAATGTCTGCCCAAATCGACGCCTTCTACCGTCATTGGGTAGCTGGTGTTGTCATAAAAAGTACCAAAACCGTAAGGTTTCTCTACTACATATTTGTTGGAACTGGCACCTGTGCTTAGGTCAATATTATCCGATTCTGGTTTGCAAGAGTGAATCAAAATAGCCATTGGTACTACTAACCAAATAACTAACTTCAAATATCGAAATGCCAAAGCTCTCTTCACTTTCTTTTTTTTTGTAATTTACTTTAACGTAATAGATTTGGTAAAGTTGTCAGCTACCAACTTTACAATTCTAACTTGATTTTGATCATCAGATTTAGAATCACTAATGTTATCCTTGTAAATGTCTAACTGATTGCCTGGTTGGGTAAATACGTTGTTCATATTTACTTCTGCTGTTAGGGTAGTAGCAGCGATATTAGTTAATGTAAAGTTTTTATTCAGTGAAAAACTTTGAGTTACAACGTCAGTACGTAGGTGATAACTGTATGGGTATGGAGTTGAATTACCAACTTTATAAGCATTACCCATCACCGTTAGGTGTCTAAAGGTATTGTCCCAACTCCACCAAGTACCACGTTTATCGCTAAGAGGATTATTGTCAGGATATGATGTCGCCAATGGTGCGTTGTCGCCATCTAATTCTGCTGGTACACCTAGTACCATTTTTAATCCAGTATAATTACCAGAAGGCAAACTAAAAGTAAAGCTACTATTTACAGCCGTAGAGTCTGTATTCATCCAAGATTTTGGATTTACATTTACTAGTATCAAATCTTTAACCATAACCTCTGTACCATCATCTTTAACAGCTTTTATGTTATTTAGGTAAAAAGATAGTGTATTAAAGTTAAAGTCTAAGTCAAACGCTCCTAATGCAGTTTGTTGACCCAACGCCAATGTATTGCTAGAACTGTTAACAGTGGTAAACTTGATTGTAAAGTTTTGCTCTATTACCACAGGATTAATTATAGGCTCAATAGTTTGTTTGTCGCAAGAAGAAAAAGATATTATGCTGACTAGGCACAATCCTAAAAATTGAATTGAGGTAAATTTTCTCATTTATATATCTGTACTTATTGCAATAATGAAATATGGGTAAATTTAGTGCCATAATTCAATTAAAGCACTACATCCTATATTTTATGTTAGACTGTTAAGTTTTCAGATAGGTTGCATCTATTTTAACCTGTCTGGGTTATTGGTTAGAAATGCTTCCCAACTATTTTGTCGTTTTGCGGTATGGTCACTGAAATTGCCATTTTGCATAGCGTGACACATAGCTATAGCAAGCCCGTCAGTTGCGTCTAGGTGTTTCTCTGTATTTTGAAACTTTAGTAGGGTTTGTAGCATAGCCTCGACAGCACTTTTTGCAGCATTTCCGTTACCAGTTATGGCTTGCTTTATTTTCCTAGGACTATACTGATGTATGGTTAAGCCGTGTTGAATAGCTGCCCCAGTTATCACTCCTTGGGCCCGCCCTAACTTTAACATACTCTGTACATTTTTACCGAAAAATGGATCTTCTATGGCAACCTCATCTGGTTTATATGTTGCTATTATATTACATATATCGTGATAAAGCTTGGTTAATTTCTCTACTGGGTCAGTTATTTTACTTAGGTTTACGACGCCTAGGCTCAGCAATTCAAAGTTTTGCTTGCCCGTTTGCATTATCAGTCCATAGCCTGTTATTCTAGTTCCAGGGTCTATTCCCAATATTATCTTAGTGGACATAGTCTGCAAATTAAAGTATTATAAAAAGCATATTGTGGTATTGGTCAATAATTATGAGTTGCAGCTTTTAAAAGTATTAATTTTGAATTATTATGTTTGGGCAAATCATTTCTAGTATTACTTCTGTTAAAGTTAGCGCCCGAACCTACAAGGTATTCATATCAATCGTATCGCTAATAGGCTTAGTAATATTGGCCTACCAGTTAAATGAAAACGATAAGATAAAAAACCTATTACTAGAAAATAGAAATAAAGCTTTTACTATAAATGGGGCACTACTGCTGGGCAGCATTATTGTATTAGCAGTTGTAAATCAATTAATAGAAGCTTACAAATGGAAGTCTTTGCTGCAATCATTTGCTAAAATTAGCCTAATGAAATCTATGAGAGGTGTACTGGTAGGAAACTCAATTAGCATATTACTTCCCAATAGGACAGGCGATTTTATAGGCAGGGCAAGTGTGCTGAATTCTAGAAACCAAATAGCAGGTGCAGCTATGAGCATATTGGGTAGTTGGTCACAGTTGTTAGTTACCATATTATTTGGTACTACTGCCTGTATATTGTGGGTATATGGGCAAATTAATGTGCTCTATTTCATTGGTTTATTTATACTGATGCTAGTAGTTAATCTTAGTTTGGTGTATGCTTGGTTATCGTTACCACGCATTATAAAACACGCTAAACCATTAAAAATTAAGTTTATCAAGACCAGACGCTGGGCATTATTCGTGAGGAAGGGCAGAACAGATATGTTTTTAGCGTTAAGGCTGTCAATGTTAAGGTTTGCCACATTCGCTTTTCAATTTTACTTGTTTTTGGTATTTTACCAAGGTTATATCCCCATTTCTGTGGTATTTGTACCCATAGTTTTAATGTTTTTTCTACAGACCATTAGTCCTAGTGGTGCTATTAGCGAGGTGTTTGTACGGAGTATGACGACAGCCCTAATATTTTCTAGTTTGGGGATAGAGTACAGTGCTGTAACTGCAAGCCTGAGTCTATGGCTGGTAAATGTTGTAGCCCCAGCAATAGTAGGATATATGGTTGCAATTCCATTGGCTTGGCTAAGGACAGGTAAATATGGTAAATTGCGAACTTTAGGAAATCAATCCTGAGTGGGCTTAGTGGACTTTTAATGTATTTACTTAGACTAATACTTTTCATACTTGCAGCAATAGGTAGCGCAGGCTATGCCTTTATGTATTACGGCTTTATACGATATTGGAATAAAGCTAATAAAAGAACCAAAAGAAACGCAATAAAGTACAGCCAACTATCCAAGCCATTTGCCAAATTCAGCATTGTAATTCCTTGTCGAAACGAGCGCAACAATATAATGTCACTTCTTGAAGATCTAATTGCACAGGCGTACCCCAGCAGTCAGTTTGAAATAATAGTTGCAGATGATAACAGCGGTGATGACACTGCCCAATTGGTTCAAGCATTCATAGCTATTCACAGAAATGTTCAGCTAAAATTCATAGATAAAAATGAAGTAAATAGTACAGGCCTAAAGTATAAAAAAGCAGCCCTAACTGCAGGAGTCAGTCAGTCAAAATTTGATTGGGTGCTCACCATTGATGCGGACGTGCGATTAAATGTTAACTGGCTACAAGCTTGGCACGTGGCAACAGTTGAACAGTCAGATAAGTATTGCATTACAGGACCAGTATTGCTAAACCCTGCTCTAAACAGACGACAACAAATAGAGCAAATTGAATTTATGGGGCTAAATGCTATGGCGGCCTCACTGATAGAAATGAAGAAACCTTTTCTAGCTAATGGGGCAAACTTTGCTGTAAGGCGAGACATTTTTAATAATGTAAACGGCTATGCTGGCAATGAAAATATAGCCAGTGGAGATGATGAATTTCTAATGCAAAAGATTAACCATCAATTCCCTAATAGAATTGGGTTTGCTATGGTACAATCTGCCCTAGTCAGTACACCTACTCAAGCAAATATGGCTAAGCTATTGGGTCAACGTAGGCGCTGGGTGAGTAAGAGTACCAAGTATGCGGGCAAGGCAAATACAATATTGTTGTCTGCTATATGGGTCTATCACTTATTCCTATTGCTATTGCTAATATTTAGTATAGGGGACACTAATTTCTTTAATGGCTTTGCCCTGCTATTGATATTGAAATGGGTGGTTGAATGGATATTTTTAAAAAAAGTGGCGCTATTTTATGGGGTAGAAATTGGTCGATTTAACTTTATGTTAGGCTCATTTTTTCACATTATTTATGTGGTCTTTATTGGAATATTGGGTAATATTGGCAGCTATAATTGGAAAGAAAGAAAACTAAAAATCAGATAGAATAGTGGAAATTACAGACATAGAATTTGCGGTATTGGGTGCTGTATATTTTGTAGAACCCTTTGAAAAAATACTAGAAGAGGTTCCCTTTAGCAAACCCATAGTTGCAGATGCACTTAAGATGATGATAGACAGAGGCTACATAACCCCGATGGTATGGGATGATGAAAGAAGTCTCCACGTCAGGACTTTTTTTTACGATACTGACAATATGGATGCCTATTTTTATCAGGCGACCAGGGCAGGATTAATTGTTCACACATCTTTATAGTGATATGAAGGCAGTACCACATCAACATAGCCCGAGTTGGTATGCTAGGCAACGATTTTTACAAAATAAGCCTGCTGTATTTGGACTTGGCTTCATCATATTTGTTAGCGTAATGGCACTATTGGGTCATCTGATATGTACAGATCCATCAGAAAATGCTAATAGGCAAATTCCAGAGATTAGCCTGTCTGCGCCAGGTAGCAACTATGATTTACTCAGTTTAGCTGAGCAAAATAAAGTGTCTTTAGTGCAAAAATGGTGGAGCGGCACCCAAGTTAAATCCAATAGAATTCCCATAAAAAGTTATAAAATAATTGGTAACACAGTACAATTAACACCGATAGATGGAGAACCACGCCAAATAGATAAAAAGAACTTTCAGTTAGAGAATTATTACAGCCTATTGGGAACAGATAGATTTGGTAGAGACATATTTAGCAGGATTGTATTGGGTAGCAGAGTTTCACTTGCCGTTGGCTTTATCGCAGTATTTATCAGTCTGATAATTGGGATTACACTAGGTGCATTTGCAGGGTTTTACCAGGGTCGAGTCGATGTTGTTATCCGCTGGCTCATAAATGTAGTGTGGAGTATTCCAACCTTTTTATTGGTTATGGCTATGGCTTTGGTGTTGGGTAAGGGTTATGTGCAGATATTTATAGCAGTTGGACTAACTATGTGGGTAGAGGTAGCCAGACTGGTGCGTGGGCAAATACTATATGTACGCACCCTAGACTATGTAAATGCAGGTAAAGCACTTGGCTATAGCCACATAAGAATAATATATAAACACATATTACCCAACATAGCTGGACCCATTTGGGTAATAGCAGCAACTAATTTTGCATCTGCCATAGTGCTAGAGGCTGGTCTTAGCTTTATCGGACTTGGGGTACAGCCACCATCACCAAGTTGGGGAGTAATGGTTGCCGAGAATTATGGTTTCCTAGTTATGAGTTCCGCCTATATGGCACTAATACCAGGGCTTTGTATTGCACTATTGGTATTGGCATTTAATATGGTGGGCAGTGGACTAAGAGATGCACAAGATGTGAAAACCCTTGTCTAAAAAAAATTATAGTCATTATTAACTATTTGGTATAGAATTCACCAGTTACGGTTATGGTTGCCGTCTTAAACTTACTCTCGGTATTGTAGGCGCCACCATAAGTATAATCCTCATTACTATTCTGAGCAGTTATTTGAAATACACCCATATATGATGATTTCAATTTGCCCAATTTATTGTTGGTATTTTCTGCAATGGCTTCAGCTCTGATTCTTGCATCTTTAGCAGCATCAGCTAATAGTTTAACCTTTAGGTCACTTAATTTGGTAAAGTAATATTGTGGGGCTATGCTACTTAGCTCTATACCAGACTGGATTAAGTTGCTAATCTCACGACTCACTAACTCAACCTTATCCATTTCTTTACTCTCAACTTTTATAGCCTGGGTTAGTCTATATCCGTTAAATTTATTTGAGATTAACTCGCCATTTACACCGTAGCTGGGGGTGTATTCTTTGTCTATACTTATGCTGCTAAACACTACCTGCTTCAGGTCTAGGCCAGACTTAGTCAAGTAAGATTTTACGGCTTCTTCGTCTTTCTTTATTTGGGCAAATGCCTCGCTTAGTTGCATTGATTGTCTATTATAGCTTGCATTCCAAACTATCAGGTCTGCTACAAAGTCTTTATTAGACGAACCAGTCACTGTAATAATCTCTTGAGCGCGATATTTACTTTTATAGGCATTTGCAGCTATAGCTATACCAATGATGATGGCCAAACTGAAAATTGCTGCTGATATGTAATTTTTCATAATATTTAGGTGACAAAATGTTTATATAAAACAAAACTAAGTAAAACTAACGGGCATAAAAAAACCTGCCCAATTAAATTGAGCAGGCTGTATAATGATGCTTAAAATAAGCTAGTTATTATTTGCTTATGACAATTTTACCAGTTTTTACACCATTTGCAGATTGAATTCTGTAGATGTATAAACCTGTATTAAGGCTGCTAGCGTCAACATTGTATTGGTGTACACCAACGCTTAACATTTGATTGTTCAATACTGTAGAAACAACTCTACCATTTAGGTCAAGCACTTGAATGCTAACTGGAGAGGCAACCTCTTGTGTGAAGCTGAAATTCACTTTGTCAGTAGCTGGGTTGGGATAAACGTTTACGTCAGTGATAATTTTGGTATCTGCATTTATAGCAGTCACTTGAGCATTACCTAAGTATGCTCTAGCTATAAATAATGAAGCATTAGCATTAGCAGTAGATGATGCAATAAACCCAATCTGCAAAGAATCTGGTGTAAGTGCAGATCTATAAGCAGTGGCCGGAATTGCACCGTTTATAGCCACCCAAGGCTCGTAACCTGCTGAATTTTGTGGTATTAAGTTAAATACGATGTACATAACTGTGTCTCTTACAGCACCGTTTTTTTTGAAGCTATATATCACCACCTGTGGTTGCTCCGGTGTTGGTGTAAAATATGCAATTACAGCACCAAAATTCGTAGGGCGACCTGTAAATTTAATTGTTTGAGAAGCTGTACCCAGTACAAAAGCGCCATTTGTTGCAGTACCACCTATTAAGTTTAATGCGTATTGACCATCATATACTGGGCGTGTAATGTTTTGAGTTGGCTGACCAGATGATGTCTTTGTATAACTTACAGAAGTTACACGTGCAGGTCGACCAGTAACATTCCAACCTTGGGGAATCATAAATGCACCTTGAGTTGACCATCTTTCGAAACCGCCATTAGTCAGCGTGTCTTGAGCCATTGTTGAAACTGTTGCTATAATAGCAAACATTGCAGTTAGTAAAATTCTTTTCATTATGTAATTATATTATTTTACAATTATAGGCAAAACTCGCAATATTATGTTCATTATCATAATAGAAATTACCCATATTTAGTAAACGGTATTACTAGTATTGGATGCGGTGGCGGTGTATTATTATTTGTAAATTATGTAAGACTTGTGATGCCTAATAAAATAAGGTTGGCAATTAATATCTTAATTTAATGGCACAATTCACAGGAATTGACTTGCTTTTAAACCAAAGCTTTCATCATAATTTATGGATGGTAAGTTTTAATATATGAATAACCAATTACATATAATCGAATTAAAACGATTGATTATAGTTTTGTATGACTAAATCATTTTAAACTTAACTTGAATAAGCGAACTTTTAACTTTCTATATAATGAACAGACTATTTACACTTATAGCCATATTATTTATGGCAACTACTCAGCATTCTTATGCTCAGTCAACAGATAACCCGCCTGCAGTAGATTTAGGTTATTATCAATTTACACGATTAATAGGAATTAAACCTTGTAATATATTTGGTTTAAAAGGAAATGTAATTGATACATCAAGTAGACTCAATTTGATTGGTCAACGTTTTAATGTTATTGCTATTCGAGACGGCTACGCAATAATTAAAATTCTCAATTATGATACTCTACTAAAACGTAATAAACGTCTTTTAGGCATCGATTTGCCGAGATTTTTAGGAACTGTATTGGTTGAGACTGACGATATGGTAGACAACCCAAAAACGGAGGGCAACCCCACCCAAGAGCTTAACAAAAACAAGAACGGCGCCATAAAGGTTGACTCTACCAAAAAGGATGACAGCCTAACGGTTGCCCTTAAAGCCCTTACCAAAAAGGTTGACAGCCTCAAAACGATTACAAACAAGGACAGCGCCAAAAAGGTTGCCCTTACAAAAATGATACAAAGCCATAAAAAGAAAACTGAAGAAAAAAATAAAAAGTTTGATTTTGATAGCACAGAATTATATTTTAAAGTGCCATTAGAAGTTATTCAAAAAACTGCAATTTGTATAAATCGCGTAGTGGGATCTTTTAGTTTTGGTGCCATAAATTTTCCATTTAAATATAGATATACTAGAGGCGATTGGACCGGAAACGCAAATTTTGGGGCAGCTGGGGGTCTGACTTTTAGACATAAAGAGTATCGTCAATGTAAGTACTCTTGGGTTGTATCTTATAGCATAGGTTCAATAAGTTTAGATGGAAGCAGTGTTAGTAAAAATTCGTCTATTTTAGCAGACGCTAATAATCTTTCAACTTTATCTTTATCAACTGGAGCCTTACTTCAATATAAATCATCAATCCAAATTGGATTATTTATTGGTTGGGATCAGCTTACTAAATTAAACCAGCAGACATTTGATTGGCAATATCAAGGTAAACCTTGGGCAAGTATGGGAATAGGATTAAATATATTTCAAATAGGAGGAAATAGTGCTGGAACACAGGCCTCTCCCATTCAGAATACTAAATTCTGAAATTAAACAGCATCCTTTTTATGCGCAATTCTATAAACCTGCTAAATACGAATAACATTTATTGTGCGTGTAAATGTATTTTAACTTGCCTTTTTTAGGTTTAATTAAACAAAAGTTAGTCGTAAAAAACTTACTTATTTATCATTATTTTCACATTTATGACTGTGTTGTCTTTTGTAATGCCATTAATAATATAAACTCCATTTGGCAGGTTGGTGTTTATCCTATTATCTACTGGATTCAATTTTTGAATCAGCACTTTTCCTTCTGTATTAAGTATTGTGATGCTAGTCCAGTCATTGGGCGTGATTAAGAATATATCTTTGTCTACAGTGTGTATCCCTTTTTCCTTTTTAGGGTTAACTAGATTGATAGATGTTATGTCAGATTTCAACTGAAATGGTATAGTCTTCATCAGTTTGTTATTTAGATAATACCTAACTTCTGGTATTGTAGTGGAATTTAATGACGTTGCCCATATGCTTGAGTTCGGATATTTAGTCCAGCTCCAATTATAGAAGTAATTAGAGTTGATGGTGTGGGTATAAATGAAGCTATCGTACAGGGTTAGTGTTCCATTTTGCAAAGGAATATACCAGTAAAATTTAGATTTATCGCCTTTTTGTGTATTATTAGTCAAGGTCCAAACTGATAAAAAGCTATCTTGATTCGCAAACCAATTTGATTGCCTTACGAATGCCTCTTGCACTGCAGCTAGAGTAGTTTTACCATATACCAAACCAGAATTTATGATAACAGGTGTCGTATCTATAGACGGTCGAGTTATCCAATTACCTGATACTTGACCGCACTTGCCACCAGCAAATGGATCGTAGTTTCTAAAGTTTCTCCACAACTCAAAGTGTAAATGGGGGTCGCTGGCATATCCGCTGCTGGCTACTTCTGCCAATACTTTGCCTTTCAGCACATTGTCTCCTACTTTCACCTTGATACTTCCCCTCTTCAGATGAGAGTAATAGGTAACAGTACTGTCATTATGAAACAAAGCTATGTAGTTGCCCAAGCCTTTACTTGGAATTGCTATTTTATTTCTATCAAATGCTGTATCAATTATTTCTATTACAATACCATCAGCTGCTGCCA
The DNA here is from genome assembly GCA_034440515.1 of Bacteroidota bacterium. Lineage (GTDB taxonomy): Bacteria > Bacteroidota > Bacteroidia > CAILMK01 > CAILMK01 > JAWXCF01. Next base: position 28,081 of record JAWXCF010000097.1, read on the forward strand.
ATACATTTACCCCTGTGTCCATAGCGTTGAAACCAGTTATAATAAAGTCAGTTCCTGTGTGTCCGTCATAGGTTCTCCAACTGCAGTTGAAGTCATTATTTAAAATTGATCTATTATCTCTGTCTACGTGATTAAGTATAAACCAATCTTTGTTTTGAACTCCCTCTATAGGTATTCCCAATTGTGTAATTGGTCTTTTTTGTGCAAAGCTTGCTGATATAGAAAGAATTAGTAATATTACAAGTAAAGAAAATGATTTCATTTAGTAAATATAATGCAACTAAAATATTTCATTCTATAAATTTGATTGTGGGTTAAAATTAATCTTTTAAACAAACTAAATGGCACAAAAAAAAAAGCCCCATCAAAATTGATGAGGCTATGTAGATTAAACTGAAGATTTATTATTTGCAGTTGTAATTAACTAAAGTTGTCTTACCATCTTGAATTAATTTAGTAGGGTAGCCTTCATTATTATACTCGTAAGTAGCATCAAATTTTCCAAAAGTTCCAAAATCACCAGTTTTTACATTATTGTTTGAAACAAATAAGAAATAACTGTCAAAATTATCGGCATCAAATAAGCCTTTATAAGCATTTTTCTTATCGTCAAATGTAAGTATTACTGTATATTCTAGACTTGCCTTATCATCATAATACATTACTTGTGTTACATTCTCACCTGTATAGGTAAGCACATAATAACTTTGTAAAGTAAAATTGTTAGCACTTGGGTCCTTCTTAAAAGTAGAAAATTTAGTTACTTTGTTATTTGTAAATTCAGCATCATATCTAGTATTTTCACTAGAAAATGTAGATTCGCCAGCATCTCTAGTAGAAAAGAAATATTGATCCTTATTAGTTAAATGTACAATTCTGTATTTTTCTTTGCTTCCATCAGGATCGTCTAAATACATTTCAGACAATTTTCCATCTGTGCCATACGTGTTTGTTGTTATATATTCACCGTCCATATCAGTGAAGCGACCAGAAATGTATCTGTTGTTAGCATCGTAGGTGTAGGTAGCAACATTTTCACCTGTAGTAGAGGTTACATAGCAAGTTTTAGTTACTGGTGCAGGGGTGGTAACATTTTCTTTTTTACAAGAAATAACACTAAAGCTAATAATGCTCAGCATCATAGCTGATTTTAGAATAAGTTTATACATAAATTAATATTAATTTGAATCAAAGGTAACACGGATGAATCAAATGGATGTTAAGATATTATTTACAGTTGTAGCTTATTAGGGTTGCTTTACCATCTATAATTACTTTAGTTGGATTACCATCCGTATTGTATTCGTAAGTAATATCAAAACTAACTTCAGAATTAAAATCTACGTGCTTTATGTTGTTTGATGAAATCGATATCTCATAATCACTTAATCCAGTTGCGTCTAATAAGCCCTTGTATGGATTTTTCTTGTCATCATAAGTATAACTCACAGATTGAACTAACTTAGATTGACTGTTATAAGATTTTATTTCAGTGACGTTTTCTCCTGTATAGTTTAGTATTTTATAGGAAGCCAAAGTATATTTTTTAGTTTCTAGATTAATCTTGAAATTTGAAATTTTTGTGACTTTATTTTTTGTGAATTCTATATCAACTCTTTCTTCCGCTTCTGAATAGGTAGGTGAATCTGCTTCTTGAGTTGATAAGAAATATTGATCAACATTATTTAAATGTACAATTCTATATCTCTTTTTGTATCCTTCAGATTTTTCCAATTTCATTTCTGATATTTTTCCATCAATACCATATTTATTGGTAGTAATTATTTCACCCAAACCTATATATTTTGCTGAAATTAATTTATTGCTAGCATTGTAGGTATATGTAATCACTTTTGCACCTTTGGAAGCAGATATAAGGCAAGTATTTTCAACTAGCATAGTTGTATTTTTATAATTATTAACGCCAAAACAAGTAAGGACTGTTAAGCAAAAGATGCTAAGCATCAAAAAAGTTTTTAAGGTAAGTCTAATCATATTTTTAACAAATAAAGAATCAAATGAAAGTTAAGATATTATTTACAGTTGTAATTAACTATGGCAGTATTACAGACAACTTTAGTAGGATAATTATTTTAATTATACTCATTAAGTATATAGAATTAAACCAAACCCATCAGTTTCCATATTTTTTACATTAGATAATTTACTAAAA
>JAWXCF010000098.1:0-7946 GCA_034440515.1 Bacteroidota bacterium
AATTTACAATATTGGGATTAGACACCTGTTCATAAATAGTTACTATGTAACCCCAAATTGCCGCAAATAAACTAGTCAATCTAAGAAGCCTAAATAATGTAATTTTATTTACAGATAATATTCTTTTTAATAATTTATTCTCTTTTACTGGTACTAACGGCACATCAAAATTAGAGGGAAGAGTCTTTATAAAGTATTCATATCCTAAAGACTTAACTTCTATCGATAAATTTTTTGATGCAGGAGTACTTAATTTATACCTTCCTTCTAGGTCTGTTAAACTTGTTTCAATAGGCACTGCAGCCACATTATTATTTGCAATGGCCTCTTTTCTTAATATTGAAATTTTTGCTAAGGCCACAGGTTTTCCTGTAACGCTGTTGTAAATGATGCCACCATAATTTTTACTTCTATTTAAGATACTGGAAATAAATAGAGGCAATAATCCAAGGGGATTTGCACTACTTAAAGATAATGCGATTGCAGTTATTAATAAAAACAATCCAAGACTTGTAGCCGCAAAATTCAATGCAAATTTTGTATTTGAGTTTTTAGCCAGTTCAACCAATACTCCAAGAATTAAACTAAAAGTTTTATTTGATTCTGTATTGCTAACCAAATCTTGAATTGCTTCAGCAGTGCTGTCTGGCGGAGTAACAGTACTCTCACTAAAAGAAATAGGAATATCACTAACTTGAACAAAAGAGATGGGCATTTTCCCTGTAGAACCTGAATTATTCGTACTACTGTTATATGTACTAAATGTTGCTCCAGAATTATTATTTTGACCGTTATTATTCCCTCCTCCACCATTATTCTCCTCTTCGGGAGTACCAAAAGGATCTTGGTAAACTAAGATTTTTCCTCTATTTGTATCGTAAACAAATAAATTATCATTTTCATCAAAGGCCATGGAGAATGCCCAACCATAAAAATCTTTCAATTTTCCATCGGCTACTGCAAATGCAGGATCTGATCTATTACTGGGATTATATTCTTCGGGATTGTTGTAAAATTCTAAAAATCTTGGACCAAAGTAAGGGTTATAACCGGCAACCATTCTATTTGTACTATCAAATGCCAATTCAAAAGTAGCAGGAGCAAAATTAGTAATATTATTAATTCTTGGAAATTCCTTAGTTGCCGAAATATTAAATAATATGCTTGATTGTGATGTTGGAAATAAATCTGGAGAATACATTAATATTCTCCAATTTCCGTTTGCTTCAAAAAAATGATCTGAAATGTATAAATTACCATAGTTATCTAAAGATAATTCTCCTGGATGGCAAAGCATTGATCTGTCCGCACTAATTGAACCATCAACGTTTGGTGGAGGTACAACATTTTTATTACAGTTGACCCCACTTAAACTTGTTTGTCCTATTACTATATCAACCAACGGATTTGTTAGTGGGTTTTTTATTCTCAATACCCTATGATTATCCGTATCTGTAAGCCATAAATATTCACTATTTGGTGTCACTGCTAATCCACCAAGCGAGCCAGCAATACCTATAGTTCCTCCTGCTACTCCCGTAAGAGGTAGGGTTATAGTAGTAATTGGTGTAGATGAATTGGTAAGAGGAGCCTGAAAGACTTGAATGGTATTTCCTTTTGCTGCATAAAGACGGTTATTTTTATCAGCTTGCATTATTCCATACCCTGGGTCTGGATAATCAGTACCAGAAGCTGCCGATACATAACCATTTGGAACAGAACCGTTTACACCGTTTAAAGGATCGTTCCAATAAAGTAGTCTACCATCAGATACAATCAATTGATTACTTATTGCAGCAACACCCGCCCACCCACCTTGAGCCAGTCTTCTGGCAGAAGTTAAATTATATCCCCCAGGCGGTGAAAAAAAACTTTGAACAGATTCAAAATCACCCGCATTTGGAGCAAATCTTGCTACATCCTGTTGGTAAACATAGGCCGAAACTAAAACATTCCCATTAGTATCTATTCCCAAAGACCCTCCTCCTGGATTCCAATTTGAAAAATTTCCAAGCATTGTAGTTGCATCTAATTCCCAATGTTGAACCTTAGCACCCGGACCTTCGTTTTCGTATGTAAAAAAGGTACTATTTGTTGCATCCATTTCTATAGAAACAAACCCATCAGGGAAATCAGATGAATCTAGAATTGGGGTTCCACTCATGCCTGTACTAAATGGCGGTGCATATCTCATAAGCCTTGTATTGCCAACATCTGCAATATACATTCTTCCAATATTATCAAATCTAACTGCTGTTACACTCGAAAGTCTGTTGTTCGTACTATCTCCAGAATAATCACCTCCCGTTGTAAAATTTGAATGCCCTATTACAATATCTGCGGTTTTAGAAATTATTCCATTAACTAAAGGAAATCTTAAAACCCTTGTATTACCTCCATCGGCAACCCATAAGTTGCCATCTTCATCTAATGAAACTCCTGCACCTCCATTACCAATTGCCAAAAAACAGAATGAAGAAGCGGTAGGTTGAGGAGTATTATCTAGGTAACCTTTGGTTTTATTGCATAAATTACCCGAAAAATCATCCTGTCCCCAAAAATCATCTGCAATTGTATCGGTAGTAAAAGGACTAATGTACTTTAATACTCTGTGGTTGTAAACATCATCTACATATAAATCTCCATTAGTATCTACAAACATACTAGTAAATGTTTTATCTTCTAGTGTGGTGTGTGTCCATTCAGAAACACCGCATATTGTAGAGGCCGATGCTGGCCCACGATCTGGATAATACTGAAAGCTTGAATCTAAGTTGCAGGCTCCATAATCAATGCCAGATGGCTGACCAATAACAATTTGTGCACTGCATCTTTCATCAACCGCCACCGCGTAGCAATCTGCTAAATTAACTCCTAATATTCTACTGTTACTGGAGTCCCATATGTAAGCCCTACCGGGTGTAACAGATCTATCTACAATTACTCCTCCTGGTGAAGATACTTTATCGGGAACAACTTCCTTTGGTGAAATTTCAGTGAAATCTCTTTTTCCATATACTTTATCTGCCCATAAATCATAAGGTTGGCCTCTAATAGCACCGTTAGTGTCTGCTTCAACATAACCAGTAAAAGTCTTTGACAGGGTAAAACCAAATAGGGTTATGAATATTAGAAGCACGGAAAGCACAAAAACATGCAGACTTACTTTTCGTTTATTTCTATATTGTTTAATCTTTATCATTATTTCAAATTGGCATAATTATTCTCATTTTAGAGTAATTAATTTGATTAAGCAAAGACACAATTTTACAGATTACGTCGACAATTTTTGGCGACAAATAGTTGATTTATAGATATATTGGGTATATAATATTAAAGCTATCTCATATGAAAGGGAACCGAAATGATTTTGCGTGTGAAAGACTTGTGGTTAGCGAATAAGGGTAGTACCCTGATCCTCAAGGCACAAAGTGGCGAAGTATTGGAAATTCAAGTACAGCGCACTCAAGGTACGGACAACTACCTTTTGGGTAGTGAAGTTCGAATTAACGGTGAGGTTGTGAAAGAAATCCATTTCCGCTTGCGTGAAATTCAAGTCATGCTAGTTGATATGGATGACTTGGTTATTGTTCAAGCAATAACCTTGATCGAGAACTGTCGTGACTTCTCAAAGGTCATGATTGATTTCCCCCTTCCGTTCGAGATTACTGCAGCTTAGTGCTGCTAGTTGATGAGTAGTGATACTCCTCAACAGAATTTAAGATTCCCTTACAATTTCTCCCAACTCATTACAAAAATTTATAGTATCTTGATTTGTAAAAAAAAGACATCTATCTTGGCTTGCAGCTCTCGCAACTTCACCAATATAATATGCGCCATTTAATTGAAGTGGATCATTTTGATAAACTCTACGATCTTGCTCGTCTACTGCTTGCCAAACATGAGAAATTTCATGAGCTGTCACATTAACAGTGGTTTCGTATAAAGACTGAAAAGGGAAAGCTTCTTCAACATTTATTACTGCTGCTGTGTTGCTATTACTACTACAATAATTTGTAGCTGTTAGCGTTGTCCCATCAAAGTCAACAATGCCTTGAAAAGAATGAAAATCCAACCTACCAAGCCCACCTCGTTGAAGTTGGTGCAATTGTTTAACATTTACGAATATGATTAATACTGGTCTAGTTTGTTCACAGTCACCGTAGTAAGGACTTCCTGTTTTTTCACCTAAAAATCTATGTAGTTCTAAAATCTGTTCGTCGGTAAGTACATCTTGAGTTCCAAAAATCATTACATTATCTTGTGGATATTCCCTGAATGGTAGAACTACCCCACTATTATCGTTTAAACCCTCAATCATTTCATGCGCTGTATTACAATTTTTAATTGAAGTTAAATCTTGAGAAACCCACCCTGTTACGTCACCTTCTGCTATAAAATTCCAACCGTGTTGACTGAAACTGTATTGCGCAACTTCATCTGGAGAGAGTGAACCAACTATTGCATTATCTATTCCAGCACCATTACGAATGTTTACTCCAATGTTATTAGAATTTGTAACTATACAATTACCGCCATCTTGAGCTAGTACTTTAGGACTATTGGTAGATAAAAACGACAAGGCAATAAAAGTATTAACTACTAATCTTTTGATTTTTCTATTTTTAATTTTATCTATGCCTAACCGTCTGGCATAGTATGTAAGATTTTCTATTAGTGAGGGTTGATATGAAGATTCGAGAGAATTAATATTTTGCATAAAATTACTCACAATTATGTGGGTGTTTCGTAACTTCACATGTATATGCCGATGATTCAGAACTTTAGTTTACATATATATGCCCGTGAGGATTCGAACCTCAGACCTACTGCTTAGAAGGCAGTTGCTCTATCCACTGAGCTACGGGCACATGGTACATGTTGCTGTCGATTTTCAAAGTTTCTAAGTCTATCTCCCACAAGGGGACTAATGCGGTCAATGTTTCGCCTACACTGTCATTTGGCTCAACAGACCTTATCTAGCACTTCGCTACGGGCACATGTGTGTAATTTTAACACTTTCGACTAAATATTATAGTGTAATTAATTATATGGTGGGTCCGGTGGGATTCGAACCCACGACCAATCGCTTAAGAGGCGACTGCTCTACCACTGAGCTACGAACCCAATTAATTTAATACTAATAATACAAGACTTTAAAGAGCAATAACATGCCTAAAATAGGCTGGAGAATTATATCGAATAGTAGTGCTGTTGTCCATGAACAAAAGCCTTCAACTATTCGGTGCGGGTAAGGTTATACGTCTTTTTAATATCAGCTAAAGCTGAAATTCCTAAACAAAAAGTAGCATTTTCATTAAATTAAGAACTTTAAACTAATTGAAGCGAGATTGTCTATGAACCAGGCGAAGGCAATTCGATGCAGGTAAAAATATTGTGGAAATTTGAGTACTTAGAAATGGATCGAGCAGCTAAAAGCTGCCCTTTCTCAAAATACAAAAAAAAACTGGTGCTATCCGCCGTGGCGACGACGCCGCTTCTGCTCCTTCTTCTCACGCCTCAGCGAGATTCGCTTAGTACGTTTTTTGGAAGATGTAGGAGTAGCCGACTGTACGACACTGCTTGGCTGATCAGGGGTATCCATGATCTACACCTCATATTTTGCGATAGGATTATTTTACTAATTATAAAAAAGATGTCAAGAAAAAAGTTTGACATTAATATTGTGGGAATTATGTTATGTAATAAACGAATCACAGAGAAAGACACTCCGGCAAGATATACCTTTTTCTATGATTCGCCTACCTTACGGTGACTGCTTCCGGCTCGAAAGCCAGCGAAGCAAAGCTAAAACCATTAGAAATGGGATACCATACCGCAGAATATCAGGTAGGAATCTGCTAATCAATTGCTGATCAGTGCCTGAGATTCCTGCACTACCACGACTGAAAATGTCGTAACAGTACACTGCCACAGAACCTACCTTGAACAGGAAGAAGAAACTTGCCGCCACCAGAAGGTCGCCTAAAAATTCCTTAGCCTTGCCTTTACCAGGGATTGTATCCATGGGAAGAGCAAAGAGGTAACCTACAGCCCCAACGATGAATTGACCATATTGAATGATCTCGTGGAGGAAGGGTTGTTCTGGGACAAACTGTAACCCAGTAACTCCCATACGGCTGAAGTACAACCCACGAACTCCTGCAAGGAATAGGGTACTCAGTGCCAGAAGCACGTAGACCGTCCAGAACAACTTACGACTTTGGGTGAGGCTAACAAAAACATTATTCACCGATTGCCGCAAATCAAATGTTCTGACACTCTTTGCGCCAGTTGACTTGGGTGTGCGAAGTTTCTTCCATTGGTCAATGATTGACTGTCTGACGTCGGGTAAACTCAAGCGTGCATTAGCCATTATGGCCTCCTTGTTTTATATGCCGGAGCTTGAAGGTTATCCCTCAAGTTCCGGCATATTGTCTTTCTCTGTTAATGAACAAGTTCACGAAGAACTTATATAATAATTATACCACTTTTAAGCGCTGTCATCAACAATTGGGGTCAAATTACGAGAAACAAAATACTATAGGAAAATGGCAAAAAATGCTATGTGGACTATAACAACAGCTAGTCTTAGCTGATATCCTTCCAATAAGGATTTTAATCTATTAAAATATCATCTATACTATTAATAAGATTTAAAAACTCTCATGCATTTACATTTTGACGAACCAATAGACAAAACCAAAGAAAACAGTGCAGTATTTGAATTTTTCCAAGAGGATAATAATTCTAAAATACTTAATATAAATAAAATAAGGGGCAAATCTTTAGCACACCTTATTAAAGAAAGAAAAATAACTAAGCATTACAACAGAAAAAAGCATCTAACCCTTCAATTACATTTACTTCATGTTCTCGTAACTTTGGGTTGTGTTGTATGTGCAGTAATGATCATTTACATACTTAGTCAAATGTCTTACTGAAAGCTTCCAAAATCTAACTGCTCCCCAGATATTAACCCTTCACCTACATTCTCTAATATAAAAGCTCTAACTTGTTCTGCTAATTCTTCCAAACCTCCGTTATTTAAAAGGTAGAAGTTATATTCAATTGTTTGAGTTAGGGCATCCGCAGGATTTACAAATCGTTCTACACCTTCTCTATCCATATGAATAGTCTGAGCGTCTGGGTATAATCTTAGTAATTTGACAATTTCATCGGGCTCCCTAATGTGCAAAAAGACAATGGAATCATCTGGAGTATTTTCTACGCTTTCGATTAAGTACCTAGTTGGCCTATCGTTATCTGCTACCATTTGCATTTTTACTTCATACATACGTAATCTCCAATAACTATCCTTAGTTACTCCATCCCAATTTTCGTTATCCTTTAAGTGTTGCTTAACTTCATCCACCGCTGAATAAGTTACTACATTTAAGTTACCCGATAAAAATAAACGGCATATATTTATAAATGTATCTTTTCCTGTACCAGCTGGACCATTAATTATGTATACCTTTTTCATATTATGAGTTTCTTAAATCCATTAAATTTATTCCCAATGACTTACCAAACTCGTCTATTTGCTTCATAAAAAACTTGATGCTGTTACCCCAGTTACGACATTCATCTTGAGGTCCGCAAAATGTCCCTTCCATCAAAGAAGGATTTTCCATGTAGGGCCTTCCATAACCTTCCATCAAAACTTTTGAAACTCTATCAATGGATGCTTCAAAGCTTTCAAAGTACAACCTATGCTCACCCCCACCTCCAAAACCCCAGCAGTTATGCATTTCGGCGGAAATACTATATTTACATAAATTAGTTTCGTTTCTGGCAATAGCAATAATTGTAATGCAGTCTTTTGGTGCATTATATTGATCACATTTTTCAACAAACAGTTTCCCATAACCATATAATGGTGAATTATTAGCAAGAAAATATTGATCAAAAACATAGGCTCTCTCGTCTACTATATTTATATG
>JAWXCF010000099.1:0-66852 GCA_034440515.1 Bacteroidota bacterium
CATATTGATCAAAATGGAGTGTTAGAACAAGCAGTGGTATATAAAGATATAGAACATAACAATATCCAGTTAATACCTAAAGTCTGTTTTGTAAGAGATAATGCTATAATAATAGCAGGGAAAAGTGATAAAGGCAAATCAGACTATAGCTTTAGCAAAATAACGCTAGGGAAATAAATATTTCTTAAAGTAGACAAAAAATACCTTTTAGAATACCATAATTCTTTCAGATTAGAATTATCTAAAGTGTTCTAATCCTTAAGAATGTTTAATGAATTTTGACTTTTTTCTATTTCAATAATAAATCATTTTTCATTTTAGGTTTATTTTAGTGGTCTAATCTATAACTTACAAAAAGTTCAACTGCTACAATATGAATAAAAATAAACTCCTGCTCTTATTTCTTTTAGTATCTATAGTAGGGTCAGCTCAAGATATTAATATTAAAAATGGACCTTTACTTAAGAAAAGGGGCTTCCACGTATCAGAAATAGCAGGATATTCTGAAGATGGTGGATTTATGGCCATATTAAATGAAAGCTTTAATAGTAATAATAAAGAAGTTACCCTAGAGAAATATGACGAAAACCTAAATGTGATACTTAGTCGCGTCATAGAAACTGAGTCTGTAAAGGGCGAAAAGATAAAAGGGGTAAGTTATCAAATGTTTCAAAAGAGACTATTGGCTATCATCACCAGCAAAGTAAGAAAAGGAGATATAGATGGAAAAATTACTGCCGTAAAAATCACTTCGAGAGGTACCGTAGATGGCTCACCAATAGAGTTACATACTACTAATGATTTTGAAAATATGGAAGATATTGTCTATTCTATATCAGCAGATAGTTCTAAACTAATATTGATTATTGAGTTGAGACCAGAAAAGGATAAATTAAAGAGAATTTTTGTCAAGGTTTTTGATAAAAATCTTAAACCAATATGGTCAAAAACAGTAAAAATAAATTACGAGAAGAAAAATCTTACTTTACTCGAATTTGCCTATACAACTAGCAAATTATATATAGCTGCTAGACTTAATGATAAGGTACGTGTTCTATCTCAAACGAAACCAGGTGAACATAGACTAATTGCAATAAGCGATGATACAGATACTGACAAGCCAGATAAAGACTACATAATAAAACTAGATGGGAAATTCATATCTTCTATATCATTTGCAGTTAGTTATAAGAATAATGTGTCTAGAATTCAATGTGTGGGCCTGTATGGTTTAGATAAGGAGGATAAAGCTTCTGGTGTATTTTCATTCACAGTTGATGAAAAAACTGATGACATCATTGATAAATATTACAAGACTTTTGATAGAAAGGTGCTAGATGAAGTTTTAACCAAGCGAGAAATAAAAAGACAAGAAGATGAACTGCTTTATTTTAAAATGAAAGAGGTGTTTATAAAAGATAATGGTGGCATAGTGGCAATATTAGAACAAGAGAATCACTATGTGGTAGAAACTAACTTTGGTGCAAACAGCGGCGCACCTGGTAGAACCACTTATACATACCACTATGAGGATAATAATTTATTGGTTATAGATATATCTAAAAATTCAGGAATAAATTGGATGACAGTTGTACCTAAAAATCAGCACACTATAAACGATTATGCCTATTTTAATAGTTTTTGTGCTGTTTACCTAAATAATGAGGTTTTTATGTTCTACAGTGAAGACCTAAGACTATCTAAGATACTAAAAAAGGAAGAATTAAAAAGCTTGGGTAGAAATAAGCAGGGATTAATGATAGCTCATATTGACAAAAATGGAGAATTAGAGCAGGCAGTAGTCTATAAAGATGCTGAACACGAAAACATTCAGTTAATACCTAAAGTTAATTTTATAAGGGATAATACTATTATTTTAGCTGGGCATAGCGATAGAAATAGCTCTAACTATAGTTATAGTAAAATAACAATAGGGAAATAAACTGACTTATAAAGCTGCATCGTAATCGTAACCCTTATTATACCAAAAATCTTTGGGTTTAGAATCACTAAAGAAAATAGTACCAATCCTTTTAATACTTTTTATTCCGTATTTAGTCGGCACTATTAATCTTAATGGGTAACCTTGGTCAAAGGGTAATTTCTTGCCATTCAAGTTGTAGCACAGCAGGGTCTGTTCTTGTAAACAGCTTGGCATATCTATACCAACATAGTATTGTTCATCTACAGTAGTTAAACCACAATATTTGAACAGGTTGGTTTGTTGGTCTTTACTAAAACTTTCACCCAGTCTGCTGCCAGCATTATAATGTGCTAAAAATGTACCCAGCGATACACCTCCCCAATTGGTTATTTGGCTCCAACCCTCAATGCACTTAAAGTTAAAAGTTACTTCCTTATATGGTAGGGCTTTTATGTCTTCCATATCTAAATACACGGTATCAGATTTACCTTGTGTGTCTCTACGTATCAATATCAAAACATAGTCTGTAGTGTCGTCAGGGTCTTCTACTCCGTAACCACCGTTTACTTTTGCTATTTTTACAGCCTCAGACTTTTGATATTCTGGAGCCAACTTGTTTACACTAAATAATTTATTGTTAATTAGTTCATTGAAATTTAAAACCTTTCTAAGCGGAACTTTCGCTCCACTATCCGTAAATGAATTATCAATAGAGTAAACAATAATAGAAATGCCCCCTAGTATTATAAATAGTGCAGCAAAACTCAGCCATTTAGTTATAAGCCAATTTCTTTTTTTTATAACTTTCTGTTCTTCACTATTGCTCATATTGTTGGATTTATATTTTTAGGTAATTCTACTACTATAGTTTCTTGTGTTTCAGTATCTGCAATATCTACCCCTGTCACCATAGACTGAAAGTTTCGCCAACCAGCCTTTACTACTTGGGCTATGTGCACCACAAAGAATGCAACAAATATTATAGTTATAATGAAATGCTCAAGTCTAGCTGCCACATAACCCCCAAGACTAGTGGTTAACCAACTTTGTTGAATTGGTTTGTAAATAGCTAAACCTGTTAGTAACATTAAGCCACCTAGCAGTATAATTACAGTATATATCACACGTTGGGCATCGTTATATTTACCCTGAATTGGTTTAGTTTTTTTAAGTCCGAAATCATACAAAGTCACCTGAAGCGAACCAATCAAACTATTCCTTTTAGGAAATAGTGATTTATACTCTCGTGATAAAATTAGATAAATGAAATACCCAACACCATTGATGGCAAAAAACCACATAAATGTAAAGTGCCAAGCCATACCGACTGAAAGTCTAAATGGTATGTTCAAAGCTTTATAAAACCATTGTGGAAAGAATTTTAACGTAAGACTACCTAATTGAATATAATATTCGTCGTTAGCCCAATAAATTAACATTCCACTCCAAATCATCACAGTTAATAAGGGAAAGTTTACCCAATGAAACCAACGAACAGCTAAGCTGTGTTTTTTAGTAATTAAAACTGTTTCTTCTTGACTACTAATCATAATGATAGAGTTACAGCAAATAAACAATATTTTGAACTTGCTTAAATCTTAGTACCAATTGTTATTAGAAAATTAACTCTATTGGTTGTTAGTGTAGCAGATGGAGCAAAGTTGGCACCTGTTAATGTATATGGTGTGTAAATAGACTGGCTATTGGCTATTTGTAGCCCAAGGTCTAGAAAGAACCCATCAGTCTCTTTATATCCACCACCGAAACTTATTATTTGTGTACCTGTGTTGATGTTGTTAACAAATTCCTTTTTATATGGGCTGCTGTAACTAGCAAATCCACCACGTAAATAAAATTGTTCAATTCTGTATTCTCCACCAAATCGTACATTGTACCCAGGTTGTAAAACAGTTTGAATTTCATTATTTCTAAATCTACTGCCATCAAATGATCTAGAAAATCTGCCAGTAGTGTAGTCAATATACTCTAGGTCTGCACTAATCAGTCCGTTTTTACCTGCTAATATTGCAATGCTTCCTGTTGCTTTGATAGGAGTTGAAATGTTATAGCTAAATTCATAATCTGGGAAAGAATCCTGCCTATAAACATTGCCATAGGCAAAACCTACTACGCCGACATTATATACATCGTTAAGTCTATAAAAAGTAGGTAGGCTTACACTTGCTCCAACTCTTAACCATTCAGTTGGTTTGCCCAATACGCCAAGAGTAACGCCAAAGCCTAAACCAGTAGTATTTACATTTTCAGTTAAGGTACTTTTTTGATAAATTGCTTGACTGGCGGGTGTATTATTCACCTCTGTAAAAGTTCGTTCGCTGTGGAAACCTACTGTACTTAGATTGATGGTAGCACCTAGATAAAGTTTGTTGCTGTAGTTAGCACCAAGAGAAGTAGAAATATCATTTGCTGCTCCTCTTGTAGTAATTAAATCTTGTTGAAACAACGCATATGGTGCGTTATTTAAATATTTAGAAGCTATAGATATATATTTACCAGGCATTGAGCTAATACTGTCAGTTAAATATGCATAATAACCAAGGTATCCATAAGATGAAACAGGAAGTTGATTAGGTAGAACTTGCCCATCTTGGGCGTAGCTATCTGTTATTGAGTTCTTTGTATTTACTCCCTGTACTGCAATATTCTGATGAAACGTGTTTGATCTATTAAACAGAAGTGAAAAGTTTACAGAAACCCATCCATTTGTTTTAGCGACCCCATTTTGCTTTCTTACTTTACCTATTACAAAGCCCAAATTACTGATATTGAGATTTGCCTTCATATCTTTCTGATTGTTAGATAAGAAGTTACCTGTTGTAGCAGTACTGTTAAAGCTAAAGGTTCCCATTAATTCTGAAGTACGATACACGCCTAGACCAGCTGGATTTATGGCAATTGCGCCAGCATCTCCTCCTAGGGCACCCATTGCATTACCTAGCGCGGCACTTCTAGCAGTAGATTGAGGGAATTTCTGAGAATATCTAAGTACCTCAACGTAACTCTGCCCAACCATAGAATTGCTAAATAACAGCACACCTATGGTGGCCAAAATATATGTATTTGCCTTTATCATTTTAGTTTTGTTGTGTCGCTTATTAGAATTATCTGCCTCTTGGTTGTGGGCTGTTACCACCTCTGTTCCCGCCATCATTATTTCTTGGTTGTGGGCTAGGGTTGCTCCTTACTGGTTGATTATTTCTAGGTTGCTGATTGTAATTATCATTTCTAGGCTGTTGTCTTACAGGTTCATTATTTCTAGGCTTTTGCCTAACAGGTTCTTGATTATCCCTTGGTTGAGATCTAATTGGCTGTTGTTGATTTGGCTTTTGCCTAACAGGTTCTTGATTTTCCTTAGGTTGCACTCTATTATTATCATTTACAGGCTGTTGTTGATTCGGATTCTGCCTGACTGGTTCTTGATTGTCCCTAGGTTGCGCTATATTATTATCATCTATCGGCTGTTGTTGATTTGGATTCTGCCTAACTGGTTCTTGATTGTCCCTAGGTTGCGCTCTATTATTGTCATCTACAGGCTGTTGCTGATTTGGTCTTTGCCTTACGGGAGTCTGATCATCTTTAGGAACTACTGGGGTTTGATCAATTACTCCGGGCTGTGTTCTACCACCTTGGTTAGGTTGATCTCTAGTGGGATTGCCAGGTACATTGCTACCGTATCTACCAGGTACGTAATTAGTTCCTTGGTTTGTTATACCTTGACTACCTCTACCATTTCTAGGGCCGATGTTTTGTCTATCATTTGATACTCCAGTACCACCGCCCCAATTATTTCCATTATTGTATTGCTGACCGTAATTGTAGGGGGAATATCCAAAATTGTTATATGGATTATATCCATATGGTCCATAACCAAATGAATTATAGCCATAGGGGCTGAATCCAAACGGTGAATATGCAAAAGGTGACCCGCCCCAAATTGGATAAGGTGAATAGCCCCAATAAGGATTAACAAAAGGACTGTAGCCAAACCCTGGTTGAAAAGGTGTATAGAAATTAGAGTAACCCATATATATGTTCACGCCTCCATTAAAGGGATTAGACCAAGATGGTCCAAAGAATGGATCGTAGTAACCCCAATTGGAAGCAGGGCGTCTGAATCTGCCTATTCTTCTACTAAAGTAGTAGTCGTCGTCATCGTAATAATTATTTATATTAGTTGTGTTACCACTTCTATTATTTAAATTTTCATCTCCGAACACATCTACTTGGTTATCATCTAATTGACGTGTAGGAGGATTGTTTTGAATTCTAGCTGCATTTTGACTTGCAACCTGCTTTGCATTTCGCTCTCGTACTACCACAGCTCGTTTCTTAGATAATTCTGACTCATCAGCTGACTGATAATAAATGTCATCATAAGGTAATCTACTTGTAGACTGCTTGCTGGTGGTACAAGAACCAAGAAAACTACCTATAGCCGTGATGGCTAAAATGATGTGAAGTTTATACGCGATACTCATAGTTAATTAAAATAGTAAAACAATGTTTTCAATAACTTTGCTCCTTAATTCACTAATAAGTCAAATACTGTTCCATTTTGATTAAGTGATGTAAAATGGAGAAATAATTGAAATGGCAAAAAAAATAACACCTCGAGATAAAGACTATTCTAACTGGTATTTAGACATAATAAGAGAAGCTGGACTAGCAGAGCATAGTGCTGTAAAAGGCTGTATGGTAATAAAACCTTATGGTTTCGGTATATGGGAGAGCATTCAGCACGAACTTGATACAAGATTTAAGGCTACAGGGCATACAAATGCATATTTCCCACTTTTTATACCAAAAAGTTTTTTAAGCAAAGAGGCCGACCACGTAGAGGGTTTTGCTAAAGAATGCGCTGTAGTAACACACTACAGGCTAAAAGCTGACCCAATAAATGGTGGTGTAATGGTAGATCCAGATGCTAAATTAGAGGAAGAACTAATAATCAGACCAACTAGTGAAACAATCATTTGGAATACTTATCGCAACTGGATACAAAGTTACAGAGACCTCCCCTTGTTAATAAACCAATGGGCCAATGTGGTACGTTGGGAAATGAGAACCAGACTGTTTCTGAGAACGACTGAATTTCTATGGCAAGAGGGACATACTGCTCACGCTACTGCTGACGAAGCTATAGCAGAGGCCAATCAAATGCTCCATTTATATGCTGATTTTGCAGAAAATTTTATGGCATTACCAGTTATCAGGGGTAGAAAAACGAAACACGAACGCTTTGCAGGGGCGCTAGATACCCTATGTATTGAGGCGATGATGCAAGACGGAAAGGCACTTCAGGCAGGTACTAGCCACTTTTTGGGTCAAAACTTTGCTCGTGCTTTCGATGTCAAATTTCAAACCAAAGAAGGTAAAGAAGAATATGTGTGGGCAACAAGTTGGGGCGTATCTACCAGACTGATAGGTGCGTTAATAATGGCACATAGCGATGATGAAGGATTAATTCTTCCACCTACTTTAGCACCTATACAGGTAGTTATAGTTCCAATATTTAAAACTGACGATGAAAAGGAGTTGGTGTATGAACGTGCACACCTACTTAAAAATTCTATTAAAGAAATGGGAGTAAGGGTGAAATTTGACGATGATGAACAACGAACACCAGGTTGGAAATTTGCTGAGCACGAAATGCGAGGGGTTCCATTAAGAATTGCAATAGGGCCTAGAGATGTAGTAAACGGTACCGCAGAAATAG
This sequence comes from Bacteroidota bacterium, assembly GCA_034440515.1. Classification (GTDB taxonomy): domain Bacteria; phylum Bacteroidota; class Bacteroidia; order CAILMK01; family CAILMK01; genus JAWXCF01. The sequence continues at coordinate 7,662 of JAWXCF010000099.1, forward strand.
CGCAAAGGGACACCAGAACTAAGCACTTATTACCTTTCAACGATTTAATTGCACAAATCCCTGCCTTATTAGACCAAATTCAACAGGGCATCTATATGAAAGCGCTAAAGAAAAGAGAAGACAACACTCATTTTGTTGATACTTGGGCAGAGTTCCAAACTGCCTTAAAGGCAGAAGGCGGATTCATTTATGCACATTGGGACGGAACAACAGAAACTGAATTGAAAATTAAAGAATTAACCCAAGCCACAATTAGGTGCATTCCAATAAATAATAAGCAAGAGGAAGGCAAATGTATATATACTGGTTTGCCAAGTCAAGAGAGGGTTATATTCGCAAAAGCATACTAATCGTTACCTAAATAATATGGAAGAAAATAATTTGGAAATACTTGCTGCTATAAAGAGTAAAAGTATCCTAAAACAAGAGATATATAAAATTACCCTACAGGTAATGCAGACCTTCAAAATGCAAATGGCAACCATTGCCGATCAGGTTACAAAAGAATTAAAGAAGGAGGTATTAACATCTGTAAATGTGGAATATAAGTCTCACAGTGAATTTGAAGCTGACTTAAAGTTCGGTGGCGATACCTTAGTTTATATGATGCATACCAACATATTTCAATTTCCGCTAGAGCACGAAGTATATAAGACTCAATATATAAAAGAAGACCCAACTCGAGCGTATTGCGGGGTAATAAATGTGTATGACTTCCTAAGTGATTCTATAAAGTATAACAGGTTTAATGACCTTGGATATTTGGTTACTAGAATTTTTATAAATAAAGACAGACACTTTATGGTGCAGGGCCGCAAGCAGTTTAGCTATATGTATAATGATTTGTCTCAATTTGAGATAAACACTGAGGTTATAAATCAAATATTAAAACAATCTATTATCAATACCATTGATTTTGAATTGCTTGTACCACCTTTTGATAAGGTAAAAGAAATAAGACTTGGCGAGAAAATAGCAGGTCAAGGAACCTCTGCATTAGCCACAGGCAAACGACTAGGCTTTACTAGATTAGATCAGAACGAAACGCCAAAAGACTCCTTTGTTATTTAACCTCTGGCACTTCAGGTTTTTTTCTTTCTAAGGTTAAGTATTTATAGTTGTACTTGTTTTTTTCATCAGCCATAAATGTTTCATTACCCGTTATGTTCCATTCTTCATCATTTACTTTTGGGAAATATGCATCAGCCTCAAACGTATCTTCTATCACTGTGAAATAAATTTTTTCTGCTAGGCTCAGGGTTTGTTTAAATATTTCTGCACCCCCTATTATAAATACTTCCTCCATATTTAATTGCCCTGCCTCATATATTGCTCTTCCTATAGATTGACAAGTAATAATATAGGGAGGGCATACATAGTATGGATTGTTGGTAAGTACAATAGTTTTTCTACCCGGTAATGTATTGTGATTAGATTCTATAATGCTTTCATAGGTCTTCCTTCCCATTATTACGGCCTTACCTTGGGTTAGCTGTTTAAACCTTTTTAGGTCAGCTGGTAGATGCCACGGTAGGGTGTTGTTTAAACCTATAGCGTTGTTATTATCTACGGCAACTAAAAGACTAATTTTCATAGGGCGAATATCTATAAATATTTGCTTGCTTTATATAGCGACTGGTGCTTTTATGCTAGGGTGTGGTTCATAATTTTTCAATTCAAAATCGGAAAATTGAAAATTATTTATGTCATACACTTCTTTATTGATCAACATTATTGGCAACTGCCTTGGAGTCCTACTTAACTGTAAGTTAACTTGTTCTAAATGATTGGTATAAATGTGAGCATCACCAAATGTAACAATTAGCTCCTTGTATTTCAGATTGCAAACCTGTGCAAACATCATAGTGAGTAGTGCGTAAGATGCTATATTAAATGGAACCCCTAAAAATAGGTCAGCGCTGCGCTGATACATCTGACAACTTAATTCACCATCAGCTACATAGAATTGAAACATAGTATGGCAAGGCATTAGCGCCATTTTACTTAATTCACCTACATTCCAAGCATTTACTATAATTCTACGACTATCAGGATTATTCTTTAATTGTGTAACAACTTCCTCTAATTGATCTGTTGACTTTCCATTAGCATCAGTCCAGTCTCGCCACTGTTTACCATATACTGGGCCTAAGTTTCCTTGGTCATCAGCCCATTCATCCCAAATTTTTACGCCATTATCTTGCAGATACTTTATATTGGTTTCACCACTAATGAACCAGAGTAATTCATAAATAATACTTTTTAGGTGTACTTTTTTAGTAGTTACAAGAGGGAAACCCTCCCTAAGGTCAAATCTAAGTTGGGGCCCAAATAACGAAAGAGTGCCTGTGCCTGTACGGTCAGACTTGGTAACACCTTCATTTAAGACTTTGCGAAGTAAATCTAAATACTGTTGCATAATTGTTCAGTTTCAAAGTAAATATATGCAATCGTATTTTGCACTGATTGAATAGCTGAAATTTTTAAAACATCAAATACAACAGTTGAGAACATAATTGTTTGGTGATGCTTTATATATTTGCTGTGCAGATGGTTTAGCTTTATTTGCCAGACAATGATGCTCTCTTAATTAATTTTCTTATTTTTTCGAAATATATAAAATGGCTGAAGTAATAAAAATGCCCAGAATGAGTGACACTATGGAAGAAGGTGTCATAGTAAGCTGGTTGAAAAAAGTTGGCGATAAAGTTAAAACTGGAGATATACTAGCTGAGGTAGAGACAGATAAAGCTACTATGGAATTAGAAAATTATGTAGATGGTCAATTGCTTTATGTGGGGATTAAAGAAGGAGAATCAGTACCAGTAAATGGGATTATAGCCATAATTGGTAAAGAGGGTGAAGACTTTGAGGCTTTACTAAAAGCTGATACTGGACCCAAAAAAGCCGATGAAATAGATCCAAAATCAGAAGAAAAGGAAGAACCTGCAATAAAAGAAGTTGAAATACCAAAGCAGGAAGATGAACCTAAAGTAGAAGTACAGGCTGAAAATACTGATACCAAAGAAACTGAAGCAGCACACGGCAATGACCGTTTAAAAATATCGCCTCTAGCTAAAAAAATAGCTGACGAAAAAGGCATAGATGTGCATCAGGTAAAGGGAACTGGTGACCACGGCAGAATAGTACGTAGAGATATTGAGGCATATCAGCCAGAGCAAGTGGGTAATGTAGAGAAAGAGAACAAAGCCACTCAATTGCCAGTAGTAGCTGGTACAGAACAGTTTGAAGATGTTCCACTTAGTCAAATGCGCAAGACAATTGCCAGAAGGTTGAGTGAAAGTATGTTTACTGCGCCGCATTTTTACCTAAATATAGAAGTAGAAATGAGCAGAGCAATTGCCGCCAGAAAATCAATCAATGATTTGTTAGGCACTAAAATTAGTTTTAACGATATAGTGATAAAGGCTGTTTCCGCAGCACTAATGCGTCATCCTAAGGTAAATAGCAGTTGGTTAGGCGATAAAATTAGATATAACAAGCACATAAATATTGGCGTAGCAATGGCTGTTGAGGACGGTTTAATAGTCCCTGTAGTAAGATTTGCCAATAGCAAAGGTTTGAGCCATATTTCAGCGGAAGTGAAAGATTTCTCTGAAAAGGCTAAATCAAAAAAATTACAACCAAGTGATTGGGAAGGAAATACTTTTACAATTAGTAACCTAGGTATGTTTGGCATTGAGGAATTTACTGCAATCATTAACCCACCTGATAGTTGCATTTTAGCTGTCGGGGCAATACAAGAGAAACCAATAGTGAAAGACGGGCAGGTTGTTCCTGGTAACTTAATGAAATTGACCTTAAGCTGTGACCATAGGGTAGTAGATGGTGCAACTGGTGCGCAATTTTTACAGACTCTTAAGGCAATGCTAGAGGAGCCTGTAACTATTTTAGCATAATTTAAACTATTTGAAGTAATTTTTTGTATAATTGCAATGTTGATTATTGGTATAAATATTACCAATACAGCAAATTACCTTTCCACAGTCGTGAGTTAAAAAAGGGTAAAATCAGTATAGATTGCAAAAATTATTTCTTAATAAGACGTATTTGTATTGTACTTAGTAATTCAAATTTTAAATAAATATATATTATAATAATGCCAAAACAGGCAGAACTTGAGGTAATGTTATTACCTACGCTACAAAATTTAGCTAGAGACTACAAAGTAGCACAATACAGGAAATATAAAAGGCAGGAACTTATTGAAAAAATAATGGAAGCTGCTGCAGATTTAGAGTCAGGTAAGACAGTACCAAAAACTGCGAAAACATCTAAATCCCCAAAATCCCTAATAAAGGCTTCAATCGAAAAATTAGCGAATGCTAGCGATTCAAATGAAAATGTTTCTCAACAAGTAAAATCTGAAACTATTCAAAATGAAAGCGGAGATAATGGTGCTGATGATAATCAAAATATTGCACTTGTGAGGAAAAGAACGGTAAAGGTTTCAGAAAAAACGGCAAATTATAGCACTGATGCTAAAACAAAGCCAGGGAAACGCGAACAAGTTGAATCTAGTAAGGAGGAGCAAGCTGTTGAAGTTAGACAGATAGAGAAAGTACCTGTTGCAGAACAAACTGTAGAAAATAGTGAAGTATCTAAAGCTGATGAAGCTGAAACACCACAGACACCATCTACTGTAAGACCCCTAAGGAACGACGCAGAAAGGCTAACTAATGCATTAAGACGAAATTTTAGGGAAGGGCAGCGTGCAGAAGGCAATGATAGAAATCAGGACAGATTTAATAGTCAACATAATTCTTTCGAGCAAAGAAATGAACAGAATGCTCAACAGCCTGTAGAGAATAAAGTAGAAGGACAGGAGAAAAGATCAGAATTTCGCTCTGATTTTAGACAGGAGTCTAGACCTGAGGGAAGAACGGACAATAGGCAGGATTCAAGACCAGAGGGCAGAATAGACAATAGGCAAGAGGCAAGGCAGGATGGTAGAGTTGATAATAGGCAAGAACCAAGACTAGAGGGTAGAATAGATAATAGGCAAGAACCAAGACCAGAGGATAGAATAGACAATAGGCAGGAGCCTAGACCAGAGGGCAGAATAGACAATAGGCAAGAGCCAAGGCAGGATGGTAGAGTTGATAATAGGCAAGAACCAAGGCAAGATTCAAGATTTCCTCAAAATAGAAATGAAAATCAACGTGGTGACGGCAACATTACTCAACGCAGACCAAACCCAAATCTAGACCGTCAACCTAATCGCCCCGTTAACGCACAAGAAAGCAGACCAAGTAATCCTAATCAGTTTAGGCAAAACGCAGCCCCAGTAGTACCAGAGTTTGAAATTCCAGTAATAGCAGAGGGAGTGGTAGAAATAATACAAGATGGCTACGGCTTTATGCGTAGTAGTGACTATAACTATATGCCATCTCCTGACGACGTGTACGTATCTCCTTCGCAAATTAAATTATTTGGATTACGAACAGGTGATACAGTTGAGGGAAGCATACGCCCACCTAAAGAGGGAGAAAAATACTTTGCATTAACTAAAGTAGATAGAATAAACGGTAGGATACCAGCAGAGGTGCGTGATAGAATTGGCTTCGAGCATTTAACGCCATTATTCCCACAAGAGAAATTAAACTTATTTACTAAGTCTGATCAGGTCAGCACCAGAATAATAGACTTATTTAGCCCTATAGGTAAGGGGCAAAGGGGACTAATAGTTGCACAACCTAAAACGGGTAAAACAATATTGTTGCAACAAATAGCTAATGCTATAGCTACCAATCACCCTGAGGTGTATATGATCATCTTACTAATAGATGAGCGCCCAGAGGAAGTTACAGATATGCAACGAAATGTAAATGCTGAAGTAATAAGCTCAACATTTGATGAGCCTGCAGAGAAACACGTTCGTATAGCTAACATTATACTAGAGAAAGCAAAAAGACTGGTTGAATGTGGACACGATGTTGTTATATTATTAGATAGCATAACTAGGTTAGCTAGAGCATATAATACAACTGCACCAGCAAGTGGTAAAATATTATCAGGTGGTGTCGATAGCAATGCGTTGCACAAACCTAAGCGTTTCTTTGGGGCAGCTAGAAATGTAGAAAATGGAGGGTCGCTTACCATAATCGCTACTGCACTGACAGAAACTGGTAGCAAAATGGATGAAGTTATATTTGAGGAGTTTAAAGGTACCGGTAATATGGAGTTACAACTAGACAGGAAATTAGCTAATAAGCGTATTTACCCTGCCATAGATGTTCCAGCCAGTAGCACTCGTCGTGAAGACCTTTTGATTAGCAAAGATAAATTGCAGAAAATATGGATATTGCGTAAGTATTTAAGCGATATGAATCCAGAGGAGGCTATGAGCGAATTGAATAAAAGAATGGGCAATACCCTAAGTAATGACGAGTTCTTAGTAAGTATGAATAGTAGTAAATAGGTTTTGCTACAACCACTTAACTAAATAGAATATCAATATCTTCTGTACTTAAACCTTGGTCAAACCCAGTATTGGTTTGTATTAAATCAAAACTTAGTTTGGCCTTGCGTTCTTGTAGTAACAGTATTTTCTCCTCAACCGTATTTTTGGTGATGAACTTGTAGGCAAATACCTTTTTGTCTTGACCAATTCTGTGGGCACGATTTATTGCTTGTTTCTCAGTAGCAGGGTTCCACCAAGGGTCACACATAAACACATAGTCAGCTTCTGTTAGGTTCAGTCCGACACCGCCAGCCTTTAGTGAAATTAAGAAAATAGGCTTATCATTGCCCGATGCTTTGAAATTTTCTATTTCTTGTTGTCTATATCTGCTTTGACCAGTTAAATAGTTATAGGCATAACCTTTTTCAGTTAGCCAATCTCTGATAAGATCTAGGTGCTTTACGAATTGACTGAATACTAAAATTCTGTGATTTTTAGAGATTATATTTTCTAGATTGGCAGTAATGTCTTGAAATTTTCCACTTGATCCTTCATAACTATTATCAGCTAGGTAAGGGTGATTGGCAATTTGTCTGAGCTGCATTAATCCCTTCAATATCATAAACCTAGAGCTGTTAGGTATACCCTGACCTGATTTGTCAAATATTATTTTTCTATATTGATTTCGAACCAATTCGTAGCGCATTGCCTGTTCTGGTTCCATTTCACTAAAGTAAATTTTCTCGGTCAACTCAGGTAAATCTTTGGCGACTTGGTCTTTCGTCCGTCTTAATATAAATGGATGTATTAGAGCTTTAAGTTTATTTTTTTTAACTTCATTGTTTTTTTTCTCTATTGGGTTTACAAATTCATCTTTAAAATACCTGTAACTGCCTAACATTCCTGGATTTAAGAAGCTCATTTGCGACCATAAATCTATTAAACTATTCTCTATAGGAGTACCACTTAGGGTTAATTTGTGCATAGCCTTAAGCTTTTTAACTGCTTGACTTACTTTTGCTACTGGGTTTTTTATTACTTGACTTTCATCTAAAATGACGTAATTAAATTGCATTTTGCTCAATTTATCAATATCATTTCTTACTGCACCATAGGTAGTAAGTATCACATCAGAATACTTGAATCTGTGTATATTGTCGTGCCTATCTGTTCCAGTATATGTAAGTATTTTTAAGTCTGGGGCCCATTTCTTTATCTCAAAGTACCAGTTGTGTATTAGTGAGGTAGGCATCACTATAAGAGTAGGTATGGTTTTAATTATGGTTATGCCATCGGGTTCTAATAGCTCGCTGTCATTCTTATCTATAAAGTTTTCTACGCCAACTAATTCTGGTTTTGCTACAGTATTTTGCTCTTTTATACTGGTCAGCAGGGCTAATGTTTGTATGGTTTTACCCAATCCCATATCATCAGCTAAGCACCCACCGAATCTATTATCTTTTAGGTAATTCAGCCAGTTGAAGCCTTCGATTTGATAAGGTCTAAGTATTGAACGGTATTGAACTGGGAGTTCGGTATTTATATCAGGCTTACTCAACTCCCTGTATTTCAAGTAAAAATTCTTATCTGGTATTGCTTGCTTTACTTTAGGGTTAATTAGATTATCTAACAGACTGTAATGATGCCGTTTAATTGACATATTATTTCCTGAGCTTTGACTTAACGTCATCAATTCACGATAATGTACGAACCATTCCTCTGGTATTATAGCTAGGGTACCGTCAGGCAATGGGAATTCAGATATTTGCTCTAGTATATATTTCTTCAGTTGGATAAAAGGAACTGAAAAATTTCCAAATTGTACATAAGCTTCAATATCAAACCAGTCTTGTTTTTCCTCTATTGATATGTTTAAGCTAATTTTTCCTAAGAAGTATTTATTTACATCTTCATCTTGCCTTATTTCTACTCCATTCTCGCTCAGCTTATCCTTATTATCATTTAACCAAGTGATAATGTTATAGCTACTTTGATTTGGGTTAATACTTGTTGGTTCCCATTGGGCACCAGATATGTGTTTTAGATGAAATTCCTTTAGCAAATCTGTAAATGAATTCTCTATTGCTTTTTGTCTATTTATTTTATAGTAAATGTATTCATCATCTTTATCACGTACCATTTTTACTTGTACAGCTTTGGTATCAGATGCAGGAATTAACTCATTTTGATAATTGAAATATAGTGTTAAAGCTGGCTTTCCTGTCCAGTTTAGGTCAAGTTTGAGTATTGCCTTTGGTGTTACATTTACATTTATTATATCGAAACCCTTACTAATAACTGTGTGATTTTCAATAAGAGAGGTTATGAATTTTCTATAATATAGCGGTTCAGATTCTCGCTTAATTTGTATGCACCACTTTGTGAAAAAAGGCTGTAATTTTTTGCCATCCATTTCACTACTAAACTTATAAACTTGATCTTCAACTAATAAAACACAAGGTTTTGTTACTATTACTTCTGGCTCTTTATTTAGCAGCGATATCGTTTCGTCTAGTATTCGGAATGTGGGGTAGTAGCGTGTGCCTTCCTCGTCTCTAACAAAGTGAAAATGAGTTGTTACAGGCTCATCATTTAAATTTAGCAGCGATTGTGCAGGGTTACCACTTTTACCCATTACATATATTTGCTTATCAGAAAGTAATTCAAATATGCTAACCAGTTTTTGCTCTATGTATGGTCTAATAGCCTCTTCCAATAGCTTAGGGGTCAAAAACCTAGCCATAAACTCGTCAGGTTTTATTTCTTTCTTGCTAAATTTCTTGGTTATTTCCTTATCGCTATATTCTGCAATTAAGTGAATTAGGCCAATATCTGCATCATTTAATTGCTCATTAAAATCGGGAATATTAATTGGATTAACTCGCTGATAAGTCAAGCTTAATGTATCATTAGCAGTTAATTGCACAGCAAATACTTCCACTAAGGGACCTAACTTATTTCCAGTTAATAGACTGTAAACTATTTGATAACTTTTATCTGTATCTACTCGCACTGTACCTGAATTTTAGACAATAATTATCAAAGGTACGGCAGTATGTAGTTACGAATGGGTTTAAAAAAAAGTATAGTTGAAATTGATAAAAGGCTTCTAATTTTCTACTGTGCCTTCAAATACAAATTGGGCAGAGCCACATAGCCATACATCAGTGAAATCTATTGTATTAGCTGTGAACAATATTTGTAGAAGGCCACCTACTACTTTTACTTTAACTTTATGTTTACCCTCTGTATTGTTATAACTGCGATGATAAGATAAAGCTGATGCAACTGCGCCAGTTCCACAACTCAGGGTTTCGTCCTCTACACCACGTTCGTATGTTCTAATAGAAATTGAGTCTTGCCCCAAAACTTGTACAAAATTTACATTAATGCCATCTTGCTTAAATTTATCATTATACCTAATTAATCCAGCTTCGCTAATAAGCTGAAAGTCTGCCACATTGTTTACAAATTTTACATAATGTGGTGAGCCAGTATTTAGTATTAAATCTTCACCAAATAACTGAATATTGCTTAGGTCTTTCATTTTTAACTCAACTATTCCATCCCAAATGTTGGCTGTATGTTCACCGTCTATGGCTGTAAACGAACAGGTTTCTCTTATTAAGTTGTTTCGTTCTGCAAATGCGACTATACATCTGCCGCCATTACCGCACATTGTACTTTCTTTACCATCGCTATTGTAATACACCATCTTGAAATCGCTTCCTTCAACATTCTGTAACAAAATGAGCCCATCTGCTCCTATGCCAAACTGTCTATTGCACAATTTCTCTATCAGCAATTGATTATCAGCCGGAAAATTAAACTCCCGATCATCTATGATTATAAAATCATTACCAGTACCTTGATACTTACTAAATGCAATACTCATAATCCAAATTTTGACCTAATCATTTGTTTTGTTATCGGAAGTAACATTTGTTGAGATTGAGTTTTCTGCAAGTTGTAAAGTTTTTTATCGTTCGTAATTAAGAACAAATCATTGTTTATACCATTTACAAATTTTTCTACTTCTGTCTCTCTAATCCCTGTTAATATCAAATCTGCCCCTGTATATACATAAGCAGGGTTATTGCCTGGTTTGAAAGTGACTTTCAATTTTTGTGCTGGTTTCTGGCTACCTAGTTTGTTTCCAGAATTCAGTGAGCTTATCTCATCTATTACAAATTCATTTTCCGTTATTATAGGTGCACTAGTCGTGGTCATTTTTTTATTTACCACCATTTGGGTATCTAATCCATTGGCATTTTCAATTGCAACATATTGGTCATTTTTATTTGTCTTATCTATTTCTTCTATATTTCTGTTTAAATCTTTTTTGCGGTTAATTGCAAGGTTTTCTTGCTTTTCTTTTTCATTGTCTTGTGGGTTGTATACCTTTTGTTTATTTTCTAAAGTATCAATTGGTTTGTCATTTGATAACATTTCAATAGTAGGAGTTATGCCACGATTGCTGTAAATGATGACACTTAAACCTAATAGAACCAAAACGCTAGCAGCAAGACTTAAATATTTATTCTTAGCCCACCAAGAGGAATTTATATTTTTAGATTCTGAAGCAGAAGTCTTTAGGTAAGTCCTAAGATCTTGCCTTTTAGTTGATGCTATTATGTTAATTATTTCTCTATTTATTTCTACTTCTTTGGCTAAATTATCATCATTATTTATCTGACGTTCAAAGGATTCTCTATCAACTTGAGACATATTTCCCAAAAGATAGTTTTCTATTTGCTCGTCTCTATAAGTATTAGTTTCTTCCATTTTTTTTATAATTATTGTAGCAAGTCTTGAGCAGAGTATTGAGCCTTAACCAATTCTTCTAGTTTCTTTTTGCATTGATATTTTTTTGCCTTTGCAGTTTGAGCATTAGCAAAGTTTAACTGAGCGGCAATTTTCTCCATATCCATCTTTTCATAGTAAAATAGGGTTAGTAACTGTTTACAGGTTTCACCTATTTTGTTCATAAAGTCAGATACTATTGTCGCATTGTCATCACTGTAGTCGGGCGTATTGTCAGCCAAATGACTGTAATGATCTTCCTCAAAACTATGACTAACCATTCTTCCCATTTTTCTCAACGTTTTTAACCATAAATTTTTGCTTATGGCGAAAATGTATGTATCTAATTTAGCTGTCAATTGAAAATCGGTGTTACGTACCTTTTCCCATACTATTATTAGACTCTCCTGTAGCAAATCTTCAGCATCGGATTGATCACCTTGATTTCTAGTAACGTAAGCCCTAATCGTGGACAAATTGCGTTTTTGCAACAATATCAACATCTTCTGATCTCCCTTTTTCAATTGGTTAATAATCAAATCGTCTGATAAATCTCTATCTGAAATAATTTGAGTTGACATTTATACCTGAAATAAAAATAAAGTAAATAGTTTTCTATGATTTATTCTCTTATTCTAAACAAATGCTACGGCATAAGTTTTGTAAAATAAGTGTTTAAACAACGCATAATAACGGATAACAAATATATGTTAAACTCAAAGAATTTTTGGACAATGCTGCTGGCCCTTTTGGTGGGCAGCGCAATAACTTTTGGGGCGATAAAGTATTTTTCTGAGGGAAATTTAAATTCTCGTTCAGGCGAATTATTTACGGTACCAGCTAAATATGACATTAAGACAGTGACGGTACCCAATTTCGATTTTACTGATGTTAGTGAAATGGTGATGCAAACTGTAGTGCATATTAAAACTACTATGTCAAGTACCGAAGAGGAAGATCCATTCAGAAAAAGATACCTAGATGACGGCCCTGTAGAGGGTAGTGGAAGTGGTGTAATAATAAGTGGAGATGGCTACATTGTTACCAATAACCACGTGGTAAATGGAGCTACTAAGATTGAAGTGGTTTTAAATGACAAGCGTAGCTATGTGGGCGATGTAATAGGTACAGATCCAAATACTGATATGGCACTAATTAAGATAGAAGCAACGCAATTAGTTCCTATTAAAATAGGTAATAGCAATGATGTTAAAGTAGGGCAATGGGTATTGGCAGTAGGTAATCCTTTTAACCTAACCAGCACCGTAACAGCAGGTATAGTTAGTGCTAAGGGTAGAAACATAAGACTATTAGGTGGTGGAACAGCAATTGAGTCATTCATTCAAACTGATGCTGCTGTTAATCCCGGAAACAGTGGTGGTGCTTTAGTAAATGTAAAAGGTGAATTAGTTGGGATTAATACTGCTATTGCGTCTCAAACTGGTTCGTTTGCAGGTTATAGTTTCGCAGTGCCAGCTAATCTTATGAAAAAGGTAATTGAGGACATTAAAAAATATGGCGAAGTGCAACGTGGATTTATCGGAGTCCAAATAGATGATGTTGACGATAAAATAGCCAAAGAAAAATCTCTAGACAAACCCAAAGGTGTTTTAGTAAGAGAAATTCAAGATAATGGCGCTGCAGATGAGGCAGGTATGAAGAAAGGCGATATTATAGATATGATAGACGATGTTTCTGTAAATAGTGTAGCTGAATTGCAAGAAGTAATTGGAAGTCATAGACCCGGAGATGTATTGAAAATTTCAGCTTTTAGAAACGGTAAAGAACTTTTATTTAACATTAAACTGCGTGGTAAAGACAATTCTTCTACACTAAATACAACCAAATCTGAATTTAAAAAGAAAGTACAAATAACTACAGAGCCCATAAATGAAGAATTGAAGAGGAAGTACAAACTGGGTAATGGTGTGAAAGTCGTAAAAATAGAGGGTACAGCTTTTGAAAATGCAGGAATTAAGAAAGGGTATATCATTGTATCATTAGACAAACAAAGAGTGTTCACTAATGCTGATATTTACAAAATATTAGAAGATAAAAAAGGCGGGATCTTAATGGAAGTATATAATAACGAAGGTAAAAAAGAATATAAAGTTATAGAGATGGACTAAGATCGCTCAAATACTTATAATCATAGGGTTCGTAGTTTAACAGCTTCGGACCTTTTTTTTGCCCATTTACAACTCAAATATTTGATAAAGTAGATCGCTAAGTTGATGAGCGTGAATGATCTTAATCTTTTGAAATTTATTGTTGATGCTTTTTAAATTATAGCTGCTAATGCAAGCATATTTGAAACCTAATTTTTCCGCTTCGGCTAGCCTTTGATCAATTCTACTTACCGGGCGAATTTCACCACTTAGTCCTAATTCACCAGCAAAGCAATAATCTGTACCAACAGGTTGATCTAAATAGCTAGATACCATAGCAATAGCAACTGCTAAATCTATGGCTGGGTCTTCAGGTCGTAGGCCTCCCGCTATATTTACAAATACGTCCGCCATACCTAGGGTAATTCTACATCGTTTCTCTAGCACAGCTAATATCATATTCATTCGCTTGGCATCGTAACCATTGCTGTTTCGCTGCGGTGTACCATAAGCAGATGAACTAATTAAACTTTGAATCTCTATTAGAAAATTTCTATTACCCTCTAACATACAGCTTATTGCAATCCCACTTATTGGGTCTTGCCTTAGTGTTAGCAGCATTTCGCTGGGATTAGTAACTTCAGTTAGTCCCATATCTGTCATTTCATACAGTCCTAACTCAGCAATACTGCCAAACCTATTTTTCATTGTCCGCATTATTCTATAGGTATAATGTCTGTCACCTTCAAAATACAATACCGTATCTACCATATGCTCTAGCAGTTTGGGACCAGCTATACTGCCATCTTTGGTGATATGGCCTACCAATATCACGGCAATATTTCGTTTTTTGGCTATCTTTATAATTTCTGCTGTACAGTCTCTTATTTGGCTAACTGTACCAGGGGCTGCATCTAGTTTTATGCTGCTTATGGTTTGAATGGAGTCAATAATTAATAAATCCGGTTGGTCCAACTCTGCTGTATTTAGTAGCATTTCAAGTTGAGTATCTGTGGTTACTTTCAGATTATCAGTTGGGTTGCCTATGCGCTCTGCTCTTAATTTTATTTGCTCTAGGCTTTCCTCGCCGCTTACATATAGAATGTCTAGGCTAGGATTTTCAAGACCTAGCTTTAATAATATAGTACTCTTTCCTATGCCTGGTTCACCACCTAGTAATATGACTGAACCTGGTACCAAGCCACCACCCAATACTCTGTTTAACTCATTGTCGCTCAGCAGAATTCTATTTACTTTTTGTCCATCTACTTCTGTTATAGCTATACTTTGACTTCCTTTTCTCTTAATGCTGTTTAAGGCCCTATCTGTTGTAGCAGTTTGTGCTACTGATACTTCCTCTACCAGACTGTTCCAACTGTTACAGGCAGGGCATTTACCCATCCATTTGGGCGCAGAGGCACCACATTGTTGACAGACAAATATTATTTTAGATTTTGCCATAAGCTATTTGCCAAAATTATTCAATTGAATTGATTGGCAACAGCAAATAATGAAAATAGTAGGGTAGAGGTTTAGTCTTTTATTTAACTATAGTCACATTACCTGATTTATAATGCTCTGAACCTTCCCAACCGGTGTAGGTAACTATATAGACAAATACATTTAGAAAGCTTTCATTATTGTTAAATATAGCATCCCATTGCTCTTTTTTATTGCCTGTTGTCCACACACGTTGACCCCATCTGTTATAAATGGTCATATTATAGTCTTTTACAAATACGGGTACAGTTTGCCATTTATCATTTGTCCCATTCCCATTTGGTGTAAATGAGTTAGGTATGTGCAATATTGGCTCTTGATACAACTTTATTTTATTACTTAAACTGTAGGCTCCTCTTCCAGGTTGATTTTCCCAAGCTTTAACTTGATAGTAGTATAGACCCACATCATAATTTAGATTATCATCATAAAATATGATTTGTTGGGTACTGTCTATAATTTTTTCTGCTGTAAGTGGATCAGTTCTATGTATTTGATAGTTTCTTATTTTTCCATCCCATATTTCATACTTGTTCCAATTTAATTTACTTGAAAATGGTACTGAATTACCCTTTAGCAATATAGTGCAGGCATAGTTACCCTCTGGACTAAATAGACCGCACTGAGTATTCACTACTACTTTATAACAATAGCTATAGGCTGCGACATTTACATTGCTATCATTTATAGTAGTGTCACTAATATCCTTATATTCTTTCAGTAAAACCCAATCGCTATTTGCTGTATTAGTACGTTTGTATATCCAGTACCTATAGAAATCTTCTTTTTTATATTTATTCCATATCACCTGTACATATTTATTGTTTTCTACAGTGGCAGTCCACATATATACTTTTTCTGGAATGCTATCCTTGTCCGGAATAGAGCAAATTTTTCTAGTACTGTCTCCATTTTTATCGCAAATAGATACACCATAAATAAAGTAACAAAAGTTATTAGTAAGGTGATCCGCAGCATCTCCATCAATATACTTTTTGTCTAAATCTGATGTAATTGTATGCAATATTATTTCTCTTCCATCAGGAAAAACCTTAACTATTTTATATGATTTTATGCTTTTGGTAATTTTAAACTCGTCCCAAGCTAGGATTAATACATTCTTGCTTTGCCTTTGTATGCAGAATATTTTAGGGGCTGGTGGTGCTTTCGGTTCTTTCACCAATATTTTTAGATATTTAATGGTTCGCCTAGGGGAAGGGCAACCATTATCTCTAGCTATAATTGTAACTGTGTAGGAATCTTTGCTGATGTGATTACAATTGGTAATCCAATTAAATCTAGCTGTAGTTTTACCAATTGCAGAGTCAGATTTAAATGTAGCAATTGGTAGCTTGGTAATTTTAGCGTCAAGTGGGCTGCCCGTAGCATATACGTATATGCTGTCAGACAAATCTCTATCTACAATGTCAAAATTGAAGTCTATAGTATCACCAGCAGTTACGGTAATAACAGAATCTTTAAATTCTGGTGCATAATTAGATGAGTTTAAGTCAATTTTAAAAAAAGCATTGTTACATCCCCCTTCGTTAGGGTCGTTCGGACGCTTACCTCTATTTACTCGGCTCCAAGCTCCATCTGTAGTTGGGAAATCACTAAAACCGCCGCAACCCCCACAAACACTTTGATATACTTTACCGTCACTGTCAAACCTGCTCGTGCCACCATCTACGTGTTCTTGACTGATGTTTCCACCAAAGAAACTGCCATAAACTATAGAGTTCAAATCTCTACTTAATATAATAAGGTAAAAGTCGCTACCATCTGTTGTAGTTTGATAAGCATCTGTTGTAGTTCTTAGCCCTATAGTATTTCCTGTAATTGGGTTATACTGATTGTTCGCGCCACCGCCCCATCCACTTAGACAAATCCTATAGCAGTGATCCACTAAAAATGCAGAAGGTGATATGTCTATTTGAGTGCGTCCAGAACCAATAACTGTAGATCTGATTAATGATTTCAAATCATTAGACAAAATGGTAATAAATTGGTGACCAGCTGTATTAAAATAAACACCTTGGCTTACTGGAAAATTACCTGCAGATTGACCTGTTACATAAACTTTATCTTGTAAATCAATTTGAATTAGAAAGGTTTGGTCGTATTTTTCTGTACCCAAATAAGTACCAGATAAAATGTTGTTACCGTTTGGATCAAGTTTATATATGTAACCATCTATTTCGTTGTTATAACTACGTTGATATGCCCCTACAGGTATTTTTGGCAAATCAACACTTTCTGTGCCACCACATATATAAATGCTTCCTTTACTATCTATGTTAATTCCATAAGCAGCATCTAGCCCAGATCCTCCAATGTATGATGAAACCAGAAGGTTAGATAAGTCATTACTTAGTTTAATTACACAACCATCTTGGCCACCACTACCGTATCCACTTTGATATGGAGATGCGATTGGGAAATTTCCGCTTTGGGTAGATGTAGTTACCCAAATATTATTGCTTTTATCCACTATTACTTCTCCTCTGTATTGGTCACCATAGTTATAGGCTAGTCTGCCAGAAGGATAGACTGAGGGTTTCTCTGCATTTAGACCATCTCTGCCACCGCCACCTATATAAGTACTTCCTTTTAATACGCGACCATCGTTAGTTAGTTTAGAAATATAGATGTCGTAATTACCCTTATTAGATTTAGAATAAGCGTTGCTAGCAATTGGAAAATTTAAACTATTAGTGGTACCAAAAATGACTAAGTCACCATTGGCATCTACAATCATACTATGAGGTTGATCGTTACCTGAGCCACCTAAATATGTACACCATATCTTTACAGACCCTGTAGGATTATATTTAATTATACCTGCATCTCTGGCTACTTCATTTAAGCCCTGGTCATCTATTCCACCATTATAATTGCTTTGGTATGCGCCAAAAGTAGTTGGAAATCCTTTACTGTATACTGTACCGCCACTATAGCTATTACCCTCTTTGTCAAAAGTGCCGGTAAAGCCGAAGTTATCGGCAGCTGACCCACTAAATGTTGCAAATATGACTTGAGGATCAATAATTAAGTCGATATCCTTATTGTATCTATTAATTTTATAACTCAAAATTCCTGACTTTATTTGAAACTTAGCTTCTATAACAGTTTTAACTTGATTTTCAAAGTTATACTGTTCTGCTATAGGTTTCTCCTCAATAATATCGCCGAGCTTTGTGTTAATAACGAAATTTCCAGTATCCGTTAATTGGTAGTCTTCTGCACCGATAATTTTAAGTTTTATATCATCGACATTTCCGCCTGGGTGGACTATATAGTTGTATTTAATTCCATAGGAATTAGTTATCATTTCTACATCAATATTTGGCCATACTTTTCTAAGTATAATGCGCTTATAGCTTTTAACTTTAGATTTCCATTTTTTAGAATTAGAGCCTAGAAAATAGTTAGAATAATATTTTTCTGGTTCAAACTCCTCTACCGATTCAGGTTGTGATGCATTACCAGCAAAGGCAATTTTTACGGAATGAAATTGAATGATACTGCTACTGCCGAATTGATCGTGAAGTACTTTTTTCAAAGCTGCACCGTCCCATAGGTCATAGACTACACCAGTCTTTGTAACATAAATATTTCCATAAGATAGACTTATTTTATGGGTAAAGTCTCCTTCCCATTGTCCGACGTTTGGCGTAAAGTTTACTTGAGAAAATGAAGGCTTTGCAAAAAATATAGCAATGACAATAAATACGTACTGCACATATTTGCAGGTGGTTTTATTTAAGGTCATCGTATTTATTTATATTTAAAGAATTTAATTAGTAAATGTACTATTAATAATATTAATAGCCCAGTTTTATAAAGACGTTTTTTAAAGTAAAATCGTTGCGTAATAACAACAGGGTTGAAAGAAATGTACATTCCCTTCAACCCTGAAAAAAAAAACAGTAACGCAGAAAAAAAATTATTCTGAATCCTTTGCCTCAAATATGGTTGAGCCAACTTCGTTGAGGATTTTCCAAGTTCCGTCTGGCTCTTGCCTTTCTATGATGTATTTATCTACACCAGACTTCCATTGGGTATATGCTGACCATTTTAGCCTTACAATGTCACGGGAGTTTACTCCAGACAGTATAATGTTATTACCATAGCCTCCTATTGCAGACTCTGTATGGCAAACATTTTCTATAAGCACTCTATATAGGTATTTAGTTTTATTTGCATCCGTTACTCTGTCTATATACATTGTACTGCTTCTATTTGCAGTTCCTACAAAGTTCCAATGAGAACCAGAGTCTTCGCTACGTTCAATAATGTACATATTTACCTGATTAGCTAATGTATCTGGGAATTTCCATTCCGTCATTATTTCATAGTCTGATATAGTAGAGCTACGTACAACGTTTACATTTTGCTTAGCAAATGCATTGCCTGTAGTTGATACAGTAGTATCGCTAAATGCAAAAATTGAATCTCTTTGCAGTTCTGCTACTACTCTGTACTGCAATTTATCAGGGCAATAGTTACTATAATCTATATATGTTGTGATGCCACCTTTAATTGAATCTACAAACACAGTTTTTGTATTTAATTCATCATATATATTGCCACTAAAGGTCTTATATAGTAGATATTTTTTAGGCGTTGCTCCTTGATATGGAGACCAAGATACATTTACTACGTTGGTGCCAATTGTTTCAGACTTTATATTAATAGACGAATGGTAGTTTAATTCAGCTAATGATAAACCTAAACCACACCTGTCAACTGTTTGTATAACTAAGTCGTAAATACGGTTTCTGGTATCTAATGAATCAAAAATTAACTCAACTTGATTGATATTGCTAACAACAGACTTAAGTTTCCAATTTCTGTCAATATCGTTTCTCATATAGACATTATAAGATTTAAAGTAAATATTTGTAGAAGCTTTCCAACTTAATTTCAGGGTTTTGTCGTCCAATATTGACACAGACTTAATAGTTGATTTAATAAGTTCATTGCGCTCTAGCACCGTTATAGCGCTGTCTAAAGTGAATGAGTTGTAACAACCTGTTTTGTCCCAACTAATTAGGGTAACAGTATAAACACCAGCCTCAGTATATGAAAATACTGGGTTTTTTTCATTGGAGCTGTTACCATCGCCAAAGTTCCACTCCCAACGTATTGCATTAACACTGGAATCTAGGAAAGATACAGGTAAGCCTTGGCAAGTAACTATATATGAAATTCCGAAATGTGTATTTGGACCTAAGATGGTAATAAAATCTTCTTTGATTAGTGTGTCAGAACAGCCTGATATGTTGTAGACAATAAGTTTGACTGTGTATTTGCCTGCTTTATTATAAATGTGTGCTGGATTTTTTAAGTCTGAACTAACGTTATCGCCAAATTCCCATCTCCATCTATAAGCAGCTGTACTCGTATCAAAAAATTGAATCACAGCTGGGGCACAGTCAGAAACGTTATCTACATAAAATCCTATTTTAGGCTTTCCTATTTTTAAAGTATCAGATAGTGTAAATGTATCTATACAAGTTCCTGTTCCTTTTACCCTTAGCTTAACTATATATTTACCTGGGTTTACATATTGGTGCGCTGGTGTAGAATCTGTTGAGGTAGTTCCATCGCCAAAGTCCCATAAAAATTCTGTTGCGTGTTGGCTTTTATTGGCGAATTTCACTGGTTTTTGTCCGCAATTTCCATCATCATCCACTGCAAATAGTGAGGTAACTATTTCATACCCTTTCTTTTTCACAGTAGTTACACAACCATTACTATCTTCTACTGTAATAGAAACGGGTTTAGTTGGTTTTTCTTTAAAAATGTGAACTGGGTTAGCTTCTGTAGAGGTAAATCCATCACCAAAGTCCCAAATTTGATAGACTGTCCCTTTAGAAGTATTGGTATAATTAACAGTAATTGGGAAGCAATATTCACTTTGTTTATGTGTAAAGTCTACCCTCGGTTTCAATACTGTAACTGCATTAATACTAGTTATTACGCTGGTGCAGTTGCCGTATTTTGCTTTTAAGGTTACATCGTATACACCTGGTTTGGTGTATATGTGCATAGGTACAGAATCATTGCTTAATGCTGTACTATCTCCAAAATTCCATTCGTAAGAATTAGCTCCGATTGATAAGTTTTTAAATATTGGTCTTACTGTGTCACATCCTATATGTTGCCCAAGTACTTGAAAATCTGCCTGTGGATCTTTAACTACTACGCTATCTTTTGATACGTAAGTATATTTGTTACCACTTTTGTCATATAGATTTAAGCTAACCTGATAAGTACCTACTTGGGTATATATGTGCATTGCGTGACTATCAAGCGAGGTATTCCCATCACCAAAATCCCAAACCCATTTATCTATATATGTGAATTTATGTGTTGTAAATATTGGCTTACCAACACAAGCCTGGCTGGCACCAAATGTAAACATATTAGTAGGGTAGCCAACCATTACTATTTGGCTGCTCTTATTACTACAGCCACCAAAGTCAGCTACGTTTTGTACAATATTGAAATGATCGATACTGTCTAAACCTCTATGTAAGTAGGTATGACTAGGGTTTTGCTCGGTACTAATTCCATTGTCACCAAAGCTCCATAACCAATCATTTCCTGATGATGAACTGTCCGTACAGATCACTTGAGTTTTATCTACACTGGTTAAAACGTGCAATTTAAACTTAGACTTAGGGTCAGTAACTGATACAATATTTTTGAAAACTTTGTCACCAGAACTAGTTGTCCTAGTTAATGTAACTGTATAATTACCGGGAGTATTATACAAGTGAACTGGGGTTCTAGTATTACTTGTTTTACCATCACCAAATTGCCAAACCCAAGCAGTTGCAGTACTATCATAATCTCTAAATTGTACGAAAAATGGAGCGCAACCTTTATTACTACTCATATAAATAGAATCATAAGATATTGACTTGTTGGGTACTATTGGTGTTGGTGGTTTTGGTATAACAAATGGGCTAAGTCTGTAAACCACTGTACAAATACCATTGCTAATGGTTAATCGTATTTTATAATTGGCAGAATCTATATATGTATGAGTCGGATTTTCGAGGTTTGACACTTGACTGTTATCGCCAAAATCCCAAGAATAAGTATTTGCACCTACAGCATTAGCCTTAAAGTTTAGTGTTGAAGGAAATTTATTTTGAGCAATTTTAGGCTCAGGATTAGCAAATAAAGTCGTAAAACTTATTGTTGCTGAATCAGAGTTTGTACAACCTTCTGGGGTCATAGTTGTTAAGTTTACCTTGTACTTACCACCAATTTTATAATTATGGCTTGGGTGCCTTTCTGTACTGCTGGTTCCGTCCCCAAAGTCCCAATACCAACTGGTAGCTCCCAATGTACTATCACTAAATTTTACCAGGTGCGGTGGACAATCATCTTGTTTAAAAGAAAATTTGGTTTCTAAATCACGCACAATTACTGTTTGATAATTTGGAAATTCTAAGGGACATCCATTATAGTTTCTTACTTTTAGGGAAACCTTGTATGTTCCATTCTTAGTGTATTTGTGTTTTGGTGATTTCTCAACAGAAGTGTCACCATCACCAAAGTCCCATCTATAATACTTGTTACCACTAGCATCAGTAAATTGAGTAGAGTAAGGCAGGCAACCGTAAATAGGTGGTGGAGTTTGGTAATTAGGATTTACATTTTTTACGTCTATAATAGTATCATACCCTACGGCACTACTACACCCATTATTATTTATTACCCACAATTTTACTCGGAATTGACCTTCACTAGTGAAAATATGTGTGGGGCTTTTTAGCATTGATGTTTTTCCATCACCAAAATCCCATTTATAGCTGGTCATATTTTGGCTTTTATTCTCGAAGATGACCCTTAATGGCGGGCAGCCAATATATTTATCTGGCGAATAATAGGCGATTGGTAATGAATCAACAAGTATGATACTGTCTTTTTTCACAAGGTCAAAACATCCACTAGTACCTGTTATGCTAAGTGTGACAGAATAAATCCCAGACTTGGTATAGGTGTGATTCGGGTTTTTTAGTGATGATGTTTGACCATCTCCAAAATCCCAATTATAGGCAACAGCACCAGTACTTGCATCAGTAAAAGTGAGCGTGTAAGGTACACAACCCCTTCCCTGTCCAGTAAAAGCAGCTTGACTCGCACCTGCAACGTTTAAAAAAGATTTCTCTAAAAGATTGACTTGGCAGCCGCCTAATGTAACAAATTTTACACTAATACTATAGCTTCCAGATTTAGTGTAGGTATGTATTGGCTTTAATTCTTTTGAAGTCACTCCATCGCCAAAATCCCAAGTAATGTTTTTAACTGAATCTAAACCAAATACTGATAATATAACTGAACCATTATTACAAACTTTCTTATTTGAAGCTGTAATGGCATACTTAGCACCGTCCCTAATTAAAATATAATCTTTTAGAGCAATACTGTCTGTACAACCATTAAAATTATAGGCTACAAGGCTCACTGTAAATATGCCAGTCTTGCCATATATATGTGTAGAAGATCTACCAAAAGAAGTTTTACCATCACCAAAATACCATTTCCACTTAATGTTGCCACTACCAGTTGCTGTCAATGTAATACCCTTGTTACTATCACATAGATTAGTAACGTCAGCGCTAAAGTCCATATTTGGTTTTGCATAGACATAAATTAATGATTTCTTTTCGTTAGCTACTCTACATCCAAAATTGTTCTCTCCAATTAACTTGACTGTATAGTATCCAGATTGAGTATAAGAATGTTGCGGATTTGCAATTTTTGAAATATTTCCATCACCAAAGTCCCAAACGTATTTATTGGCATTTGTAGATGTATTTGTAAAGCTAATGCTTGTACCTGGGCACATAGCCTTAATATTTGCATCAAAATTCACTTTTGGTTGAACTACTATATTTACTGCATTTTTCCAAGTAAATGTGTCGGTTATTCCTAATGAATTTTCAGCAATTAAGCTAATTGTATATTTACCCACATTAGTATAGATGCTACTTGGATTGTTAAGCGTACTAGTTGTACCATTACCAAATGACCAGTAGAACTTGGTTGCTCCAGTAGATTTATTAATAAAGTAAACTTTTAGGGGTGAACACCCTAGGGTGTCGCTTAACTCAAATAAAGCCTTTGGGGTAGATTGAGCATAAGTCAGTTTCGATATGGATATTAGTAATAATACTAATATACCCATACGAATAAGGATAATTGTGGTGCTTTTCATTGTTTTGGTTATTCAATACCAGCCATTCTACTTATTCTAAAGGACCAACAAATTAAGGAAAAGCGTAATGCTATTCTTAATAAGCGTTGTAGTTAGAATCGATTAAGTGACTGTATTACGTTACTGGATACAAAACTATTGCGATTATTTGGCTAGATTTTTCTAAACATCACTAGTTGGTTTCTTTTGTAAGGTTTTTGAGTCTTTGTTCAAATTGAGAATTATTAAACTAATAAGATTAGAACTAATGTGATGATGTATAAGTACTTAATATAATTCTTGTTAATATTTATTCCTTTTAGGGGTTGAAATGTGTATAATGATTTGGTAAAAAAATGAATATTTCCTCTTACTTATTTTGCTGATAGTGTAATAATTAGGATTTTTACCTAAATATTAGAAAAGTAAAAAAGCATAATTGTATGGACAACCTAATAAAGACTATTAGAAAATTAAATGATGAAGACTACATTTCGTTAAGAAACGAAGTGTCAACCAATAAGCAGAGTAAGCCATTTCAAGTTTTGGAATTAGCAAGAAACCAAAATATGAATGACAACCAAATTATGGAGTTACTTCAGGTTAATCCAAGTACCTACTATACCCTTAAGTCTAGGTTAAATAGCAAAGTGGCAACCATATTGAGTAAAAAAGTAGATAATCCTATTGGTGTCCTATTAGAAGAGGTAACTAGAGTACCTGCTACCATATACGGTGACAATAAGTCGATAGCCATACGTGCGCTAAAAGAATTAGAAAAACAGTTGATTGAGTATGATTTAAGTAACGAATTAATTACAGTCTATAAAGCTATAAGCAGACTAAAAATGTATAGTCCGGAATATGATCAATATAGCAAGTTGTATAATAAATATGTTGCATTCTCACTAGCTAGTAGTAAGGCAGAGTTTCTTTTTTACGATTTTTTAAAAACTGCAGGCGAATTTGGACTTTCTTCATCTGGAGAAGATTCTGAAAATATGCAGAACTTGCTGCGTGAAATGAGTAATATTTCTGAGCTATATGAATCGCACAGATTAAGTGTTTACTTTAATATATCTAGAATTTACTATTTGCTTTTGACATATAAGAGTATAG
Organism: Bacteroidota bacterium; assembly: GCA_034440515.1. Classification (GTDB taxonomy): domain Bacteria; phylum Bacteroidota; class Bacteroidia; order CAILMK01; family CAILMK01; genus JAWXCF01. The sequence goes on from JAWXCF010000099.1 coordinate 32,836, forward strand.
AGTCTCTGCAAAATAAAGAGATGGAAATAGACCAAACTTTGCAAGAAATAAAAGCAACATTTGATAAATACGAGTTAGATACATTTTATAGCAATCTAAAATTTATAGTAGATTGCTTATATACAGAGTATTATATAAAAATAGGGAACTTGGTACGTGCTAAATACTATTATAATCCTGCAAACGCACAAATAGTAGATATTGCTAGCCAGCACATTCAGGCTTACCACGTTACACAGTTTCTAGATGCAAAAGTGAAAATGTATATGGATACAGATGATTTAAATTATCTGACAGATAATCTTGTTGAGTTACAGTCAGTATATGAAGTAGACGCTGAGGAAATATTTCATTATGTAAATCTACAGAAGTACTTGTCTATAGTTAAATTTTATGAGGGAGATTATAGTGCCTCTGCGCTAATTCTAAACAAGTTAAAAAATAAGATGAACCTAAAGTCATATACTTATATAGATATGGACCTTAAAATGTTTCAAGCATTACAATATGCCATTCTTAACAACGGCGACCTATGCCTACAGATAACCAATAGCATCAGCAGAAATGTAAGAGAAGATAAAGATAGCCACCTTCCTGTAAAATTTGCTATAAAAATGGTTAAAACAATATTGAAAGAGGGTATGGACAAAAGCAAACGAGTAAATAAAGTAAAAGCATTGCTAAAAGAAGCGCAAACCTCAACTGCGAATGATGCTGGAATACTTACTTACATTAAACTTAACGACGAGGTATTATATAAAATGGGTAATAAATAAGCACCCTTATATAACTATTGCATTCAAGTATTTCTCACTCAAAGGCTTATTTATATATCTAAACACATAAGGGTTTATACTAGCCCTATTTATATCTGTCTCGCTTATTGAGCTTGAAAGTACTATTACCCTGCATTGAAGTGCCATATTAGGATATATTTTTACCAATTTATCATATTCTTCTAGGAATTGAAAACCATTCATTACTGGCATATTCAAGTCTAAGAAAATAACTTCAGGTAAAACTTTGCTATTAATAAGTAAGTCTTCTAAGTATATTAATGCTGCTGGTGCATTGTTGTAAACAGAGACGGTTTTAGCAAAGTTGGTCGTAGTGACCATCCTTTCATTTATAAAGTTGTCTATTTGATCATCATCAATTAGTAATACCTGATTGTATTTGTAATTATCCTCACTCTTATTTTTTGCCATAATTGTAATAATCAAATATAAATTGGTAAAGTACTAACTAATTATAGAAGTACAATACATAGTGGCAAAAGTAATAATAGATACTATTATTGTATAGCAATCAGTACAGGTTCTGTAAGTGGTTTATTTAAAAACTTATAAACATACTTACTGCTGTTTGCTCTATTTAAATCTTTAAAACTTTCTGTACTGCTTAGCATAATAATTCGTGTGTTAGATTTAATTTTATAGTCTAGCTTATCATAATTTTCCAAGAACTCGAAACCATCCATTACGGGCATCATTATATCCAGAAAAATTAAGTCTGGTAGTTTTTCGTTTGTAATAAACTTTGAATTTAAATATTCAAGTGCATCACTTCCTGATTTACATTCATCTATAGTTTTGGAAAACCCCGCCTTTTCAATTAGTTTTTTATTGATGAAATTGTCAATTTCATTATCATCTATTAACAGCACGTTTTCAAATCTAAAGCTACTCATTTTGTAAATGTAAATTTATTTATTGGGTAATGCAAATTGAGTTTACTATAAGCATATTAATACTAATGTAGGTTTTCAATTACATTATGAATTTCTAACAATGTGTTTGAAATGACACCCCCTAAGTTATTAATAATGGTTTTTATTTCTGGATCACCAGCTTGATCTCTACCTAATCTTTCTAATTTTTGCATCAGTTCAGTTGTTTCTGGCATACCTATGTATGCAAAATTTGGTTTTATTCTATGGGCTATTTCACTTATCCTTTTATAGTTGTTGTCCGTTAAATTTTCTTCTAACTCAGACATCGCTTCAGGTAACTGCGTTAAATACATTCGCAACATTTCTAAAACAAATTCTGTGCTATTACCCGATAGTTCTTGTAGTAATGTTATATCAATGCCTTTAGATAAATGTGCCACCTATATTATATTTTTATGAAATAGATTCTACAAAAATATCACTTAATGAATGATTATATCATCATCTTGTATTTCTACTTCATCTGCAATAATTGTTGACCTCTCCACCACGTTTTTAAGTTCACGTACATTTCCAGGCCAGTTATGGGCCAATAGTTTCTGTATAGCTGCATTGCTAATGCTATGGAATGCAATTACTTTATTGTCTAAATCAAATGATTTTAAGAAATGATTAGCCAATATTAAAACATCATTACCCCTATCCCTTAGAGGTGGCAAGTGTATTAAAAACCCTTGTAATCTATAATATAAATCTTCTCTAAACTTACCTTCCTTCACCATTTTTAACAGATCTTTATTGGTGGCTGCTATTACCCTTACGTTAAGTTTTATCTCCTTATTACTACCCACTCTGGTTATGGTCTTTTCTTGCAACACTCTAAGTAACTTAGTTTGTAAAAGTAGATCCATTTCACCAATCTCGTCTAAGAAAATGCTTCCGAAGTTTGCTTCTTCAAATTTGCCTATTCTGCGACTATCGGCACCTGTAAATGCACCCTTCTCGTGTCCAAATAACTCACTTTCTATTAAATCGACTGGTATTGCAGCCATATTTACTGTCACATAGCTTTCTTTATATCTCCTTGAGTTTACGTGAATTGACTTTGCCACTACTTCCTTACCAGTTCCGCTTTCTCCAGTTATCAAAACCATCATTTCGGTTTTTTCTACTTTCTGCAGTAGCCTTATCACACTTAATATACTGTTACTCTCACCCAACAAAGTTTGATACCGAACTCTGTTAATTATTTGACTTTTTAAATCTTCAAGTTCCTTTTTCTGTGTTACTATTTTAGTAAATTTCAGTATTGAGGCAAGCAAGTCTTGGGGAGCGGTAGTGTTTTTCACTATATAGTCTCTTGCCCCATTTCTGTAGCATTGTACCACCATATTAATATCTTCTTGCCCGCTTAACATTATGCAAGGAATCTCATCATTAAACTCTAATGTTTTTTGCAACAGTTCTAGCCCGCTTAAGTCTGGCAGGTTGCAGTCAATGCTAACTATGTCTGGTGTACTATTTAAGGCAGATAGATAATCTATGCCAGTTTGAAATAGAGTTACATCATAATTGCCATTAGATTCTATATTTTTTTGCAATATTCTCCCATATATTAGGTCATCTTCAATTATGTATATACTTGTAATGTAGGCTTTTCCCATTAATATTTGTTGCTGTGCAATTATAGTCAAAAAAGCTCTACAAACACTTTATAAAATGATTGCAGAGCGGACACTTTAACTTTAAGTAAAATCAGTTTCTCTATTTGGTGTAAATTTTGTTTAATGCAATACAGTAAGCGTACCTTTTTTATATTCTGCATAGCCAGCTATGCCATAAGCATTTAATTGCCAACTATATACATCATTTTGAACTGTAAGTCCTTGGTATTTACCGTCCCAACCTTCATTTATATTGTTAGACTGGTACACTATTTCCCCCCATCTGTTGGTAATGGTCAATTCAATAGACTTAATGCCCTCCCCTCTTATTTGAAAGAAATCATTTAGACCATCTTTATTAGGTGTAAATGCCGATGGAATGAACACACGCAAACTTGGACCTACCTTTAGTAAGTTGCTGTGGCTGACCACAGCTGTTTCGTTTTTTTTGACAGCTGTAATTCTGTAGGTTCTAAATTGTGGATCACTCACTTGGGCGAATATAGATTCGCTATTCATTATCATTAGAAAACCCACTAATAAGGAACATTTGGAGATAAAAAAAATACGGTTTTTCATAGTTGGGTGATGCTTTAATTCACTTCTACAAAGGTATTTAAGTAAGCAAATATGAAAATTATAAATATGGGGGCAATTTCTCAATTGTAACACTTTTAATCTAAATGTCAGATTATTTCACAGTCTTATTAAGAATTAATTTGATTATCAATTGTTTGCAATATTAATTACTTAGAAACAGGTGGTAAGATATGTGGAAAACTTGCCAAAATATTAGAGCTAAAAGGTTATATATTTGACTTTATCTGTTGATAATGTATTATACTAATGTTTGTGGAACACCCTACTTATGTCTTTAGGTTAATAATTATCTTGATTTTTGATAAACAATGTGTTTTTATTAGTTTAGTCTCTTGATTACCCTGCAACTACATACCATACAATTATTTTCCCGCTTATCTAGGAGTGTGTATATAGTTGTGTTGTTTTTTGTAATGCAAATTTTCGCAATTGACTCATTTGCATATACTTTACCTAAAAACCAAAGCTTTTGCGAGGGGCAAGCCTATACCGTAGGCGAAGGTGCTGCAAAAAATGTAACTTATTCTTGGAAAAATTTACTAACAGGCCAAACAAGTGCTAATTCTTATTTTAATTTTAAAGTTGAGAAGAATTTAAAGATTGAATATAAGGAGTACAATAGTGTGACTAAAATAACGAGCATAGACACATTATTTCCACTGGTTATATCAAAATTTAATGGATTAATAACTGGTCAAAGCACTATATGTCCAGATAAAACATATACTTACAGTATTCCTTTTTCAGCCGACGTAAGCTATAAATGGGGGATTTTTGGACAAGGAAATATTCAATCAATAAGTACTAATAAACTTTCAGTAAGTTTTTCGCAAAATTCTAAAAATAGCAAAATAAGGGTCATCGTAACCAATGTATCGGGTTGTGCTGATACGTTCGTTTACCCTGTGTTTGTTGAAAGTTTTCCTACACCTACCTATCAAAAGGAGTACAAATTGTGTGTTGGAGAAGACTTAATCATAAGAATGCCTAAGCAGGATACTTCTTGTAAAAATTGTATTGCATTAAGTTATAAATGGATAGTAAATGGCAAAATTGTATCGCAAAGCAATTTTCTAAAGTATAAGGTAAGTGAATCTCACAAGTTGAATTTACTTGTTTATGATAGTATAACTCAATGTAGCACTTTAGATACTATTGATATAAAGGCATTCAAATGGCCTGTATATCAAAACATATTTGGGCAAAAACAACCCTGTATAAATGGAATATATAATTACGGCGTAGATGATAATAAAGTAAACCCTACTGATATAATTAAATGGAGTGTACAAGGGGGAGAAATAATAGGTAGTAGCGGAAATAGTAGAGTTATAGTACGTTGGAATACAACTAGCCAAGGCAAAATAAGATTAGATATAGGAAATGAGGCACATTGCGATATATCTAATGAATTAGCAGTAAATGTATTGCCATTACCCGAACTAAGCCTGACAACTCAAAGTTCAATTTGTAAGGGACAAAATTTTAGTTTAATTTCTAAGCAAGATGCAAAACTCACCTATTATTATAAACTACCTAATGAAACAGGATTTAATGTCTATTTACAACCAATTGAGGTGCAACAAGAAGGCTGGTACCAAGTTCTAGCTAAAGATGAAGTATCTGGTTGCGCAAGTATAGACTCGGTTTTAATAAAGATTGTTCCACACAAAATAATCATATTTGAAGGCCCAAATCAAGTTTGCCAAAATACCAAAGTAAGTTATGGATTTAAGGGTAGAGGAAACCAAACTGTGTACTTAAGTTCAACTATAAATCAAAATACATATCAGTTTAATTCAGATTCAGTTGGCATAACGTTTCCAACTATTGGCAAGGTTCAAATGACCGCAGCTGTGCTAAATGAGAACAATTGCTTTGATACGACCAAGTTCGATATAGTTGTAGTGAAAAATGATATTCAGGAATTGATAGGCAAACAAAATGTGTATTCCAATACTATTGAGGTGTTGAAACTAAAGGAAATATCAGGAACAAAATGGAGTGTAAATAATCCAAATGTTACTATGATTACCCAATCTGACTCTGAACTAAGCTATACAGTAAATGCGGCTACTAGCTTTTCCATTTCTTACAATGGTGTTACCAAATTTGGGTGTGCTGTATACGATAAGATACAGATAACCAGTCTTGTTAGTGACCAAAATAGATTAGTTAATATTAATTATCCTATTCTTAAGGATACATACTGTATCGGCCAGCCTTTAGTATTTTCACATTTGGTACGTCCAAATACAAGTATATCTTGGCAAGTAAATGGAGTTACCATTCCAATAGCCACTAGTGCCCAATTTAAGTTTAAAGTATTAGTTGCTGATAATTCCAATTATCAATTGGAATATACTGACGATAATTCTTTAATTAAAACTGTCTTATTTCCTAAAAATGATGGGAAGTTTAAGTTAATTTCATATTATTTCGATGCTTTTATAGGGCAAAGTTTAAGTGTGCAACGTGAACTTTATTTTGTTCCCCTACCTTCTGTAACTATTGACTATTTTTATCAGCAAGCGGAATCCAACGCTAAGTTCAATCTTAAACCAGACGATAATAGCATTATTACCCAGCAAAAGGTGCTGATAAATGGTGTGCCTTATTTAGATAAAGACATATTGGCGCCAATTTCAGATTATAATAGTAGGGTAGAGTTAGAGCTAGAATTGAAAAATGCGAGTGGTTGCACATCAATTATACAAAGAACCATTAACATACCGAAATTAAGGCAGGCAAGGTTCGACAGCAGACAATTCTGTTCAGAAGTGCCTACCTATGTACAATTATTGGATGATAAAGAAATAGAATCTAGATGGGTAATAGATGATACCATAATTCAATATGGTAAACTTCCAGTTTGCAGTTTTAATCAACCAGGAACGCATAGCATAAGCAGAATTATAACTGATCCATTTTTTGGAGATGTAAAATATAGTCAAACTGTAGTAGTCACGGGCAGACCATCAATTGGTTTTAAAGATATAAAACAGTCAGACAACCTCTGCAAAATATCCGTAAATAGCAGCTCTGCAGATGTAAGATGGTTTCTAGATGGCATTCAAATAGGATTTGGTGAAGCTATTGAGTTTGAATTACCCAATGTAAATGTCAGTCACAATTTAGTAATTTTAACAGAAAATGATCTTGGATGCAAAACGCAAATAGATACCGTTTTAACTAGCAAGAGCCTTACTACAAATCTACTGGAATGGCAAATAGTACTTAGTCCTAACCCATCACTAGATCATACCAAAATAGCATTGATTGGGAATGAGACTGTTAATTGGACAGTGATTACAGGTTCAGGTCAATTAGTGTTACGGGGAGTATTGCAAGCAGTAAATGCTAGTCAAGTATTACAATTGCCTACGCCAGGCATTTACTATTTAAACTGTATATCAGCCGCAGGCCAACAAAAGGTATATAAAATAGTAAGGCAATAAAAAAGGGCACTTAATCTAAATTAAGTACCCCCAATATAATTTAGTCTATATATACTAATCTAATTAAGCAATAAGATTTCCTACTTTTATAGTTATATCGGCCATTCTGTTGCTATAGCCAGCTTCGTTATCATACCAACCTACTACTTTTACCAAATTACCGTTTACCATAGTTAGGTCCGAGTCTAATATACAACTGTGTACGTCACCTACTATATCGGCAGATACTAGTGGTAGTGTTGTGTACTTCAGTATGCCTTTCATTGGTCCCTCAGCTGCAGCTTTAAATGCGTTGTTTATTTCCTCTGCGGTTACTGATTTATTTACCAGACATACGAAGTCTGTTACTGAACCAGTAGGGGTTGGTACACGGAAAGAACCACCAGTCAATTTACCATTTAGGTGTTTCAATACTTTGCCCACAGCCTCTGCTGCGCCTGTACTGGTAGGTATAATGTTAATAGCTGCACTTCTAGCACGACGTAAATCGCTGTGAGGTGCATCTATTAGTCGTTGGTCACTGGTGTATGAGTGTATGGTTGATAAGAAACCACTTTGTATGCCACATAAGTCATCTATTACCTTTACCATTGGTGCTAGGCAGTTTGTGGTACAGCTTGCATTGGACAATACAATATCATTAGCTGACAACTCATTGTCATTTACACCCATTACATATATAGGCACATCACCCTTAGGCGGTGCTGATAGTATAACACGTTTAGCACCAGCCTCTACGTGTTTCATCATTTCTTCTTTCTTAACAAATCTACCTGTTGACTCTATTACTACGTCAATTTTCATATCTGCCCAAGGTAATTTAGCTGGGTCAGCCTCTTTTAATGCTTTTATGCTTTTACCATTTACTATGATGGTATCATCGTTATTAGAAACCTCACCAGCAAATGTTCCCTGTACAGAATCATACTTTAGCAGATGCGCTAGGGTATGGGTATCAGTTAAATCATTGATGGCTACAATTTCCACCTCAGCACGCTCCAATAAAGCTCTGAAAGTTAATCTACCGATACGGCCAAAGCCATTGATGGCTACTCTAATATTTGACATTGTCTAATTATAAAAGTGAAAAAATGCTATTAATAATGGTGCAAAATTAGTTAAAAAATAGTGAGAATTAATTTTGTCTGTATCATATTTATTTTTACCTTTGCTCTCTCAAAAATGCGCTGTTCGTCTATCGGTTAGGACACCAGATTTTCATTCTGGTAAGAGGGGTTCGACTCCCCTACGGCGTACACAATACACATAGCAACTCATCTGGTTGCTATTCTTGTTTATAATCCTCTGTGGTTCATAGTTTTGTGGGGTTGTTTGAGTAGCGGAAGAATAGGAGGTATATTTAGCACATCCATTTCTATAACATAACCCTCACAAAAGAATTTATTGATTATTAATCGTAAATTTTATATTTTTCATCTATCTAGTTTGTCTTTAACTCTTTATAAAGGTCTTAAATTTAAGTTTTAATGCCTTGTTATTTGTATTACGTGGTTTACGAAGTTTACCTAGTTGCAATATTATGAGCTGTGCACTTTTATCTAGTTTATATAATGAGATTATCCCAAATATCATTTAAACATATTGTTAATACTAGCTGTCAGTAACAATGAATGTTAAAACAGATTTTCAGATTTATTACTAACTGGGAGGAATGGCATTGGCTGGCTAAATATATCCCCATTATGCCGGTCTGGGCTTGGTATTGCTTGCGATCCCGTTCTATCTGGTTTTTCACCCCTTCTAATCCTTCTCTCAGCTTTGGGGGATTCCTGATTGAAACCAAACAAGAAATGTATAATCAACTGCCACCTTCGGTGTATCCGACTAGTGTTTATATAAAACCATCTATGGACTTTGAATTGGTAAAAGCACAGTTTAACTCTGCTCATTTAAACTATCCAGTTGCTGTAAAACCCGATGCAGGTATGATGGGATTTATGTTCAGAAAAATTGAATCTTATCAATGTTTGAAATCATATCATTTGGCAATGCCAGTTGATTATATTATTCAAGAATTTATACATTACCCACTAGAGGTTAGCGTGTTCTATTACCGTTATCCCGATATGGAAAGGGGTGTGATTACTGGGTTTTTAAAGAAAGAATTTTTGCAAGTAATTGGCGATGGCAGTTCTACGTTAATCCAATTAATGCATAATGAATCTAGGGTAAAGTTTAGGCTTGTTGAAATGAAACTAAAACATCAGAACAGATTGTCAGAAATAATTCCAGAGGGTGAAGTACTTTGTCTATCTCCAGCGCTGAATCTAAGCCGTGGCGGGAAGCTGGTTAATCTAGAATTTGAAAAAGATGAAAAACTTCTTAAACTCTTTGATAACCTTAGCCATTACACCAAATCATTTTACTATGGTAGATACGACATTAAATGTGCATCTATTAAAGAGTTGAAGGAAGGCAAAAATTTCTCAATACTAGAATATAATGGCAGTGGTGCAGAACCTCATCACGTATATGATAATGGAAACACACTGTTTAAGGCTTACAGCATATTGTTACACCATTGGAATATTCTGTATCAAATTTCTGCACAAAACCACAAAAAGGGAATTTCTTATTGGGGTTTTCTAGCTGGATTAAGGCATTCCTTGAATGCTAAGCGACACTTCAAGATACTTAGCCAATTAGATAGCAGATTTCAACTTTAGTTATTATAAATAAATGAAATCCAATCCAGACATTATTGAACAATATTTTAATCACATTAATTCTGTGGATTTTCCCTGTATTGGTGCGAAGGCTTCTGCTACAAAAGGGAGGGCAGACGTCTTAGTCGCAGAAAATATCTGCTGTCCCAACGATGATGCAGATATACTAAGTTTTATTTACAAATTTATAGACAAAATAAGAAATGACAAGAATGGATTCTATAGTGCTTCGATAGTATTTAAGAGTCCTAAGTCATTCACAGAGATAGAGTTCGATAAATTCCTGTGGCTAAGACTACAAGCACTTTCAGACCTAGATTCAACTGCATTCGAATTTGCCAAAGGCGTTTCAGATAATCCAGAATCTAAAGAGTTTTGTTACAGTTTGAAGGGGGAAGCATTTTTTGTAATTGGCCTGCATTCTAATAGTAATAGACAGGCAAGGAGATTTGAATATCCTGTCCTTGTATTTAATGCACACAGACAATTTGAAATACTTCGAGAATCTGGTACATATACTAAAATGCAGAATATCATTAGGAAGAAAGACATTAAATATTCGGGATCAGTAAACCCTATGCTAACAAATTTTGGCGAACGATCGGCTGCATTTCAGTTTAGTGGTCGTAAATATGAAAACAATTGGAAATGTCCATTTATATCTAATTATGAAAAAACTGACATTAATAGAACCACGTAGTGGAGTTGGCTTTATATTAAAAAAAGGTCAAAAACTGAGGATAGTAGATATTGAGGGTGAGCAAGTTTCAGATTTAATCTGCTATAATTTGCACGACAAGCCTGAGTATCTTTCATCTGGACGTACGATAGACTATGCAGAAACTATTTATTTAACAGAAGGGCATAATTTTTATTCTAACCGTAGCAATGTAATGTTCAGTATAATAGAAGATAGTGTAGGCAGACACGATTTCTTACTTACCCCTTGCAGTGCAGATACATTTAAGATAATCTATGGTCACACTAATCCACACCGTGGATGCTTCGGCAACCTATGTGAGGCATTAAAACAATTCGGTATTGGCCCAGACGATATCCCAATAAGTTTCAATGTATTTATGAATGTTGAAATTGACGCTAATACAGGAAAGGTTTCGGTGCTACCGCCAAAAAGCAAAGCTTCGGACTATATCATTATCCAGGCAGAAATGGATCTTATTGTAGGTTTAACAGCTTGCTCTGCGGAAATGTCAAACAACTATTCATTTAAACCAATTGGATACATAATAGAAGATTAAGTGAATCTTATTAAAATTGCTATGTAAAAATTGATGTTTTTAGATAGCTCGGTAGCTAATAATTACAACTAAAACATTTGGGCTAGAGAGAAGAAAAATTGGCGATCTTCTTGAGATACAGCATAGTCAAATCTCAGGATAGTGTTTACGTTCCAAGCTATACGCAGTCCAAGTCCCTCTGATACCCGAAAGTTTTTAAAACTTTTTATTGTATTAAAGTCATCCCATACTGCACCAGCATCTATAAATGGTAGGGTACTAAATGCAAAATGTTGCTTAAGAAAGTTAAGTTGGGCAAAGCGATATCTTAACTCAAGATTATTTATACTCATCACCCGTCCTAAAAATCGGGATTGTTTGTAACCCCTTAAGGTTTTAGACCCGCCCAAACCCTCTACACTACCCTCGGAGCTCCATTGGTCTTGATATTCAAAAAAGGGAGCGTCCCAAGCTGTGTAGCCCAGCCCAGCTCTGCCAGCCAATACCAATCGCTTGGGGTATTTCGCAATTAGATTTTTATAGACACTAATATGCCCATACGTTTTGTTGAAATTAAAAGATGAGCCTAATGCTTTAAGTGAAAGTTCATTAGTTAATTCTGCAAATATTCCTTTGCTAGGGTCTGACTCTAAGTCTCTGGTATCGTATATTATCCCTACTTGTCCTAAGCCTATTAGGCTAGAACCTAAGCCAAGTATTTGCCCTGCGTTTGCGTCTAATTGTAATAGTGAATTACCCTGAAATGTTCTAATCTTAACCGAAGCAAGTTCATACCCTAGCAGAAGCCTCATTTTCCCTTCGTATAAACTTCGCTCTCCACTTATATTTAGTATGAATTCTTCTTTGTTATAATTATGGTACAACTTGTTATCACCTACCAGAAAATTATCTGAATACTCAGAATATGAAACACCTGATTTAAGTTGGGGTATTGCACCAATGTTATCATAGTAGCTCAGCTTATTTAGCGTGCTTTCTGTTTTACCAAAATATAGTAGGTTTGGATTACTCTCATAGCCTCCCTCAACACGTAGCCTCCATTTAGAGTTTAATATATAAGGGACATCTAGTTTTGCTATTATTTCACGTTGACTTTTTGTTGTGTTAAACAATGCTATATCAATTTTAGCACGGTAGGGTGTATAGTTAAAGAATGGGTCAGTCTTCTTTCCATTAAAATACAAATATCCCCCAACTCCGTATCCAAAACCATTTACTGGGTCTGAACTAATGTCTGGTACGCCAGTTACATAAGTACCTTCAGGTTTATTGGCAATATCCTCATCAGTCATTCTTTTCTCCTTAGCTATTGCAAAGGGTAATTTCTTAGTTGTGTCATTTTGTTTTGCAATAGAATCTTTAGTTTGACCTATTGCTGTGCAAAATGGAATTATTAAGAACAGAATCAGCAAGTTTTTCATAAGGATAAATCTGATAATATAATGCCACAAAAAAAAGCCGACTAAACAGTACTGTCTAGCCGGCTTAACTAAATAAAGCAGTTGTCGAAAATCTTCCTATTTCACATATAGTCTTATGCTTTGATTAGCCTGTTGGCCAGTAATAGTAATAATATATAATCCAGATGCCAGAATACCCAAGTCAGCCTTAGAATAGGTATATACTGATTCACTTTTGGCTAAATTAACTTTTTGCACACTCAGCACTTTGCCTGTCATTTCGCTGGTAATTAAGCTTACTTGCCCAGCCACAGCAGATGATATCTTAATGTTTATCAATTCATCTATTGGATTAGGATATATAGATGCAGATACTAAATTTGAGCCTGTTTTTGCAATGCTATTGGTTGCACAACTATTAAATAGTGTGAAACTTTGATTAGCCTCAGATATTAAAGACTTGCGAGTATTGTTTAGGTAAAAATGCATTCTATTTACTTGACCAAGGGTAAATAGTAATTTCCTGTCGTTGTAGTCCATATAGTTCTCATACATATCTATTACATCAGGAAAATCGGTCTTGCAAGTATTAGAGATAGATGATACATTGTAACTAGGTGATGATACCGGTGGTGTGTCTGTCACTCTATCGCCCTGAAGGCTCTGATTGCTGCTGCAACCGTCTTGAAAAGTATGAAATAGACCGAAGTAGTGACCAACCTCGTGTGCTAAAGTTTTGTCTAAACTTGTCATATATCTATAATCCATAACAATTCCATCATTATTGGGGTTACTGACTGCCGACCAAGGGAAATTAGAATAGCCAGCTACTGTAAATCCTCCAGCTACATCAAATCCTATATTTCTTACTACCCAAATGTTTAGGTATTTCTTACTATCCCATATTATTTCAGACTTTATGTTATCATCTGCATCTACAGTATTGGTGGTTATAGTTCTGGTAATACCAGAAGTGCAATTACCGTTTGGATCTGTACTTGCCAGTTGAAACTCAATTCTGGTATCAGTTATTAAAGACTTAAATGGGTTTCTGATTAGTGTACTGTCTTTATTCCTTTTTCTAAAGGCATTATTTAACCCGCTCATTACTGCTTTTATTTGTAAGTCAGACAATCTTTCTGGGCCGTTATTGTGCATTATATGTATTACTACAGGTATAATTAGCACATCATTAACTCCATTGTTGGATCGCTGGTTTCCAGTGCGTAACAATTCTGCCTCAAGGGCAATTTTTCTTACTCTTATTTCAGGAAATTTTGCCTCTTGTCTATTCTCAATTTCATCTGTTATACAAGGAATTACTTGAAAAGATTGACCAATTGAAGCCAAGCTAAACAAACAAGAAATTACGGTACCTATTATTCTTATCTTCATTAATCAATATCTATCTGATATCAAATTAACTTAATCTTCCCTGCAACTGTTCCACTTTCGCATATATAGAAATTGTAATTTATCGGAATTAGGAAATGATTTATAATAATATAATTACATCTAAAACAGTTATTTAATTAATTTTTAACTGAAGTTGCATCGGAATTATTTTGCAGAAATTAGTTGGTATTCTACGCAGAGTTGTGAGAGTTATTTATGTGTTTAAACATCTATTAAGTTTAAAATTATAGAAAATGACATTGCTCAATTTATGGTAATAATGAATTAGGTAATGGTAATTCTACTGTTTAAATTTGGCTCTTTATTTATATAAAATGATTGATTCGCAAAGGGTATCGCAACGCATTCAACAAATGCAAGAGTCAAGTACATTGCAAATGGCAAGACTCAGCAGACAACTTCAATCCGAAGGCAAAAAGATAATTAATCTAAGCCTAGGTGAGCCTGATTTTGATACACCTAATCACATAAAAGATGCTGCTATTAGGGCCATAGAAAATAACATAACACACTACCCACCAGTGGCCGGATTTCTTGAACTAAGGCAGGCATTGTCTGAAAAATTTAAGAGAGACAACAATTTAGAATATTCACCCAACCAAATATTAGTAAGCACTGGCGCAAAACATAGCCTAATAAATGTGCTAATGACCCTATTAGACGAAGGTGATGAGGTGATAATACCTGCACCGTATTGGGTTAGTTATCCAGAAATGGTAAAATTAACTGGGGCCAGTTCTATAATTGTAGAAACTAGTTTAGAGGCAGACTTTAAAATGACAGCAAAACAACTACGTGCTGCAATAACAGAAAACACTAAGGCAATCATACTAAATTCTCCGAGTAATCCTACTGGGGCAGTATATACATTATCAGAATTAGAAGCATTAGCTGAAGTACTAAGAAACGAAGACATTATCGTGATTAGCGATGAAATATATGAGCTAATTAACTATGGCATTGGGCATTACAGCATAGCTACATTGACTGGGATGTATGATAAAACTGTAACTATAAACGGTGTCAGTAAGGCATTTGCTATGACAGGGTGGAGAATTGGCTACGCTGCTGGGCCAGAATGGTTGATAAAAGCTTGTGAGAAATTGCAAGGGCAGTTTACCAGTGGGGCTAATACAATAGCTGAAATGGCAACCATTGCTGCCGTAAGTGAGTCATATCAACCCACTTATGATATGTTGGCAGAATTTGTTAAAAGAAAAGAACTAGTACTAGCTGGCATTAACGATATAGGTAAACTTGGGGTCTCAATACCAGAGGGGGCATTTTACTTGTTTCCAGACGTATCTGCCTATTTAGGTACTAAATATAAGGAATATGAAGTCAATACATCAGATGATTTATGTATGTATTTATTGGCTGAGGCAGAAGTGAGTCTGGTGTCTGGTACAGGTTTTGGCGCAGCAAATTGCATTAGAATTAGTTTTGCAGCTTCTGAACAGAATCTAACATTGGCATTGGCCAGAATCAAAACTGCTTTACATAACTTGGTGTAAATGGGATTAGACATTAAGTTAAACTGGCCAAGTCTATTTGATTCATTTGCAAATAAACGCGTATTGGTGATTGGAGATATTATGTTAGATGCCTACTATTGGGGTAGGGTAGAGCGAATATCGCCGGAGGCACCAGTACCCATAGTTGAGGTTACCAAACGTGAATATAGATTAGGCGGTGCTGCAAACGTAGCCCTAAATATGGCGAAACTAGGCGCAAAAGTTTCAGTTGCCAGTGGTGTAGGTAAAGATGTTGAGGCTGAAAAACTATTGCAACTGTTAGCTGACGAAGAAATTAATACAATTGCGGTAATTCAGTTTGAAAATGATAGACCTACTACCGTAAAAACTAGAATATTAGGCAACAATCACCAAATGATTCGGATAGACAGTGAAGTAAATGAACTAATATCTGCAAGCGAAGAGAATCAATTAATTGAATTAATTATTCACAGATTATTACCAAATATTGATGTTATAGTGTTTGAAGACTATGACAAAGGAATCATTACTTCAAATCTAATTCGGCAAGTAATTGAGGCAGCTAAGATTCACAAATGCTTTATAGCTGTTGACCCTAAGCGTCGAAATTTTCACCTATACAATCACGTAGATTTATTCAAACCTAATTTACGAGAACTTGCAGAAGGTTTGGGTGTAAACTTATCTGTAGAGAATACCGTAGATGAAGTAAAAAAAGCAGGTGCGCAAATATTATACACCCTTCAAGCGAAGTTTGCATTAATTACAATGAGTGAAAAGGGAATGTTGCTGTTGGAAGGCGAACATAGCTACTATGCTGAGGCCCACATTAGAAAAGTATATGATGTAAGTGGTGCCGGCGATACTGTAATCAGTGTAGCAGCGTTAGCTCTAAGCTGCGGCTTAGTTCCGAATATTGCTATACAATTGGCTAATCTAGCAGGTGGATTGGTTTGCGAAAAATTAGGTGTTGTTCCCATTTCTCGTCTGGAGTTACAACTTCACGCAGAGGCCATATTTGGCTAACACTTGCTATCTAACTCTGTGCTTTTTATTTAGAATAAAGTAATAAACTGCAAAGAAAGCTAATAAGCCAATGAACATATTTAGCATCATTTTACCCCACCGTGCCCATCCACCTTTTATCTCATTATCTTGATTCACATTAGACTCAGGTTCATTGCTAGAATAATCGAAACTACTTGTGTTAATAACTTTTTTATTTTGACCAGAATTTTCGCTTGATTTTAATACTGATAAAGCAATTTTATCAGATGCAGATTTAGGTTTTGTTTGTGTGTGAAGGCTGGTAGAGTACAAGCCAACTATTAGTAAACAGATGATTGCGAATATATTATGAGTAAAAGTTCGACTTCGACTTTTCTTTTTCGATCGGGGTTTCATATATCTATTTAATGTTTCTAATAGCTAATTTAATAAAAATTAGTTACAACTATATTCTTGGTAATATTTTTTCTGCATAGTTATCAGGCTTTAGGCTATCGTGATAATTATGGAATAACCTATTACATTTATTTCTATATACAAGCCTCCTATGTAGATAATAGTTCAAAAAAAGTTCTTTATCCTCTCCTCCCCAACTTAAGTACTGTTCATTATATTTTCCCACTTTTTGGAATTGGTATTTGCTATCTGCAAATAATCCGTAGCCACTATTTAGCCAATTGCCGTCTTGTTTAGACTTTGCCTCTTTGTTTAAATTGAAACAAATAGGAAACCAAGCTATTTTATTACTAACATATTTGTTCACCAATTCTACTAAGTTTTCAGGCAATGAAATGTCTGCGTCAGTCGCAAAAAAATACTCGTGCTTTGCCATACTTATGGCTTGATTGTAAACTCTCGCCCGATGAAAGTCTTGTTTTGTTTCAATTATCTGGTAATGATTGGGCATTAACCAATCAAGTTCTTTTCTAAGTTTAATCAAATTTTCACTGCCACAATCTACTATGGTGAAGTGAATTAAGTTTAAGTTGTATAGTTTAGCTATGCTAGGTAACAACTCATTTATAACCATATCTGTCCTATTCAATAATCCAAGGCAAATGCTAATTGGGTTCAGTTTTCTTTTGCCTGAAATATGAAATCTAATCCAGGCTAAGGCATCCAATCCTATGGTAAAGTAGCCTAAGGCTCTTTGGTCTGACTTAAACCAAAAGTGCAATGACTCTTTTATAGAATTGGGTAAATAGCGCTTAATACTCACTTAATAAAAAATGCCCAATCTAAGATTGGGCATTACAAATTTATTTATAACCTGACTATTTCAATATGATTATAGTGCCGCTATAGTATTTCCATTTATTTTCATAACCTTTTACATTGACTATGTAGGTATAAATGCTCTCTGGTGCAGATTCACCATTATTAGTTTTACCATTCCAAGGCACACCTGCATCAGTGCTGTAAACTATTTGCCCCCACCTATTTATAATTTTCATATTGTATGATTTTATATAAGCTCCTTTCGGACCAAATGAGTCATTTAGATTAGTACTTTGTGTTGGTGTAAATGCATTGGGGAAGAATACAATTGGGTCTTGATTTACACAAAATATGTTACTGTAACTAGTAGCATCATATAGGCTATTGTTTTCTACTGCTTCAACTCTGTAGCAGAAATTTCCACCATCAGTAGGTATTGCTAGGTCTGCCCAGTTTGTCTTGGTACCTATGGCACTACCTATTAAAACCCATACTCCAGTATCATTAGACCTTCTATATACAACGTATTTCTTTATTGGATTAAGCCACTGTCTATATGGTGACCAACTTAATAGGTGTTGTAGTGGTTTGCTCTCAACCTTTAACCCTATGGTACAACCTAAGTTGCTAAATAAAGACATATTACCACAACTATCTACAACAGTAACTTGATAGCAGAAACCTTCTTGATGAAGAACTGTTGAGTCACGGTAAGTTGTATCGTTTTGATTTTTAGTTTGATATATGACTTTTAGGTCGCCATTTGGCAGTTTACGTCTATATAACTTAAACCCACTTGCGTCCCAATTACCAGACTTAGCCCATTTAATTTCAACAGCACCGTTAGATTTCGCTACACTCGCACTAATTAAATGCACTGGTTTAGGTGCAATTATGTCAAATGGTTGTGCGCTGTCTCTGTTAGAAAAACTTACATCTTTATTACCTATAGCCTCAATTACATAACTATATTTTCTAAAGCAAACTTTTTGAGTATCAGTAAATGCAGTAACAGAAGATGCAAATGAAGTAATTAGAATTCCATTTCTGTAAATATTGTATCTGTTAATATTAAAGCCTTCATACGGAGTCCAGCTTAGTTCAATTGACTCATTGCCAGATACAGTTTTTAAACTTACTGGACTATGTGTAAATGCAAATAAGTCATTGCTTAGATTACCACAAGTGTCAATTACTCTTACTTTATATTGATATTTTTCACGATAAGTATTTAAAGCTGTATCATTATAAGTTAACTGGGTATTAGGCAATTGAGCAATTAAATTCCAGTTAGTAGTTTGACGTCTATAAACTAAATATTTCGATTTATCGCTTGCATTACTAGCAGTCCATTTCAGTGCGATGATACCAGTATTTGAACCTGTCTTGGTAACTGTAGCTAGGTCTAAAATAGGTGGCTCTGGCGCATTGTTCTCATATGAAACCACAGTGTCTGTATTGCTAAATGCTGACACAGAATTTAGAGAATCAAATACAGTAATTCTATACTCATAATTTGTTCTACACCTTACATCTGCATCATTGTAGAATCCAGATGTATTTAAAGTATAAATAGGCACCCAAACACCAAAATTCGATCTTTTCTCTAAAGTATATCTAGTTGATTTGAAACCAATGTATTCAGTCCAAGATACTCTGTTATAGGCATTTTGAGCAGTTGCCTCTAGCAACACAGTTGTATGTGTATCACTTGGTGTAGCTATGTTTCCACAACTATCTATACTCCTAATGAAGTATGAATATGCTGTCGTTTTGTTATTCGCTTTAGAATCAACATACCTAACTAAACCTGTGCTATTGCTTTTAAATGAATCGATTAAAAAGAATACACCATTAGACGACCTGTATATGTAAGACGATTTCCTATTCTTATCTCCTGCCACTAAGAAAGTT
Source organism: Bacteroidota bacterium (assembly GCA_034440515.1). Taxonomy (GTDB): domain Bacteria; phylum Bacteroidota; class Bacteroidia; order CAILMK01; family CAILMK01; genus JAWXCF01. Next base: position 52,628 of record JAWXCF010000099.1, read on the forward strand.
AATTCGTTGGTTCCATTACTAGCAGAAGATGAAGTTACACTGGCCGATACTTGATTAGCAATTTGCGGTGCTAAATTATCTAAAGCCCTAACTCTTACTGTATCACTATGTATTAACAAGTTGGGTTGAGCAATATTAAATGCCTTAATTCTATAGTTATATACTTTGCCACAAGATATGTTAGTATCGGCGAAAGTGCTGTCACTAGATGGCACATAATATTTGGTTGTTAAACCATTAGAACCCTCACTTCTATCTATTTCATACCTAGTTACAACAGCTCCACGGTATTTGTTAAAACTTATGTTGTTACTGTTATTGACAGCTGTTACACTTAGATTTATTGCTAAATATTTAATAGGTATGAATCCTTCAGTTAAGCATTTGTTATATCCTACTAAATAATAGTAATTAGCACTTGTTTTAGTATTTGTACTTGAATGCACATAAGATAGCGTACCTAAATTCTTAATATCTGAAAGTAAAGTATATGTCCCGTTAGCTACAATACTGTGATATAGTCTATAGCCAATTATAAAAGTATCGTTAATATTTGGACTAATCCAACTGATATTTACGCTACCATTTGTTGAACTGGTACTAGTTACATCTACTTCGGTAATGCTAAGTGGTAAAGGTGCCTCAAATATTCTAGGTTTAATGCTCAGTGTGTCACCATTACTAATTAAACCTGTTGATGTATTTCTTGCCTGAACGTAATAGTAGAATCGAGAACTGGTATCAACATTATTGTCAATGTACAATTGGTTATTACTTTGAGATTGAATTATGCTGTATGTTCCAGATCTACTAGTGCTTCGCAATATGTTGTAACTTGTATTGCTAGAACCATAACCTATAAATGCACCAAAACTAATTCTAACCAATGGTTTACAATCTTTCGTGCTGAGTCTCAATCTCATAGTACCATATTCTATGCTGGCATTAGATCTATGGGTTCCGTCGCAACTATCTATTGCAACTATGTAGTAGCTATAGTATTTATTTAAATTACCTGGTCTGTCTATATAAACACTATCTCTGGTTACAGTAACAATTTTAGTGTAAGCGCTAGTGCTGTCTTTACGATATATATCATAAAACTTGATATCAGAATTTGGATTAAATGCCCAACTTAGTCTGATGCCATTAGCAGGCAATACAGTTACTGCTTTTACTATTGGTTTACTTGGTTTGATAGTATCAAATGGTACCCTAGTTATACTATCTGAATACGAAATTGGACCATCTGCACGCACAGCTTTAACTCTGTAGCTAACTGGTATGCCACAACTTAGAGGTAGATGCAAATACTGGGTATCAATGTTAGATAGTCCTGTAATTGTTGTTTGCCAAGATTTAGTCATTGTGTTATAAGTTTCAAGGTTATAACTAGTTATGCTGCGACCTCTAAATTTGGTCCAATCAATTAAGTTCTCCTGATTTCTAGCAATTCCTTTTATAGATATTGGGCAGAATACTTCACTGTTAGATGCATTAAGGCAAGAGTCATTGGTTACAATACGGTAACAATAGTTTTGACCAATTTTTGCGCTAGTATCATTATAAGTATAACTTAACTGTGAGCCACCATAAAGAATAAATGTCAAACGTTTATAGCCAGTTCCAGAATTGCGTTCAACGGAATATCCGTAAACGTCTGCACTATCTGAACCTTTAAATGTAATGGTAAAACCACGATGAGGCTGGCTAGTCACATTCAAAATTACTGGACTGTTGGCTGGTATTATATCAATTGCTTGCCCACCGGCAGTGTCACTGTAAAATGTATTTCCAGAGCTGTCAACAATTGCAACCCTATAAAAAACTGCGGAATTACAAGGTGCTGGAAATTTTCTCCAAGTAGTATCACTTGGATTGGCTAGTGAGTCAACCGTTACATAACTGCTCCCTTGTCTATTCTGTATAAACGTTATGCTAGGTGTTATGCCTTTATAACCTGTCCAAGCAAGGTCGTGTACCAATTGACCAACTGTCATCTTCAACTCTATAGTTCTGTGTATAATAGAGCTATCACCATAGTTACCACAACTATCTACTGTTACAATTTGATATTCATAATTACTGAAGCGTGTATTCAGGCCAGTATGAGTGTAGTTGTTTTCATTAGGCTTAGCTGTGTATAATAGACTCCAACTTTGACCAACTAAGCGACCATAGACCAACACATTTTTAGCATAAGGTTCACCTGTAACACTTTGCCAAGTTAGTTCTACTGTACCAGTACTAGTATTGGTAATTATTTTACTAGCGCCCAATATTATTGATGGGTTTGGTCTGTGCGTGATGTTAATAACTAAGTTAGATGCTATTGGTTCTGCTACACCTAGATACAATGGCTGTATATAGTATTCGTAGAAATACACATTAGTTATAGCATTATCTGTATAGGTGCTTTGAGTGCCATTTACGTTCGTCAGTAGGCTAAAGCTTCCTCCCTGAGTGCTTCTATATATATTAAATGAGCTAATAGTTTGCCCAGTCCCCTTGGTATTATTCCAATTTAAATCAATTTTTTGCTGACAACCAGTAATAGTCGTATTAAGTAAATGTGTGTTGAAGAATTCACTTGGAATACTTCTATTGTTTGCGCAGCTGTCCATAGCTATTATTCTATAACTGTAATGGTTACCCGCTGCATTTACGTTGTTGTCATTGTAGAATGTGTCTACAACAGTAGTATCTATATTTACAAATGTACCTGAGCTACCTGTCCGTCTTTGAATTATATATTTTCTAGTATCAACATCCTTTGTTTTGTTCCAAACCAACAAAACTTCATCATCTGCTAATACAGAAGCAAATACTAATTTAATTTTTGCTGGTGCTACAGTATCAAATGGTGTAGCCGATGTGCTATCACTCAAGGCTGATTCATTATCACCACCTAATTCATTAGCCATTACTTTATATTGTCTAGTTACATTACAATTTAGTGGTAAATTAGTAAAAAACGTATCAGTAGTAGAACCAATGTTTGTCCAAACATTATTGTTTAGTCTTAAGATTGAATAACTAGATACGTTAAAGCCTCTATAACTATTCCAAGTAAGATCTATGGAAAGGTTTTTTGCTTTAGCCTTAACTAAAATTGTTTTATGCGCTTCACTCGTTTTAGATTTATTGGGTCCACAACTATCTACTGCATACACTTGGTAACTGTATGTGTTAGTTAATGTGTTTACGCTTTTGTCATTATAGCTTACTGTTCCAGAACTATTTACTGGATCCGTTAGTGTAGTGAGTAGGGAAATGCTACCAGTGCCCGTTCTTCTATATATTTCGTATTTACGAACATCTACATTGGCTACTTTATTAAACTTTAGAAGTATTTCTGAACTATTTATAACACTCGCGCTCAATATATTAACTCTATTAGGACTAACTGTATCAAATGATGTTATTGCTACGGCATTGCTATAGCTGTAAGCCATAATTTGAGATCTGTAGTAAGCAAGCCTGAAAGTAGTAGTTATGTTACAACTTACGACTTCGTTGTAAATTGAGTCTCTGTTTACAAGCCTTGCACTGGTAGGAATGCTTGTCCAAATACCGTTTATTAGTTTCTGTACAAATACAGTATCAGAAGGCGTAGATAAAGTTTTTTTCCAAATTAAGTTGTGGTTTAACTGTTGACCTGTACCCGTTAATCGAGCTACGCAAATAGTGTTACTAAATTTACTTAACTGTCCGCAAGTATCTTCTGCCTTGATGCTGTAACAATATTGATTTAGGGTGCTGTTTGTCGCTTTTTTGTCTAATAAACTATAGGTATTGGTGGCTTTTATATGAATTACAGTATCTATTGCTGTGTAAGTATTACCAGCAATACTTCTATATAGTATATACCTTTTTGTGTCGTTGCTGTCGCTTTTGTTAAAAGTAATTTCAATACTATCTCTACCTATTACGCTGGCATTTAATAGTTTATTATTTATGTTTGGTGCAGTACTATCTTTTAGTATTATGCTATTAGTAGTATTTGATATTGAACTGCACCACTTAGCTGTGTCTTTAACTTGAATTTGAGTTTTAAAACTTAAATTACAGTTACGCATATCATAGAAATTTTTCTTGGTGCTGTCTTTTAATTTTAGACCAGTACCAACGTCTGTGTATATGTAGTAAGTAAAAGCATATCTTTTTGAATGGATATTCCAATTTATGCGAACCATTTTGTCAGTCATCTTATTGGGAATGACTAAGATATTACCCATAGTGTCACTTGGCAATCCCTCTAGTCCACAAGAGTTTTGAGTTGTAATAAAATATCTATAATATTTGGTGTTTGCATTTGTCGCCTTTTTATCTGTCCAGCTGGTTTTTAAGTAGTTGTTTATACTATCTACCAATACAAAGTTTCCACTAAGTGCTGTATCTCTGTATATTTTAAAGTAGCTAAAGTCTTTCTTTTTTGCTGTATCAGTAAATGTAATTTTAATGCTGTCTTTCCCAACTATGTTGACACATCTGAATGCTGGGGGTCTATATATAGTCTTAGTTTTGACGTATATACTATAAGTTCGGTAAACTGTGTTACAATTTTCGTCACTTGCAGAAACGGTAATAACGTGAGGACTAGTAAAGGTAATGTGGTTACAACTAGGCACCCATTTTATTTTTAACTCTGCTGATTTATAGCCTATTAGTGTACCAGTCACCGTGGCGTATGGTGGTACTATTGAAGCATTGTTAGAGAAAATGCCCCCAGTTGCTGCCATATAAACAGTATCTCCAGTTGACCTAGCAATTGCTGATATATTTAGTGTATCTCCAACATTTAAATACCGAGTATAACCAAGTGTGTCTTTTACATATTGTGGAGCATATGACACACTACAAGACCCAACTACAAATTGTAAATCTCGACGTATATAGCCTATAAATCTGGCCTTTCGAGTAACAGGATTCACTCGATATTCTGCTATTTGAATAGCTACTATATAGTTTCCATTACTTGCAGGATTTACAGAAATTTCTCCTGTTACGCTATTTATACTAGCACTACTGCCAGATCCGAATGGATTACCTGCACTATATCCGGATCCATATACTACAGATAAAAAATTGGGATGACCTGGCGGCACAGGTGTAGGGAAACCGTTAGTATTACAGTTTCCAATAGGACTAGATGGTTTTTCTAAAGAAAATACCAAAGAATCTTTGTCTTTGTCCGAAACTAATGGATTAAAAACTGTTGTTCTGCCTGAACAAACAAATGGAATCGGATTGGTTAAAAATTGAGGGGAAGAGTTTACTATGGTTTTTACTGGTACAAAACAATACCAAATTGAGCCATAAGGATTCCTTGGATTTGGATTAAAAGCTCCACAAGATGTGCCTTTAACTATATTGGTAATTGGTGCATTGTAATTTCTAAAATCTCTAGCCCACACTAAATGGTAACCCAATGTATCTGTACCAATGGTAAATGTATCTAAATAAATACCTAGTTGTACGCATAATCCAGCTGGGGGCTTACATCTCGGAGCCTCTGGTTGTACTGTCTTAGTTTGAAATAATTTGACAGCTCTTGTAGTAAAGGTACTGTATTTGCTATTTGCTACATCGGTAGCTGGGTATCTGTAATACGTTATAGTATTGTCTAAAGCTGCTGCACCATTGCCACTAGTACAGTCTCTATACACCATTATTTTTACTTCTACTCTTCCATTACCAATGTCTCGATAGGTACAATCTCCCCCCATTAAGTGATTAGCTTGAGAGAGAGTCGAATTTGCCAGTATTATTATCAAACAGAGGTTTAATATAAGTAAAAGTTTCTTCATAATATATAAGTAGTATATCAAGTGCCAATTTCGAATTTACAACAATTATTTATTTAATAACATTGTAGAACTGTATATTAAAAAAATTGTTTTAGGTTGTATATATAAATTTCCGTTAATTAATATAATTTTAATGTTTAAAACAATATGTTAGGCTTTAATTTTTCAGAATACAAACCAAATGATAGCACGAACGATCCCTTTAAAAAATTATTGGATTTGTTTATGCAGCTACTCAACTATACAGCTGGTGATGCATCAGAAGCGCTGTCTTGGATGAATGAAATTGACAATCAATATAAATTGACTGATGACAATTACGGAATGGGCGATTTCATTCAAGATCTGAAGGATAAGGGATATATAAAAGATGATACTAATTCGCCTGGAGATTTCGATCTTACCAAAAAATCTGAGCAATCAATACGGAAACGCAGTCTAGATGAAATATTTGGTAAGCTGAAGAAGTCTTCTCAAGGCAACCATAAAACCAGTTACTCTGGCAATGGTGATGAATTAACTACCGACAGAAGAGCATTTGAGTTTGGAGACAAACTAGAGAATATTGATATGACCGATAGTTTGAGAAATGCTCAAATTAATCACGGCATCGGCGATCTAATGTTATTGGAGAGTGACTTAGAGGTTGTTGATAATGAGTTCAAAACCCAAACTAGTACAGTATTAATGATAGACATAAGTCATAGTATGATATTGTATGGTGAGGACAGAATAACCCCTGCCAAAAAGGTAGCGATGGCGCTAAGTGAATTAATTACGACGAAGTACCCTAAAGATACTTTAGACATTATTGTATTTGGCAATGATGCCTGGCCAATAGAAATTAAAGATTTACCTTATTTAAAAGTCGGGCCTTATCATACTAACACCATAGCTGGTTTAGAGTTAGCTATGGATCTGCTGAGGAGGAGAAAAAACGCAAATAAGCAGATATTTATGATAACTGATGGCAAGCCAACTTGTATGAAAGTAGGTATTAAATATTATAAAAACAGTTTTGGTCTAGATAGAAAAATTTTAAATAAAACTTTGAATTTGGCGGCACAATGTAGAAGGCTTAAAATAAAGGTTACCACATTTATGGTAGCGTCTGACCCTTATCTACAGAAATTTGTTCAAGAATTTACGCAAGTCAATCAAGGTAAGGCATTCTATACCAGCCTACAAGGTTTGGGAGACTATGTATTTGAAGATTATGAAAAAAACAGAAGAAAGAAAGTCAAATAACAATTACTAAACATTTAACACAACATCGCTTTGCATAACGACATTAACACCCTAGGTCAATTAAAACAATCTACTTATAAAAGTAGAGGCATAAAAGACGAAATAAGAGAAAATCTTATTGCAAAACTTGAAAAGAAAGAGCAACTATTTCAAAGTATAGTTGGGTACGAGGACACCGTAATTCCAGACTTACAACGTGCTCTATTGTCTAGACACAATATTTTGTTTCTTGGACTACGTGGTCAGGCCAAAACTAGAATAGCTAGACTTATGGTAGAACTATTAGATGAATATATGCCAATAGTTAAAGGATCTGAGCTAAACGACGATCCCTATAACCCACTTAGCAGGTTTGCATTAGATTTAATAGAAGAGATGGGCGAAGAAACCCCAATAGAGTGGGTGCATAGGTCTAAAAGGTATGCTGAAAAATTGGCAACACCTGATGTAAGTATCGCAGATTTAATTGGTGATGCTGACCCTATAAAGGCAGCAACTCTAAAATTACCCTATAGCGATGAGCGAGTTATACATTTCGGTTTGGTACCTAGAGCCAACAGGTGCATATTCGTAATTAATGAACTGCCTGATTTACAAGCGAGAATTCAAGTTGCGCTATTTAATATATTGCAAGAAGGTGACATTCAAATTCGTGGTTTCAAATTAAGGTTACCCCTTGATTTGCAATTTGTATTTACTGCAAATCCAGAAGACTATACCAATAGAGGTAGCATAGTAACCCCACTTAAAGATAGGATTCAAAGTCAAATATTGACTCATTATCCTAAAAACATTATTGACGCAGCAGCTATTACAAAACAAGAGGCTAGGATATTACCAATTCAGAGCGAACGAGTTAATTTATTCGATTGGGCACCTGAATTAATTGAACAGATAGCGTTTGAAGCTAGAGAAAGTGAGTATGTTGATGCTAAAAGTGGTGTATCAGCTCGTTTGACTATTTCAGCTTATGAAATGTTAGTCAGCTCTATTGAGCGTAGAGGATTGCTACAGGGAATACCAAAAGCAAATATGAGGATTGCCGACCTATGGGGAGTAATACCAGCTATTACAGGTAAAGTAGAATTGGTGTATGAGGGTGAGCAAGAGGGAACTGCAAACGTTGCCCAAATACTGTTAGGTAAAGCCTTGCGTTCCGTATTTAAAAACTATTTCCCTGATCCAGAGGCATCAAGAAAAACTAAAAGTAAAAGCCCATACGATACCACTATTCAATGGTTTGGTCAAGGCAATTCATTAGAAATAATGATGAATATGACCGATGACGAATATAAAAAATCGTTGATGGATATTCCAGGATTAGCTGACCTTATTGAGAAGAGTATCGATTATGATGGAGAGGTTGAAAAACTTTTCCTAATGGAATTTGCTCTTCACGGTATGGCAGAGTTTAGCTTAATCAGTAAGATGAACATAGGTACTGGTAATAGATTCAAAGACATTTTAAGCGGTATGTTTGAAATTAAACAAGACGAGTCAGAAGATGAAGAATTATATTAGTAGTATTTCTATTTAGGTTATTTTTGCAGGTCTTTAAATTGTCTAATTAAATGCAAGGCTTAAATTATCAGGTAGTTGCTTTTTACAAGTATGTGCATATAATTGATGCAGAAGTTTTTGCTGTTAAGCATTTACGCTATTGCTATAAACACGAGGTAAAGTGCCGTATTTATATTTCAGATGAGGGTATAAATGGACAATTTAGTGGAACTAAGGAAACTTGCAGTCAATATATTGCTGATTTAACTGCTGATGAGCGATTTGCTGATATCCTTTTTAAAATAGACGATGTTGCTCAACCTGCATTTAATAAAACACACGTACGTTACAAACGTGAGATTGTCCATTCACAATTGACAGTAAATCCTATTGATAAAACGGGTATTCATTTATCAGGGCAAGATTTCTTAGAAATGAAAGATCGTGATGACGTGGTTCTATTAGACGTTCGTAGCGAATATGAACACAGAATAGGTCGATTTAAAGATGCTCTCACACTGCCCATAGATAATTTCAGAGAACTGCCTGAGCATATAGACTATTTAAGTCAGTATAAGGGTAAAAAAGTTATCACCTATTGTACTGGAGGCATTAAGTGTGAAAAGGCAAGCGCCTACTTACTTAGCCAAGGTTTTGAAGAAGTATATCAATTACACGGTGGCATTATACAATATGCCAAAGAAACTGGGGGCAAAGACTTTGAGGGTGACCTTTATGTATTTGATGGTAGGGTAGTAATACCTGTAAATGAGGTAAACCCAACTGTAATTAGCTACTGTATTCATTGTCATTCAGAGTCAACCAGAATGGTAAATTGCAGTAACGAGATATGCAACAAGAAAGTAATAATGTGCGACAGCTGTGGCTGGGATTGGGATGGTGCCTGCGCAACAGACTGTAAGTCTGCTTCACTTAGAGAATATACTGGAACAGGTTATTATGCCAAACCTGGTACTACCAGATTTTATAGTGTAGAGGAGAATATAGAGTGATGGTTTTTTAAATGACTTTCTAATATGTCAGTTAACATCTAATTGTAATTCAAGCATAAAAAAAAAGCCCTGTATAGATTTCTATACGGGGCTTTTTATATAATTAGTTAGACTTTATTGTTTAACTACTTTTAGCTCAATACGTCTGTTTAATTTTCTACCTTCTAATGTTTTATTATCACCTAAGAATTTAGACTCACTTAAGGCTACTGTTCTTATTTGATTTTCTTTAACACCTTGTTGTAGTAAATATCTTTTTACAGAATTGGCTCTTTGTTGACTTATGTATTTATTGAATTTGTAGGTACCAGTTGCATCTGCATACCCCATTATTTCAATTACCATATTAGGGCTTTTTACTAAAACATCTATAAGTGCATCAAGTTGTGGGTAGCTATTAGGAAGAACTTCTGCATTTTCATTACCAAAGTAGATATTGTCTAAATAGTAATTATTGCCTTGAACATTTCCTGGTTTACGACTATTTTGACCGTTTCCTCTGTTACCATTTTGGCCATTACCATTCGTCTCTTTATTCAGTTCGCCTACCACACCATTATTTTGACTACGAGGAATCAAGCCATTTGCAGCATCAACTGAATCAATCATATCTTTCTTAAATTGATCCATATTGCCACGAATTTTGTCATTTTCATTTTCCACCTCAGTAACTTTAGCATTCGTTTTATTTAGTTCCTTACGCAGGCTGTCTTGGGTCTTTTTAGACATTACTTCGATATTGTCTAATCTGTCTTTTAACATTGCCTCTTTTTTATCGTTAGCACTTCTACCGAATTGTAATCCTAATGTAATCTCGTGTGTACCACCTAAATACTGAGCTGTAGGAGTAGTCACCCAATCATAAGCGTAACTAACTATAAGTCTTTCGTGAATTTTCACACCTACAGAAGTAGTAAAGGCATATTTGTTACGATACATTAACCCAACAAAGTAAGTATTTTTCCAACTGGTCATTACTGAACCATCAAACTGAATAGGAGCACCACGTACTGCTGTTGCAAATAACATTGGTTCAACTTTCAATCTGTCTTCTGAGAACAAGAATGCATATTTCAAAGTACCAATGTAGTGTCTGTCAAATTGAAATCTATTTAGATTTCTCACTTGATTAAAGCTATTGTATCTAACTGCTGGTGCAAGAAGTTGTGGTACAGCAATACCAGCCTCAATTCCTTTGAAATGATATCTAACCCCGAATGATGCATCAAATGTGGTTCTGTTTGCTAATTGACTGCCTAATAAATTATCATTAGCATCTCGAACACTTATTTGCGAATAGTCAATTCCATTGTTTAGAACGCCAACCCCAGCACCTAGTGCTAGGTAGTGTTTCTCATTGAAATTCATACGGTAACTATAGTTAAAGTTTGCACCAGTCCTATGAAAGTATGAAATCTGGTCGTTATACACGCTAAGTCCAATACCTATTTTCTGAGCCTTGATAGGTCCATCAATAGTTACGGCTTGTGTAGCAGGTGCGCCTGGCATACCAGTCCACTGCTGTCTGTTTATCACGAATATTTTCGCATAGTCTGTAGATCCTGCATATGCAGGATTATACAGAAATGGATTAAAGTAGTATTGACTATACAAAGGCACTTGTTGTGCATTTGCAGCCGTAAAAGAACTGCATACTATCGTAGCAATTGCAATCACGAACTTGGTATATTTTGAGATTATATTCATCTTATTATTCTTTTTTAATGTTTTGAATATCATTGCTATTCTTTACTGCGAATTACGTTTACGGCCCCTTTGTACATCTTATCTCTACCTGGTACTGTGATGGTGTAGAAATAGGTACCGTCTGGTAATTGCTTACCACCCCATATTCCACCCCAATCTTCTTGGTAATTAGTTTGATCTAATATTACTTGACCATATCTATTAAAGATTTTCACTTGCGCTTCAGGATAGGTTTTAATGTTACCAATAAACCAGAAATCATTTGCACCATCATTATTTGGTGTCAACGTATTGGCTATGATTAAGCTAAAGTCATCTATAACTGTAATGTTTACTGTATCTGAACTTACACACCCATTTGAGTCTGTACCTGTAACTATGTACTGTGTAGTAATTAGAGGTGTTGCTTTCGGATTGGCAATATTTGGATTATCTAAGCCAGTTATAGGAGACCAAATATATGTTTGACCACCAGTTGCAATCAACTGTACTGTAAACCCTTTGCTAATAGTTGTATCACGATTAGTTCTAATTTTAGGTAATGGGTAAACCGTCACTCTAATGCTATCACTATTGCTACAACCATTGTTATTAATTACAGTTAATTTATATACACCAGAAGTAGTTACCGTAATAGATTGGGTTGTTGCACCTGTGCTCCATAAATATGCTGTCATACCTGCAGGTCCAGTTAGTGTAACATTTCCACCATCACAGAATTGTAATGGTCCATTAGGAGTAATAGTCGCTAAAGGCAACGGATTAACAGTAACTAATTTTACTACCGTATCTAGGCATCCTCTATTATTTCTAACTACCAATGATACGTTGTAGTTACCTGGTCTAACATAAGTATGTTTAGGTGTTTTGCCTGTACTAAATGTGCTATCACCAAATGACCAAGTATAGTCAACTATATAACCAGATGCAGTAGTACTTTGATCATCAAATAGAGTTGTCTTACCTATACAAACTGGTAGAGCATTGAAGTTTGCGATCGGTTTAGGATAAATGGTAATTCTATTAGTGACTGAGTCTCTGCAACCGTTTGTATTTGTTACAGTCAAAGTCACATCAAAGCTGCCAAATCCATTAAATCTAAATTTAGGGTCTCTTAATGTGCTGGTTTGACCTACTCCAAATTTCCATAAATAGCTCAATTTACCTTGACTAGTGTTGCTTGAATTAATAAACTGTACAGTGTCATTTTGACAAACAGGTATAGAACTAAATGCTGCTGTAGGTTGTGCAAATATTACTAATGGTTTAGTTATAGTGGTAGTACAACCCCTATCGCTAGTTACAGTAAATGTTACATTGTAGTTACCTGGTTGAGAGTATCTGTATCTTGGGTTAGCTATGTTAGATGTGCCACCGTCACCAAAATTCCAAGCATAAGTAGTTATAGAATAACCGCCGGTTATGGTAGAAGTGTTAGTAAATCTAACTGTGTCACTAAGACAAGTATTTGATACATTAAAGTTTGCTACTGGGTTATTATAGATAACTATCGGTTTAGTAATAGAATCTTTACAACCTTCTGTACTTGTAACTACTAATTTAACATTATATGTACCAGGTATATTGTACGTGTAAGCAGGCTCTTGATTTCTGCTACTACCACCGTCACCAAATGTCCAAACATACGATTGGATATTTCCTGATGGAATGGTTGAAGAGTTTCTAAAGCTTGCAACTCTACCTGCACATACGTCTGTAGTAGTAAAGTTAGGGACTGGGCGAGGGTTAACTCGTATAACTGCTGTGCCCAATGCTGTATTGCTACAACCTGTTGTAATGTTTGTTACGCTTACTAATTGATACACTTGGTCTATTGGTGGGAATGTTATCGCACCAGTATTAACTGTAAATGTACCAGGACCTGTTCCTGATAATACTTGTGGAACACCATTTAATGTATAATTGATGTTAAAAGATTGCCCTGAAAGTACATTGCTAACTGTAAATGATATTACTGCACTAGAACCTGTACATATTTGTGTAGTTCCACTTATGGTTGCTACTGGTAGTGAATTAACTGACACAATTGCAATGTTAGTAAATGAACCTGGACATACACCAGACTGAACAAATGCCCTATATCTGGTAGATACAGTCAAGTTAGAATAACTTAAGCTATTAGTTGTATTGCTAATTATTGTCCAATTCAAACCACCATCCATACTAGATTCCCATCTTAATACACTACCAGTGTTTCCACTTAGCGTTAATGTACCAGAATTGGTACCGAAGCAAACAAATGGTGCAGATGGTGATATAGTACCAGCCACTGTAGTAGGACTGATAGTTACTACGTACGTACCCGATAATGCATTGCTACAAGTTGGTAATACAAAAGTGTTAACTAATGAAACCAAAGTATATGTTACAGATGTAGGTGGAGCAGTTAATACTGAAGCATTTAATGTAAATGTACCTGAACCAGTACCAATTAAAGTTCTAGCGGTAGAACCCTCTAGGTAATTTAAAGTCCAAGTATTTCCTGTTGGTACATTACCTATTGTTACTGTAAATGATGGAGCTATACCAGAACAGATAGTTTGAGCTGAACCATTAAATACTGCTGTACCCTGCGGGTTGACTGTAATAGTAGCAACACTGCTAAATGCTGATGGACAAACACCAGATTGAACCAAAGCTCTATATTGAGTAGTAACTGCAAGATTGGTATAGTTCAATGTAGTTGTAGTATTGCTTATGTTGGTCCAAGTTGTACCACCATTAGTAGAAGCTTCCCAACGGATTACTGTTCCTGTGTTACCAGTAAGTGTCAAAGAACCACTGTTTGTAGTTCCACAAAATGTTGCACTACCATTAATGGTACCGCCTACTGTGGTAGGAGATACAGTGAAATTAATAGTTCCGGTTAATGACCTATTGCATAGAGTTGTAGTATTGGTAATAGTTACCAATTGTACAGAAAACG
>JAWXCF010000100.1:0-6953 GCA_034440515.1 Bacteroidota bacterium
GATCAAATAGCTAAAGAGTTAAATGCCGAAAACAGGTATCATAGCAGCTTAGTGAGTCTAGAGACAGCAAAAGAATCTATAAGCAAAGTAGAAAATATAGATGCGATTGTAGCCAATGCCGGCGTCTTCGGAATATTTAAATTGCAGAAAGAACCTCTAATAAAGGATTTGATTTTTTTAGAGGAAAATCCCATTATTAATATATCGACTAGAGACGGAGCTGGGGCATCAATTCACCAAAATTCAGCCATCACCTTAGACCCCTCTCAAAAAAGTGTTATTGATAGGTTAGATAAATCTGATTTTATTATAGAGGGTCCCCCAGGAACTGGTAAAAGTCAATCCCTGACTGGTCTAATTACTAATGCGATGAGTAATAAGATGCGGGTTCTAGTAGTATGTGAGAAAAGAACTGCTTTAGATGTCTTAAATGAACGGCTTTCTAAACTTGGTCTAAGTGACCACATTGTAATAATAGAAGATGCTGAGGCAGACAGGCGGAAAATAGTAGATAAAGTACGCCATATTGAGGAAAATTTGCCCATCCCAAACTTTAACACCACAAAATTTAAAGAGTTGGTGTCAAAATTTGAAACTCAAAAAGCAATATGTAATAACTATGAAGAGAACTTAAAAATGTCGACAATTGGTGATGAAGTTTTATCTAATACAATTGCTAGTTACTTAAAATATAAAAGAGAGTCTAAAATTGTAGGACTAAGCGATAAGATATTTCAGATTGATTTCAAATTTAATCCAAGTGAAAGCAACCTGATTAAGGACAATTTATTAGGGCTTAACAAGCAGTTTCATAAAACAGACATTAATAACGATATGTTAATGACCCTAGATAAAGAAGTTTTTAATAATGAGAGCCCGTCTGAAGCTTGGGATAATTTAAGTAATCAAATATTAACTCTAGTAAAGAAAATTGATCTTGAATTGGAAAAATTTGAGTTTTTTAAAGCTGATATTAAACAAAAGCTTAAAAAAGAATTACAACTGAATGTTGATAAACTTACCACCACAGTTGAAAAGATAGAAAAGCATTTTGAGAATGCGATACAAGTGAAAAATGCAGTTCCTGCAGATAAGGTATTTTTAGCAAAACTTAGAATTCTTATAGATAAAAATCTAAAGCAGGTACAAGAAGAGAAGATGCAAATAAATAATGCCCTTTATGAATTACAGCTTCAATCTAAAAATGAAATAATAAACAAGTTTGTTAACGTACCATATCAGGTTAATTGGAGTGGAATAGAAAATGTAATATCTGAACTGAAAAGAAATACTAAAGAACTTAACTCACAGCTGTCGGAACTAGTTGCAGACCACCATAGTAGTATAATAAATCTGGAAAATAATAGCAAATGGGATGCAGAAAATTTTGAAATTGCTCAGGCAAATCAAAATGCTTTATATAAACTAGTTGATGAAATAATAGTATCGAAAAAAATAATTGATCCTAAAGTATTCCATTCTGATTATAAAGAGGAAGAAACGGCAGCTTCATTAGTTGCTATTAAAAATTTACTGGTCCTACTAAATAAGCAGGAGGAGCACTTTAGAGAGTTTATGGTGTGGAACGTATCGCACAATAAGCTAACTGAAGACAATAAGTTAATAGTAAATAGTCTGATAGAGTTGGGCAGCGAAAACTGGGAAATTGACTTTATGAACTATTATATCAGAAAGTATTTATCTAAATTAGATAAGAATCAGTGGCCAGCTGATTATGACCACGCATTTAGTTTGAATAATATCAATGAGGAATTAACAAAGTGGATAATTGACCAAATAAATCATAACTGGAATGTTGAAAAAACTCAAAAGATAAAACAGCAGAATTCTACTCAGTCTACTGTAAAGGCGATATTTATGAAAAGTAGTAGTCAAAAGCGTAAAAAGACAACATTGAGAAACATAGTTCGTGAAAATTTTGAGTTATTTACTCATATTTTCCCAGTTATAATGACCAACCCTGTTACTTGTAGTACACTATTTGAAATGAAGCAAGATATATTTGACTTAGTTGTGTTTGACGAGGCGTCGCAATTGAATCTACAAGATACTATACCTGCTTTTTTGAGAGGCAAGTATAAAATAGTATCTGGTGATAGCCAGCAGATGCCACCTAGTAATTATTTTGGCGCTTCTATAGATGTAGAGATCGATGAGGATGAAGATGATGTGGAAGAAGTAGTTGATGGTGCTGAAACAGATACAAATGCAAAACCTACCAAAAGTGAATTAGATAGAATTTTAGACTCAGAGTCGTTGCTAGATTTCTCCAGTAAAATTGGATTTGAATCGTTAATGTTACGTGTTCATTACCGAAGCCAACATCCTGATTTAATTCAATTTAGTAATTACGCATTCTATGGAGGTAATCTAATACCAATGCCTGCTAAAAATGAGTATATCTGCATTGAATACCATAATGTTGGAGGGTACAATGTAGATACTATTAATATAAAAGAAGCCTTAAAAGTAGTTGAGTATTTAGTTGGATTAGGTAAAGTAAGTGGAGAGTATCCTACAGTAGGTATTGCAACCTTTAATTTACCCCAACGTGCAGCTATAAATGAAGCAATATTGGAGGAGTGTCAATGCAATGCTGAATTTAACGACAAGATTCAAACATTAAAGAGCCACCCAGATGAACCAATGTTTGTAAAAAATTTGGAAAACATACAAGGTGATGAAAGGGATATAATCATTTTAAGTACTACATACGGACCTAAATTATCCGATAAGCTTGACCGCAAAGCCTATATGGAATCTGTAAAGCCCAAAGGCAAACCTAGAGATGTAGAGTTTGAAAAAATTGAAATGAAATTTAAAGATAAAGTAAAGTTTTCTCAAGGCTTTGGCCCAATTAATTCTACAGCAACAGGTTATAGGTTATTTAATGTAATAATTACTAGGGCTAAACACAAAATGGTTGTCATTACCAGCATACCTGAGGAGATTATTTCAAATTATTTGTCTGTTTTGCAAGTAAAGAAAAGTAATTCTGGTCAAGCTGTTTTTTACACTTATTTAGCCTATGCTAAAGCTGTAAGTAATAATAACAGGGATGATGTAAATAGGATTGTGAGTGACTTAGCAAGACAAAGCTCAGGCAATTTGCCAAATACTAAAGATGTTTTTGATAAACTTACTTTTACAGAGTCGCCATTTGAAGAAGAGGTAGTAAGACACCTTTGCAATTTCTTACCATCAGGTAGAATCGTGTGTCAATATGAGATTGGAGGTTTTAGAATAGATATTGTAATACTCAACGAGTCTTTAACTAAGCCAATTTTAGCTATAGAATGTGATGGAAAACGATTCCATAATTCTACCGAAGCATATAACTGGGACGTATTTAGGCAAAAAATGCTTGAAGGCTATGGCTTTAAATTTTATAGAATATGGAGTACAAATTGGTGGAGAAATCCTGAGATTGAGACACGTAAAATTCAGGAAAGGATTGAAGAGATTGAAAGTGTAATGCTCTTTAGATAAGTCCCTCTAAATCACATTAACCTCAGGACTGAGTTTAATTCCAAATGTGCTGTGGATAGAATCTATTATGGTTTTGGCTAGTTCGAATATTTCAGTTCCTGTTGCATCACCATAGTTGACTAAGACTAAGGCCTGCTTGGCGTGACAGCCTGTATTGCCAATTCTTTTCCCCTTCCAGCCAGTTTGCTCTATCAGCCAACCCGCGGGGACTTTGGTTTTGCCGTTATCTAATTCATAGCCAGGCATATCTGGGTGTTCCTGCTTTAGCTCAAGATACTGTTGCGTATCTATCTCAGGGTTTTTAAAGAAAGAACCTGCATTCCCCAATTCTGCAGGGTCTGGTAATTTGCTCTGCCTTATCTGAATCACAGCATTGCTTATGTCTTGAATGCTGGGTCTATTTATGTTGCCCTCTGCCAACAAAGCTTTTATATCGCCATAATCCATTTTTAGGCTATGCTTGTCTGTAGTTAAGTTAAAGCTAACTGCGGTAATGAAATATTCCCCCTTTAATTCGTGCTTAAATACGCTTTCTCTATAGCCAAACTTGCACTGCTCTGCCGAAAATTCTTTTAAATCTCCACTTGCTATATGAACAGCCGTTAGGGAATTGAAACAGTCTTTTATTTCTACCCCATAGGCGCCAATATTTTGCATAGGTGCAGCACCTACACTTCCATATATTAAACTTAAGTTTTGCAGTCCACCCCAATTATTTGATAATGTATGAATTACTAGGTCGTGCCACAGCACACCACTACCCGCAGTAACACAGACAGTGTTTTCGTTAACAAACTGGTGGCTAATGCCCTTTATTTCATTTAGCAAAACGCTTCCTTTCCAGTCTTGGGTAAATAGGACATTGCTACCACCACCCAAAATAAAAAACGGTTGCATCCTACTCAATTCCTTAGCTTGGATTAAGGCAATAAGTTGTTCCTGTGTGAATATGTGAATTAAATTGTCGGTAAAAACCTCTATTCCAAAGGTGTTTAAATTTTTGAGAGAAGTGGTCATACTGCGTAAATTGCCTTCAATCCAATAGCAGTTCGCACCTCATTAATTACATTTTGTGCGCTATGCCTAGCACGTTCTGCACCATCTACCAGTACTTTGTCAAGCATAACTTTATCAGCAGAAAATACAATAATTTTTTCACGGATGGGGGCTAAATAAGTAACCATATCCTCTGCCAATTGCCCCTTCAGGTCGCCATATCTTATACTGGCATCACCATAGCGCGCGGTAAAGTCTGCAACTACTTCTGGCGTAGATACGTGACCTAGCAAAGTAAATAAATTAAGTATAGATTCAGACATCGGCGCACCTAATACAGGCCCAGCATCAGTTACAGCTCTTTTTATTTTCTTTATGGTTAATGCTGGCTCATCTGCTAGGAATATGGCAGAATTGGCATCTTCACTCTTGCTCATTTTACCACTACCAGCCAGTCCTGGTACTTTTATTAGGTTTTCCTGTGAACTATAAGCTTGTGGTTCTGGCAATACTTCTTGATGATAGGTATCGTTAAATCGTTGGGCGAAATTTCGGGTCATTTCCAAGTGTTGCTCTTGATCTTTACCCACAGGTACTAGGGTTCCTTTGTGTATCAAAATGTCGGCTGCCATTAGGGTAGGGTAGGTTAGTAGTCCTGCATTTACATTGTCTGGGTGTTGGCGTACCTTATCTTTAAAGGTTACTACACGCTCTAACTCCCCGACTTTGGCCAACATATTTAGTACCAAGTAAAGTTCTATTACTTCAGGCACATCGCTTTGGCGATACAGAGTTATCTTATTAGGGTCTAGTCCACAAGCTAAATATTCTGCCAACACAGTATAGACACTGCTGTTTAAATCATTTGGGTTTGGGTGAGTAGTTAGTGAATGTAGGTCGGCAATAAAGAAATAGCAATCGTCAAATTTCTCTTGCATCGACACATATTGCCTAACTGCACCAATGTAATTGCCTAAATGAAGATGACCAGTTGGTCTGGTACCACTAACTACTACTGGTTTAAATGCCATAGGGGCAAATATAATATTGCGATAATTGGAATGAAAGTGTAACTATACATCTACTTACTAAAATAGACCTGTTCTCTCAGCGTCTATCATTTGTATCACCTTACCTAAATCTTCCGGTCTTTCATCAAAGTTAATCGTATCAATGTCAACTATTATCAGTTTAGGACCTTTGTATTCTGCTATCCATTCCTCATATCGGGCATTCAGTTTCTTTAGATAATCCAATCTTATATTGTCCTCAAATGTTCTGCCACGCTTTTGTATTTGAGTAACTAATGCTGGGATGCTGGCACGTAAATATATAAGTAAATCTGGCGGGGCAATTAGTCCGCTGATGGTGTTATAAAGGTTTTGATACAATTCAAATTCACGATCTAACATTAGCCCCATAGCGTGAAGATTGGGTGCAAATATGCGGGCGTCTTCAAATATGGTTCGGTCTTGTACCACAGAATTACTCCCTCCCTTTATGACTAAAATCTGTTGAAAGCGCTGATTCAAATAATAAATCTGCATATGAAAACTCCAATGCTCCATCTCTTTATAGAAGTCATCTATGTAAGGGTTACTCTCTACTTCTTCGAAGTGTGGTTCCCAACCGTAGTGCTTTGCCAGTAAAGTGGTTAAGGTGGTCTTGCCTGCCCCTATGTTGCCTGCTATGGCTATGTGTTTAAAGTCTTTATCTGAGTTTTGCATCGTTTATTCAGTTGGTCAATTCTGTAATACGAATGTATTATATCTAATTCATTATTGGCAACAAGACTAGGCTTGTTTGCTTTTTCTTTTTATAATTAAATCCCAAAGTATGGGCAATGCAAATATGGTGATGGTTAATATAGAGGTAATGGTATTTAAACTCTCTGTTTCAGTAAATTGACACCACTTAGTCTCTGCTAAAAAGTGACAAGGCAAGTCTAGAAACAGCTTAATGCCCAGTAAGCCAATAACAATATAGGCAGATACCTCAATATATGGAAATCTATCAAGCAGGGTTACAAAGAACTGAGTGACCAATCGCATACTAAGTATTCCAATAAATACCCCTGTCATAATTAAATAAATATTATTAGAAAAAGTAACTGCTGCAAATACATTGTCCACGCTGAATACCAAATCCATAAGCTCTACCATAGCCACAACTGCCCAAAATGGACCCAAGAAACCGACTGTGTTTCTGTATAACCATATTTTCTTTGGAGATTCTTCTGTCAACATTTCTTCATCAGATTTATTTTTTGCTGTGAAGTACTTGAATGCCAAATACATAAGATATATTCCGCTGATCGGTTTTATCCACCATATTTGTTGTAGTAGCGATATAAAAAATAAAGATAAGCCTCTAAATACGTACGCACCAATAATGCCGTAACGCAATGCCTTTTTGCGTTGATGCTTAGGTAAATCCATCACCATTAC
>JAWXCF010000101.1:0-27011 GCA_034440515.1 Bacteroidota bacterium
AGCTATGATATGATTGCCAAACGGAAAGCAGTTCTGTATTTGCTTAGTTTTTTAATATTGGGTTTAGCGTTTTATTTTATTCAACCCTTACGTCTCAGTCTAACTCTTCCTTGTCCTGTGCACTTATTTACGGGTTTACATTGTCCAGGTTGCGGCAGCCAACGGGCAATACAGTCCACAGTAAATGGCAATATTGTTCAGGCTTTTGCTTGGCATCCACTTATACTACCCACATTAGCAATTCTATTTATAAATTGGTTTGCCGTTATTTTCAAAGTTAGTTGGCCATTTAGTTCGCAGTTGGCACCGTATTCAGGTAAGTTAATTATGTTATTGTTTTTTATATTTTTAGGTTTTTTTATATTTAGAAATATACCTGTTACGCCATTCAATTTATTAGCGCCACACGTCTTAACCTAGATTGTTTCTAGGCAACCAATGGACTTAATTAATTGATAAAAGTTATTTAATCTCATTTTAATATCAGCAGTTTTTACTATATATTTGTGGAACTATACAGTGTATCACAAAGGAAATGAAGTTATCGCAGGCAGGGTTCCAAATGTTAATGATATTGTCAGTAGCTGATGGTAAATACACAGAGGCAGAAGGCAAAGAGGTTGCAAATTATTTGACCAAGCAGGGTAAATCTGTACCAGATTTAGACAAAGAACTCAAGAACTTAAACAATGTACCGAAGGGAAGTTTGCCGTGGTACTTTAAGCGTGCCGCAAGTGCCTACTTTGCTTACAGTACAGAGGTGCAGCGCCTAGATTTTCTAATTTATGCCTTTAGATTAATTAAGGCAAATGACGATACCAGCATAGAGGAATATAAAATAATACAATCGCTGGCTAAGTTCTGGAAAATTGACATATCCTATTTGCTTGAGGAGAATAAATTGATGCAAAGCAATGGCCTTTAGGTTATTATTCTTTGCAATAAACTAGCGAATATTTCTACTTTAAGTGACCAGCCATACCTGATACGAATGCGTGGTACTGATGTATATCGGTATTTCTACTGCTTAGCTGAATGAACTGTTTGCTCCCTTTTATGAATATAGTTAACACTCTAGCTCCATCTCTACCCTTATCGCCTTTCTCTTGAATTTTTTCGACATTTTCCCAAGCTATAAATCTAGCACCTGTGGTTTTATTCATTTTTAGCAGTCGTTTATCTGCATCAGGGGCAGGCTGTTCTTCTATTCCTTCTTTAGTTGCAGTAAGGCTAACTTTTATTGCTGATTGTGTTAACATTATACGCAAGAATGTAGCGAATATGACGTTGGGTATTAATACTGCAATAAACAAGCTTCCATAGCCTGCATCTGGATACCATACTGTACTGGCCCACAATACAAAAAATATTGAGAAAAGTAGCAATGCAAACGAGAAGCCTATTTTAAAGCCAGCATTTGGTATCAAAATTCTAAGCCCGTTTATATGTAAATCTGGAGTATCTTTCATCTTAGCAATGCAACAAATAATTTAACGAACTGTGCTACCTGGGTTAATTACGGTAGCGGGTAATACGAATTGCAAATTTCCTTGATTATCCTCAGCCATCAGTATCATACCTTGACTTTCTATGCCCCTCATCTTTCTTGGGGCTAAATTAGCAACCACTACTACCTGCTGTCCTATTATGTCTTCTGGTTTAAAGTATTCTGCTATTCCACTTAGTATTGACCTGATGTCTGTGCCTAAGTCTATAGTTAGATTTAATAGTTTATCTGCCTTAGGTATACGTTCTGCAGCTATTATATTGCCAACACGCAAGTCTATTTTAGCGAAGTCATCAAATGCTATGCTTGGCATTATCTCTTCTAGTTTCACTTCTTTAGTTTTTTGTGCCTGTAGATTTTCAAGCTTAGCTTTCGCTAATTTTTGCGCTTGAATTTCAATTTCTGTATCTTCTATCTTTCTAAATAAGATTGGTAGTTGCTCTATAAATGTATCGGCAGGCACTAAGTCAACTCTACCTGCATCCGCCCAAGTTAGGTCTGGCAGGTTTAGCGCTAATTGAATTTTAGTACAGGTAAATGGTAAAAACGGCTGCAATACAATACTTAAATTAGCCAATAATTGAATGCCAAAGTGCATCACTGTCGCCGTACGTGTAACGTCTGTTTTGATGCTTTTCCAGGGTTCGTTTTCAGTTAAGTATTTATTACCCAATCTAGCCAAATTCATTGCCTCGGTTTGTGCATCTCTTATTTTGAAATTATCTATTAGTGCAGATACTCTAGCTGGAATATCTTGCATTTCTTGCATTAATTGTATTTCTTGCTGAGTTAGTACATCCGGGGCTGGTATTTTACCGTTGTAGAACTTATGGATTAATATTATGATTCTATTTACCAAATTACCCAATATGTCGGCTAATTCACTGTTGTTTCTTTGTTGAAAATCTTTCCAAGTAAAGTCAGAATCTTTAGTCTCTGGCAATATGCTGATGAGTACGTATCGCAACACGTCTTGCATATCAGGAAAATCCAGCAAATATTCGTGTAACCATACTGCGTGATTGCGACTGGTGCTGACTTTATCGCCTTCTATATTTAGAAATTCATTAGCCGGTACATTCTCCGGTAATATGTAGCCTCCGTGTGCCTGTAGCATAACAGGGAATATGATGCAATGAAACACAATATTGTCTTTACCTATAAAGTGCACCAACTTTGTGTCGTCTTTCATCCAATAATCTTCCCAGTTTTTATCGGTATTTTCTGCCCATTCTTGTGTAGCAGATATATAACCTATTGGGGCATCCATCCATACGTACAGCACTTTACCTTCTGCATCTGGCAGTGGCACCTGCACGCCCCAGCTCATATCTCTTGTTATAGATCGCTCTTGCAGACCTTGGTTTAGCCAACTTTTGCACTGTCCCAGCACATTTGGTTTCCAATTGTTATGTTGCTCAAGTATATACTCGGTTAGCCAATTTTCGTATTTCTGTAGGGGTAGGTACCAGTGTTTAGTATTTTTCATTATCGGAATTTCGCCAGATAATGCACTCCTCGGATTAATTAAATCTTGCGGATCTAATGATTTGCCACAGTTTTCACACTGGTCCCCATAGGCATTGTCATAGCCGCAGTTTGGGCAGGTACCAATTATGTATCTATCAGCTAAAAACTGATTAGCAATTGGGTCATAATATTGTGTACTTTCCTTTTGTATGAATACATCTTTTTCATACAGTGTTTTAAAAAAATCTGCTGCTACTTGATGATGTCTAGGCGATGAAGTGCGGGAATAAACATCTGTAGAAATACCAAAGTCTAAAAAAGATTGGCGAATCATACCATCGTATTTATCAACTAATTGTTGTGGACTAACACCTTCTTTTGCAGCTTTGATGGTAATGGCAACACCGTGCTCATCACTACCGCAAATGAAGGCAACATCCCTCTTTTGCAGCCTTAACCAACGTACATATATGTCAGCAGGCAGGTAACATCCTGCTAAATGCCCAATATGAACTGGCCCATTCGCATAGGGTAGCGCTGCAGTCACGGTATATCTAGATGGGGTAGGCAACATTCGGTAGTAATCTTGATTGTTCAGAGGGCAAAGTTATGAATATAAGAATGAGTTAGACTAAAAATGCCACACAATAGCAACCACAAAAAAACCCTGTCCAATTAAATGAACAGGGTTTTATATATTGGAGTAGAGAAAACTCTACAGATTAACTATTTATTTACAACTAATCTAGTAGTTACTACTTGACCACCAGCATTTACGTTTACAAAGTAAATGCCATTGTTTAATGTAGATAGGTCAACATTTAGTTTTTGAGTACCTTGGTTAAGTTGGCCATTGTAAAGAATGCTAACTTTTTTACCTAAAGCGTCAAATACGGATACTTCTGCAACACCAGCTTTGCTCATATCGAAACGTAAAGTTGCGTTATTTACAGCAGGGTTAGGAAATACCTCTAATGCAGTTACCGCAGTAATTTTAGGGTCATTTACACCAGCATACCAACCAGTTAGCATTTTCGCACGAGAATTTAAAATTTCATTTCTAGTACGAAGTGGATCAGAGTAAGATACATAAGCAACTATAGAAATATCATCAGGTTTATTAGCACCGTCACCAGCGTTGGTGTCAAAGTAACCATCTACATCACGAGAAGCAGTACCTGTGTAGGTCACTTTTGTAACTGCTGGTAATACATAGGTATAAGATTTGGTATATTTTTTACCTATTTCATAATTCATAGGAAATACACCTAAGTCACCAATGCTGTTAGCACCTAATACTGCACGTACTACGTGATTATGATAATATCCTGCTAAAAATGCACCTTTATTATAAAGCGGGTGTCCGTTACCCCCAGCTGATGCGTCATCTTTACTGAAATAGTTTCTTTGATTCCACGTGTTATTGATACTTGGACCACGTACTTTATTTTCAACTATATATGCGTTTACAGCGTATTGACGACCATCTGAATTCCAAACGTCTGTACAATAAACTTCTACATCAAACTTAATAGTTCTAGTTGTAGCGTCCCAAGTCTTATTAATAATTTGAATTTCCATTGGATTCATAGTTTCTTGAGACATTGTTACAGCAGGATCCCAATTGTTTCTGCTTGTTCCTACAGACCCATTTACTGGAGTACGGTCAATCATACCGTACGGATAACCAGTTTGCCAAGTTGAATTAATTTGATCACTTTTTGGGTTGGTCATTCCATCATTATTGTGGTGAACTACACCAATTACATTTGGCTCAACATTTTTATCTAAAATATTTTTTAGAATAATGTGGCCATCAGGGCAGAATCCGCACCAAGCGCCAGTACCCTCTTCTAATAGTGTACGGTGACCTGCCATTTTACCACCGTTTACAGCAAAAGTTGAGGTAAATATATTATTTGCTTCGGTATTATCAACACCACCATTCGGGTTAGAAGTATATACTTTTAAAGTATATGTTTTACCTGATGCCAAACCAGTGATTTTATTTGGGAAAGTATAGTTACCTGTTCCATAATCAGCACCTCCTAATACATTGCCTAAGAAGCTAAATTTAACAGGTGTTTCGCTATCAACTTGATAGAAAATATCTAGTTTGTTTAATTCATCAGCACCAAAATTATTAAATTGGCCACTCACTACAATATTGTCAGAAGGACCATAGTTTAGTTTTATGTTTGGTTTTCTTAATACAATATCATTAGTAGCTTGGGTACCAGGATAAAATGTGAAAACAAGTTGAGCTGCAGGATCTGCATTTTCGTTAAAAGGCACCAAATAAGGTACAACTAAATTAGGTGAACCGCTAACTTCTGTAATTCTACTAGTACCTTTTATACCCATAGTTCCAGAAAATTTCTTCACCAAGTGGTCATAAGCATAGTTATGCACAACTTGAATATTGTTTGAACCTTCATATAATAATATACCGAAATACATAGCATTAAGGTTGGTAGCGCCAGTAGTAACTGTAACCCCTTTAGGACTTAAAGTACTATATTGTATTACGTGGATTCTATTAGGTGCAGTACCAATAGTCCAAGACCTAACATTACTTAATATATTAGCATTATTAGTTACAGCCTTAGTTTCTAGGTCATCCCAGAATGCGAAAATTGATTTCTCGGGTGCTTTTGCATCAGTTAAGGCAGTATTCATTGGCATACTAACCATTGCTGAATTGTCAAAAGTAATGTAACCATTATCACTTGCTTTATAACTAGAATAAGGAGTTCCGTAAAAAGTAAATGTAAATGGTAGAGTTTGCGATGCACTTAGTACATCATTACTACCAACAGGAATTACTGTAGTAGTACCAACATTGTTGCCAAAGTTGTACGCAGGATTAGCATCTCTTGTCTTTACGTAGTAATAGGATTGAGCCGAAGCTGCAACAGTAAATAACAAGGCGCCACCCAAGCTGAGTAGTCTTTTAATCATTGTTTTAAAGAAATTAAATTTATAAACGAGTAGTCGTATCACAATTATACGATTAATATTTTATTTATTACCATACTATTTAATTGACACAATATTATCTTTATCGGAAAATTACTGTGACCTATTCACATTTTTTATAATCCTGATTAAGAGTATATTCACATTAAAGAAAAAATTGAGCATTTCTATTGAGGTTAAACTTATAAATTGAACTACAAACCTAGAATGAGTGTTTAAACAACTACAATCTTGTTCGGATTAAACTTAATCAATTTGTAAACATAATCTCATTTTTCTTACTCATTATTACTATTAATAAGTATATGGAAGAAACTAAAATGAATTATCAAAGCTTGGTTCAAGCATTAAATGAACTACAGGCAAAAGGGTACGTTTTTGATTTTAATGTACACAGTGATGGTCAAAGTTTACTATCTAGGCAAGACGAAACTGAGCAATATAGCTTAAATCAATTTAAAGTAAACGAAGTTTATAGATTTGAAGGTCCTAGTGACCCAGCAGACGAGTCTGTAGTATATGCCATAGAAACAAAAGATGGACTTAAGGGTGTACTGGTTGATGGTTACGGTTACTCAAGTTCTAGTATTAGTTTGGAATTAGCCCAAAAATTAAAAATAGTAACGGGAGGATACAAATAAAAAACCGCCTGACTAATAACTAATCAAGCGGTGTATATTTATTTTATTAGTAGGTCTGTACAGACCTAGTTTGCAAGTTGTTAAATCAAGATATATTAATATTATCTTGATTTAAATGAGCCTGTGTTTGGTTATTATTTTAAACCTTCAATATTAGACGGTTGATTATTATTCTCATTTCTACTTACAGCTTTAGCTTTCTCGTTAGCATCTTTTAAATCACCATCAGTTGGATTCAAAACACTGTTGTGTATTTTCTTGTAGTCAATATATTTTCTATACTGATCTGGAGTCAATAGGTCATACAATGCAACATCACGACGCTCATCTAGGCCACGAAGTTCTTTCTCTAACCACACTGAATTCCAATTCCACTCTAGTAAAATCTTGTCGATTTCTTTAGCAACTTCGTAATTTAGATTGTAGATGTCGTCTAAAGCAGTTTGATCACTTACGCTAAGGACCATCTTCATATTAGCTGTTTCTTCTTTAGCGCGCATTGCTGCGGTTGGTTTTTCGCCGGCAACAGCTATAGTTGTTGTACCTGCTAGTAGCATCATACCTAGTATGAAACTATACATTTTGGTGAGATTAAGGGATATCATTTGACAGTTATATTGTTAACTTTTGAGATAATGGGTGCAAGTTATCCACAGAATATTATGTCAAAACAAGTATGTGATGAACATAAAAATAAAAGTGATGAATGCAACATTACTCAGCAATTTAAATAAAAATCGGCATAATTTGGTTCAGTAAAAGGTATATATATTTTATGCAATCTATATATCAACACGTTACGATTTTAACTCTATTTGTAAGATTATGTCAAATTTGGTAACTAATGGCTATTGATGAAAGTTAAGAAATCAATTCGCTATTTGGTTGATAATTTGAATTTTGTCTTAGCATTTGTTACTTCACCGCCGTGCCACATTATGGCTTGTAGAGAGGATAAGTTAAACTTTTTTATTGGGTTGCATTAGTTTTTATTAAGAAAATTCTAAACAATATCCAAATGTAAATTCTTTTTAGAATTATTACACATAATAATTATACTATTGTATATAATTGAGAGAAATAGTATTATTTAAATTTCCTCTAGCAGTGTTCTGAATGATGTAAATTGACCTCCAAATTTTTCAGCAGCATCTTGTTGTAGTTTTGGGGCAAATTCATCTCTGTAGTATTCATAGTCACTTAATTGTTCGGCGTAATACTGAATACTATATGTGCTGCCTGTTTCTTCTGGTTGCCTACTTAATATTTTAAATATTCTGTAGCTGCGAAACATAGACGTCTCTAACACCTTAGGTATATGATCATTCAACATCCACTCTAGCCATCTATCGTGAATTTGGTCGGTTACATTTACGGTTACATTATATACTATCATTATCTAGAACTGCTAACTTAATGTCAAAGGTAAATTATTGAGGAAGAAATCTTTATTCTTGCATTGACCCGTCTCTTAAATTTACTTGCAAAATTTGAAAACCTTATCAAACAAATTGAAATAAATCTGTGTCTATTGTATTCAAATTACAACTAATACAAAGAATTATGAACAAGATACTTTTAACTCTGGCAATAGCCTTAATTACTGTTGGCGCTAGCGCACAAGAGAAAGAATCGAAAATGAAGAAAGAAGCGCGTAAAACCAAAATGGAAATGAAAAAAGATGGTAAGCGTGCTGAAAAAGGTGTGAAGAAAACCAAAAAGCAAGCAAAAAGAAAAACCAACGAAGTCGGCGATGATATGAAAAAGGGTAACTAGTTAATAGCTTAGCATTAAGTAAGTTATTTCTTGATAGATTACAAAATTCTGTTATTGGCACGATTATGACAACATACCCGATAGATTTAATAATTATTTAACCACATTAGTATTATGAAAAAGATTTTCGCAGCGATTATGATTGCATCAATGGCTTTGGCTATGCCTGTTTTAGCTCAAGACAAAATGGACAAAGCAGACAAGAAAATGGAAAAAGCTAACAAAAAAGCTAAAAAAGAAAAGCCAGTGAAAGCGGCTAAAAAAGAGAAAAAAGCAGACAAGAAAATGGAAAAAATGTAGTCATCGGGCGTACGCCCCATAATGATAAGCGTTTAACCTTCAGCTTTTTTTAAAAGTATTTCCCCAATTTGAGTATTCAAGTTTGGGGTTTTTTTGTTTGACGATACATTACCACTCAACTTCTAGCAAATAGCGCGGCTGTAAATATTTACTTCTGGTCTTCGGATTTATAAAGCCGATAGATAGGAAAGCAATATTATAATAGCCATATCCTCTTATCACATTCACCTCTTTGGTATGTTCTTTTAGATTATTATAGCCACCCAGATCTGTATATACATAGCTGATGGGGTGGCTAGCTGCAAATGAATCTGAAATGGGATAGTTGTGATTTGTAACTTGCTTTTGGGCATAAAAATCTAAAGCGTGTGCGTGAACTGGACCATAAGTAATGAATTCCTTAACACTAGCCTCCTTCTTAAATTTTTTAAGGTCAGAAACCACATTGTAGTTACTTTGGTAGCTAAGCCACTGTGGGAAAAGACTTCCATTTATCAGAACCCAAAGCCCAGCACAAATTAGAGCAGAGGAATAGACGACTTTAATTTCAAGTCCAGCCTTTTTATACAACCACATAATTACGCCAATACCTAAAAGTAAGCCTGACAAGACTGCGATATACCAATGTGACACTGGAAATGCCCACAGAGCGATTGTACTAACTACTGCAATCAATATCAGCAATATAATGCCTTGTATTATGTGTAGCCACTTATATCCCCTAACATTGATAGCCTTTTGCCCCAAATAGCCAGCAGATGATAAAATAGAATAGGGTAGTAATATATTTATGTAGTGAGGTAACTGGTACTGGCTGGTGCTAAGCATTAATAAGCCAAGTATAAAGATACCGACACTAATAAACTCTTGCCCTAGTAACAGTCTAAAACCTTGTTTAACAATCCTTTTAATTTGCCAAATGACAGCTAGAATACTTATTACTGCCCAAGGTAACGCGCTCCATACCCAATTTAAAGTAAGGAAATAAAATGGTGGGTGGTTGTTCCAAACGTTTTCACCAGTTATTCTACCAAAGCTCTGAATCCATAGGTAAAACCTAACCCCATACCATCCGTACTGATGATAAACGCTGTATATAGCTGGGCTACACACTAGCGTAAATATTAAAAGACCATAACTAAAGTGTAGAATGTAAACGGGACGCCAAGACCTGCGAAGCAGCAAATGGGTGAATATACCCAATGCTGGTAGCACCAATGCAATTGGCCCCTTTGCCATCATTGCCAATCCAGCAGCTACAAATGCCAAAGTTAAGTGGAATAATTTGCGAGGTTGATTTTCCAAATACTCGCTAATGTGCCACATACTTATTAGCAGGTAGTTGGTCAATATCGCATCTGTCCTTACATCATTATTCATAAGTAGAACACCAGTGGTACATAAATACATAATTGGTGCTATGCGTCCTGCAACAGATCCATACCACAATCTGCCCATTCTAAACAAACTGTAACTAGCAGCTAATGTGCTGATTATAGCAGGAACTTTGTAGGCAAAATCAGTGTAGCCGAGAACCAAATATACCCTACTGTCTAGCCAAAACAATAAGGGTGGCTTATCTAAATATGCTTGCCCACCATCAGTTATAGTCCACCAGCCTTTTCTTTGCAACAATTCCAAGCTAATGCTGGCATATTGCGCTGCATCTACTTCTAATACGTGGACCAACATACCCAATATATAACATATAATGAGGCTAACTAAACTGAGCAGATATATTCGGCGAATGAGTTTTTCGTCCATCACGATAATGACAAAGGTAGGATTAGCCAAACTTTTTATTAAAATTCATTATAGTAAACGAACAATTTTAACGTTCAATCAGATAATAAAGAATGTCAATTAACTTACCAGCTAAATACAAGGAGGATATTTCAGGAGGGGAGCTGTATTATATACCAGATTTTTTAGAACGGGCGGAATCTGATCTATTGTTTCAAACTCTTCACAATACATTAGAGTGGCGGCAAGATAGAGTATTTATAGCGGGGGAATGGCGAATTCAACCTAGACTATCGGCTTGGTATGGCGATCCAACTGCAGTCTATACCTACAGTGGATTAAAGTTAGCACCTATGAATTGGACTGAGGAATTAAGACATTTAAAAAATAGAATAGAGTTAACTACCAATAACAGTTTTAATAGTGTACTGTGTAATATGTATAGAGATGGAACTGACAGTATGGGCTGGCACGCAGATAATGAAAAGGAACTTGGTGTAAAACCAATTATAGCGTCAATAAGTTTGGGTGAGGTACGTACTTTCAAACTAAAACATAAGGTCGATACTCACAAAAAACTTGAAATGCGCCCTGAGGCTGGAAGTCTATTAATTATGTCTGATGCAACTCAAGAAAATTGGTTACACGCAATACCCAAAACTAAGAAACAAATGGGTATTAGAATTAATCTTACTTTTAGAAATATAGTTGGAATTTCAAAATAGAGGCATCGAATTTTAATTCCATTATACATTACCAAATATTTTATTTCAACTAGTCTTTTAAGAAAGGATAATCTTCTTGTAAGTAGTTGTCTGTATATATTTCACTTGGGTCTGGGTATGGACTTTCTTCAGCAAACACTACAGCTTCCTCTACCACAGCCTTTACGTCTTCATTTACTTTGTCTATCCATTCTTGGTTGGCAATTTTATTAGACAATATATATTTCTCAGTAACCTCTATTGGGTCACGAGTTATTCTGAAGCTATCTAACTCTTCTCTGGTTCTGTATTTTGCTGGGTCACTCATACTGTGGCCTTTATACCTATACGTGTTCATTTCTAAAAATACTGGTGTACCATTTATAGCAGAGGCTCTTGCATCAGCAAAAGCCAAATGGCAAGCCTCAACACTCATACCATCTACCGGATAGCTAGGCATATCATAGGCAGCGCCCATTCTATACAGTTCAGGCACATTGGTGGTACGCTCTACAGCTGTACCCATTCCATATTTGTTGTTTTCACACACAAATACTACTGGTAGCTTCCACAGCATTGCCATAGTAAAAGTCTCGTGCAGTGCCCCTTGACGTGCAGCACCATCGCCCATAAATACATAAGTAACATTTTCCTTATTCAAATATTTATCGGCAAATGCGATACCTGCACCCATCGGTATTTGAGCCCCAACAATACCGTGACCACCAAAGAAATTTTTCTCTTTACTAAATAGGTGCATACTTCCGCCTTTACCCTTAGTACATCCAGTTGCTTTACCATACAGCTCTGCCATAACTTCTTTAGCTGGTATACCCATTATTATGGCGTGTGCGTGGTCTCTGTATGCAGTTATTACTTTATCACCCTCTACCATTGCGCTCCTCATACCTGCTGTTACAGCTTCTTGACCTATGTATAAGTGGCAAAATCCTCTAATTTTTTGCATTCCATACATTTGACCAGCTTTCTCTTCAAACTTCCTCATCAACACCATATCACTATACCATTTCTGATACAGTTTGTCTTTATCAGACAATTTTTGAATCGTCTCAATAACTTGACCATTGGTGTATTTGGTCGTAATATCTTTGGTATTGGTAATTGCCATTTTTAATTTCTTAAGCGCAGGATTCGAAACTCCTTCTATTGCAAAAATAATCGGAGTTGCGTAATTATTGACATTGAAATAACATCATTGCTTCTATTTCAATTCAAGTTGCGTTAATAGAATGAATAATAAATTTCTTACGTCAACAATTCTCTTAAGCTTCAGCTTATTGATTTCAAAATAAAAGATGATTAATAGTTATATTATAATTCTTTATAAAAAGTCAACAGTTTGCTCATTATCTGTTTATTGTTATACTCTAGTCCAGCTAGGGCGCGTGCGTTATGGCGAATGCTCTGAATATCAAATTTTTGTTGAAGTAAAGATATTATTGTGATTGCCATTTCCTTGTAATCATCAGCAATTAGGATGTTTTTTCCGTGAGAAATACCAATTCCTTCTGCGCCAATAGTCGTGCTAACCATTGGTATGCCAAGTGCCAAGCCTTCTAATATTTTAATGCGCATACCACTGCCACTATGAAGGGGTATAATCATCACACCGTGATTATTCATAAAGTCTTGAGCATCATTTATTTCACCGTGAACGATAATGCTTGAAACTTTCATATTTAAAATATATTCAGGAATGTGGCGCCCTGCAATGTGAAAATGTGCATTGGGTAATTGTTGAATGACAGCAGGCCACACTTTTGCGATAAACCATTCTAACCCTTCGCGATTAGGTATCCAATCTAATGCGCCTAAGTGAAAACAAGCAAAACTGCTGTAATTGTTATCATCACGATAGGTATATTTATTTAGGTCAATTCCAGTAGGACTTACATTTATTAGTTTATCTGTTATCCTTGCTTGAATGTATTCTGCATCTACTAAGGTAATAGGAATAATACCATCTGCTTGATTAAATGCATTCCATTCAAATGTTTCCAATCGCTGGCTAAGCAAATTAAGGTACCAACGTCTTAACCAATGTTTTTCATTGCCAGCCAACCTGTTCCATATTAAGTGTTCTACATTATGTGCCCTAAGCACAATCTTAGCGTTAGAATATTGCCTTAAAGTAGGCAGATAACACGCCATATGTAAACCCTCTATGTGAATGATATCAAACTGTTGATGACTAAGAAGATTAATTATTTGGTGAGATACCTCTGGCACATTAAATCTTGAAATATGGTAACTATCCTGGGTAAATAGATTGATAAATGCTGCTAAAGGCTTCACATTAGTATCTACTTCTACTAATTTTAGTATATGCAAATTATGATATGCAGCCGGAAGGTCGTTTATATTTACACGATGTTTTAGAGTATTTAATGCAACCAAACTGGTTTGAACGCCAGCTTGTTGCAATCCAAATATCATATTCTGAGTTGCAATGGCTCCTCCATCTTTAGCAGGCCAAGGTACTTTATTGCTTAGTATCAATACACGCATTATTGTACTAATGCTTTATTTCTTCTTAGTCTTTGTATCGGTTTGTTTACGTATTTCTTAAAGAAATGGGATATAGTTGCCCCGAAATTGTAGTTAATTCTATCGGTATTTGCCTTGTGTATTAGGTAGAACCCTGCTGGCATAAGTATGAATGTGGGTAACCAAAGGCCTACAAACACAGAAAGTGTTTCATTCAGAGCTAATTGCTCCCCCATTTTGGTGAGTATATAGAATACAATGAACATAATAATGGCAACCACCGTAGGTGTACCAATCCCCCCTTTTCTAATGACTGCCCCAAGGGGTGCCCCAATAAAAAACATAGTCAGGCAAGCCAAACTAATGGCAAACTTACGATGCCACTCCATTTCATATTTTCGTTGCTCAACATCATAAGTTTTTAATTCCTCCCGTTGTATTCTGAAGCTTTCCTTTAAAGATCGTGCAGCACCTAATGCTTTATTCAAAATATTTTTCTGGTTATAAAATGGGTATATTTCTATTAGGGGCTTATTTGTTGTTTTTACCTTAGCACCATCAGTCACGGCAGCCCTAATTATACTGCTGTCTCTCAATATGGTAAAGTAAGGTTTACTGTAGATCATTACCTCGTCTAGTTTTCTACCCCTACGGGTGTCAAGACTATCTATATAATATTGTAATTGCTTAATATTTAGCATTTGGTAATTATCCTTGAACAGTTCCTCACGAGTACGTTGCAGGCTAAAAGCACTTAAATCAAACTTTAATTCATAACTTTTGAATGATAACCTATTTGCTGACCAACTGTCACTACTACGTTGGCTGCCACCATCATTAGCTCTGGGCATTTCTTCATACCTAACCCCGTTATATAGTTGTAGGTTTAGCCAGCGATTATTGTCTGATGAGTACATTTCGCCAGATTTAGCAGTTAATACTACATCGTTACCCCTATCTCTGCTGTGGTCATATATCATAATACCATATATATGCCTGCCGTCGGGGTCTTTTTTTGATATTCTAATGCTGTAATTGTCAATGCCTCCATAGAATACGCCGTCCTTTATGTCTAGTGCAGGTCGCTGTTGTCTGATATCCCAAAGCAGGCTATGAAATTTTAGATTAGCTTGAGGTATGACATTATTGCTAAAGTAAAATGCACCAACACTGATGATAATGAGTACATAAGTAAGGGGCAACATAGTACGAACTAAACTAATGCCAGCACTCTTTAGGGCTACCAGTTCAAAAGTTTCACTCAGTTTACCAAAACTCATAATACTACTCAGCAATATGGCTAGAGGTAATGCTAATGGAACCAAACTAGCTGAAGCATAAAACAACAACTGCAAAATGACATACCATTCCAGCCCTTTTCCCACTAGGTCGTCTATGTATTTCCACAGAAACTGCATCAGTAGCGTGAACAGCACTGTAAAAAACGTGGCGAGTAGCGGACCTAAGAAATTGAATACAGTAAGTCTAACTATTTTTTTCACGTAGGTGGCAAAGGTACATTTAAACAGATTATACGCATTTAGTAATAATCCTGTAATTGGAAAACCTTCATTTATTATAGAATATGCTAAATGGAGATAACTTTTCAAATTTCAATCCCAATTAATGTACTGTTAGTGTATAAAACAGTCAAATTGGTCACATTTTGAAATAAGCATATACACAAACTAAATATATTTGAATCTGTAAATGCATAAAGGACATTACAATAACCTATTTCAACCAATGAATAAATTTCACACTAACCCTAGATTAAGCATAGCCCTGCTCACTCTTTTCTTAATTGGCTTAAGTTTAAACAGTACTGCACAAATCATTGCACCTAAGAAGGGCGCTAAATTAGGAGACAATACTACACTGTATGCACCTTGGCACGGATCTCAACGAACAGGGGTGTTTCAATACCAGCGTGGCGTATATGTTATGGAGACTGATAACAGATTGATGATAAGTGTAGCACACAATGTATATGGTCCAAAGTTTGGTCCTATGTTCGATATGACTTTGACAGCATTTAAACATTTTGGTTTAAACTATGCTACGGCAATTCACCCTCTATTAACATATTATAAAGAAGGGGAGTATAATAAAACAAGAAGATTTGGTCAACAAAATTTCGAGATATTTTATTACCATAACGACACTATGACATCATACTACTCTGTTAGGGCGGGTGCTGCACGAGGATATGAAAATAATCAAGAGGGAATGAATTATGTAGAATTACCTTCTTGGTTTGTATTTAACTCTACTATGTTATATACTGAGGGTAGATATTCGCCTAAAATTTACCTAAGGGGTAGGCAAAAATTTCTTTTGTTTGGCTTAGGCTACAATAGATTTTACACTTCATTCAATAGAGGTTCAAATGCAACTTCTAACAGACCTCTGGGTATATTGAATTATATTAATCTAAGGGCAAATGTAAACTTACTCAAGTATAAAGGCTTTATACTACAGGTGTCTGGTACAGGTAGTTATGTATGGGGCGATAAAAACAACGTGAAGTCAATTACAAATTATCTAAGTGGTGGTGTCAGCTATGAATTTGATTATAGAAAATAAACTTAAATGAATTAAGAAAATATATTTAGGCTTAAATACTTCTGGTTTTTAAGCCTTTTTTTATGCTATTTAAATAAAACTTGATTGGAAAGTATGTTTATTTAAATCATTATATTTTAAAACTATGTTGCTGTACTAGTATTTGTACTTTACAGCAAAGTAGTTCATTATTGAATTTAAATGAATAATATTTTCTTTAGATATACGTCTTGAATTTGAGAATAATCTTTTGTTTAGGGTTATACAAGTATCTTGATAACCAAGATATATTTTGCAATGAAATATAAGCTGTATATGTGTTTTCATCTATACAAGAATTTAAAGCCTGCCTAGGATTCAAAGCATTATTTACATCAATGTGTTTGGTATATTGATAATTAAACTGAGAAAGATGCGCATTGCATATGCGTAAAACTGTGTAGAATGCGACTGCAACCTGCCAATCAAAATAATTATCTGTAGAATTGTTTATTTTCTCTAAAAAAGAAAGGTTTTTAGAGGCTTGTATTAAATGAATTTTCTACTTATCAAACCTCAATTATTTGAACTTGTATTCATTATACTGATTTGGTACATCTAGATGCATATCTTTTGCTACTATTGTTTCAGTAATATCATAGCCGAAATTGAGGTATTTTGCGTTTACAGTTGCACTAGACATAATAAAGCTTCCCACAATTTCATCATTCCATTGTTCTAGTTCAATCCAAACCTATACTATTGGAGACTGATAATTAAAGGCAATTTTGCTAATATTTAAGTCTTTTACATCAGACAAATAGTCAATTAAGATACGCTCTATAAAATACTTTTCAGCAATATTCTTTAGGAATAGAGCCTTATTATCAGGATCATTTTCTGTTATAAATTTATTAAAGTCTAATGTTTCTTCTGTAGCAGTCTGTGTATCTAACTGTAGCTTCATAATTTCAAGTTTATGAACTAATGCTGGTAACCACTTTTGTGTTTTTGCAGTTGCAGACTCTTCCACTTTACGATTTATATTTCAAAATAACGCATTTTACCTAAAATAATTATTTCATTTAAAAATGCGATTTTATAATTTTCATACTTTCTATTACTCGTGATGATATGGTTCATTTGCCAATATAGTCATAGCCCTATATAGTTGCTCAACTGTAATTAGCCAGGCAAACTGGTGCGTAAAGGTCAATTTACTTAAGCTAAGGTTCATTAGACTTTGTTTTAGCAATATGTCAGATAGTCCGTAAGCGCCACCAATTAATAATATTAAACGACCGGGTACTTCTATCATACATTTTTGCATCAACTGCGACAATTCTACGCTACTTATGGTTTTCCCATATTCGTCTAGGCAAATAAATTTGTCACCAGGCTTAATTTTCTTAAGGACAGCCTCTGCCTCTATTACTTTTTGTTGATCAGGATTTAGGGTTTTTTTTGCTTTAGAGCTAACTATATGTTCCCACTCAGTAGGTAAATATTTTTGTAATCTAGACAAATATTCTTCCACACCAGTTTTAATGTATGGGCTATGATATTGTCCTATTACCCAAATGGCTAATTTCATAACAGCTAATAAGGAACAAAGAAAAATTTTTATTAAGTACCCTCTATCTCTTTGTTTTTACCTTTTATCACTGCCATTATTGCGTATGCTTTTGCTATCAACAGATGTCTTTCTTGCTCTACACTATACACCTCAGCCTCGCAATACATTAGTCTTGCTCCAGGTTTTATTACCCAGCCTCTGGCAAATATTCCCTCACCCTTACCTGGGCTAAAGTATGATACCTTAAGGTCACTGGTTACCACTCTATCTTCACTATTCACTAAACTAAAAGCAGCAAACCCTGTTACTAAGTCGCTAACAGTTGCCGTCATACCACCGTGTATAAATCCATCTTGTTGCTGTACATCAATGGTTAATGGGGCAAAGCCTTCAATGTAGCCTGGTGCAATATGCGTCAAATCAAAGCCGATATGCTTCATAAAGTGTTGACGTTCTAATTTATTGTTTATCAGCTCTAAATAGTTAGGATTCATAGCTTGATAATGAAATGGAGCCTGATACTTTTGGCGTGGGTTTATAGCATCAGATAATGAAACAATGTTGGACACGTTATTTACGATTAGGTTAAATAATCTAATGAGTAGTAAATGAGCAAAATTACATTAATAATTCATTTATCATCTAGGAATAATATAATGACTTAATTATCAATAGCTATAGAACTAGCCTTCTCAGCTTTAGAATTGTATTCACCAATAATGTCTGTAAGTACTTCATATCCAGTTTCTGTTATGGCAATAGTATGTTCGAATTGTGCGCTTAGTTTACCGTCTATAGTTCGGGCGGTCCAGCCATCGTTTTTATCAATTTTTACACGAGCTTTACCTTCATTTATCATAGGCTCGATGGTAAATGTCATACCTGGCTTTAGTCTGATTCCGCTATTTTTATTTGCTATATGGCTAACTTCTGGCTCCTCGTGAAACTTGATACCTACACCGTGGCCACAGAATTCATATACAACGCCATATCCAAAAGAGTGTGCGTGATTGCCTATCACATAGCCAATATTACCTAAGAAATTTCCAGGAAAGCATTGGTTTATACCTAGATCTAAACATTCTTTGGTGATTTGTACCAATTTAGCAGCACGTTCACTTACAGCACCTACCATAAACATTTTGCTGGTATCGCCAAAGTAACCGTTCAAAATTGTAGTTATGTCCACATTTACTATGTCTCCCTCTTGCAGACTGTAGTTGCCGGGTATGCCGTGACATACTACTTCGTTTACACTAATGCAACTGCTAGCTGGGTACCCCTTATAGTTTAGTGTTGCAGCCCTAGCGCCGTGGTCAGCCATATAGGTGACTATAAAAGAGTCTATAGATTTGGTTGAGTTGCCTGGAACTATAA
Source organism: Bacteroidota bacterium (assembly GCA_034440515.1). GTDB lineage: Bacteria > Bacteroidota > Bacteroidia > CAILMK01 > CAILMK01 > JAWXCF01. The sequence continues at coordinate 19,126 of JAWXCF010000101.1, forward strand.
TTGACTCTACCTCTAATAGTATGCGAGCTGCTAAATGACCACTAGCCCTAATTCCATCTATCTGTTCAGCGTTTTTTAGTATAAGTGGCATAATTGCATTGATAATTTATATAGACACATAAATACCTAAATGAGCAATTTAATCTCATAATATTATTCTAATTTTTAAATATGCGACCTTCAAAGTTATGATTGCCTGTTCGTATATAGAATAACCTATTTAAGATTATAACTTATTTAGTAGTTCCTATATTTGACCATATTATGAGCAACAATATTTTAAGTCAACATATAGAAACATTGGCCATACACGCAGGTCAAGAACCAGACCCAAGCACTGGGGCCATTATGACACCAATATATCAGACCAGTACCTATGTGCAAGAAGCACCAGGTGTACATAAGGGTTATGAATATGCTAGAACGCAAAACCCAACTCGTGCAGCTTTAGAGGCTAATATGGCTGCGCTAGAGGCAGGACATAGTGGTTTCTGCTTCGGTAGTGGAATGGCCGCAATTGATGCGATTATTAAAATGCTAGAGCCAGGTGATGAAGTAATTGCAACTAGCGATTTATACGGAGGTACTTACAGGATCTTTACCAAAATGTTTGCTAAATATGGCATTAAATTTCACTTCACAGATTTAAGCATTGCAGAAAACCTAAAGCCACTGCTTAATGATCAGACCAAATTGGTATGGTTAGAGACTCCAACTAATCCTACACTAAAAATAATTGACATAGCTGCTATTAAGCATTCATTAACAGGGTACAATGCTATGCTGGTGGTTGACAATACTTTTGCTAGTCCATATTTACAGCAACCCATTAAATTAGGTGCTGATATAGTGATGCATAGTGCAACTAAGTATTTAGGTGGTCATAGTGATGTGGTACTGGGTGTAGTCGTAGTGAAAGATGCAGAGGTGGCAGAGCAGATTAGATTTATACAAAATGCAAGTGGAGCAGTATGTGGTCCACAAGATTCGTTTTTGGTACTTAGGGGGCTAAAAACATTGCACGTACGAATGGATAGGCACAGTGAAAATGGTATGGCAATAGCGCAATTTTTACAGAGTCACTCTAAAGTAAATAACATTTATTTCCCGGGTTTAGAGAGTCATCATAACCACGATGTGGCTAAGTCTCAAATGAGAAACTTTGGCGGAATGATGAGCTTCGATTTGAAAGGGGATAGTTATCAAGATGCGCATAAAATATTGACAAATACTAAATTATTTAGTTTAGCAGAATCACTAGGTGGTGTAGAGTCTCTAATTGGTTACCCTGCTGGTATGACCCACGCCAGCATACCTAAAGAAGAGCGTATAAAAACCGGCGTTACAGATTCGCTTATCAGATTAAGTGTAGGCATAGAACATATTGATGACTTGATAAATGATTTAAAGTTTGCACTAGAAGCTTAGTTTTAAATTTATTTATATAGTGCTGTCCTATTTTGAAATCTTGGTTCGTCATAGGTTAACTAATTATGTGCTTTAATCTATGCCCTTTTTTCTAATGGACTATCTGGTTCATTAGCCATATGATCATACACTTTTTTATTCAGCCAAATAGGGAAAAATTTATTAACCCAAACTGTCAATTTGCCTTGTGTAGTAAGTATTAATGTATTCTTACGTTTGTTAATAGCATTTAGAAGCTTTTCCGCTACTTCATCGGCTTGCATTAATTTACTTTCATTTAGTGGGCTTTCTGCTTGGGCATTACCACTGCTATTTAATGCAGTCTGACGTATGTTGCTGGCAGTAAAGCCCGGAGCACAAGTTAACACGTGTAATCCCTTATACATATTTTCTATCCTAATTACCTCTAGTATTGAATTCATTGCTGCTTTGCTGGCGCTGTAAGCTGCTCTAGCCGGTAAACCCTTATACCCTGCTATGCTACTAATTCCTACCAAACTACCCTTGCTAGCCAATAAGTAGGGTAGGGCATATTTGGAACAATAAACCATTCCCCAAAAATTTACATTCATTAGTTTGTGCAACACAGCCATTTCTACATCTATAAATAGTGCTCGCATACTTATTCCTGCATTATTCACCAGCACGTCTATTTGACCAAAGTGACTAAAACAGCTCTCTATCAATTGTTTGCATTCAAGCTCTACACTCACATCACAGCTCATTTTCAGGAGGTTAACTCTAGGGTTTATGGCTACGCAAAATGTTTCTGTTTGCAATAGTTTTGGCATATCTCTCCCAGCTATGCATACATTATAGCCTTTCTTCACAGCCTCTGCAGCTATGGCTTGACCAATGCCACTGCTGGCACCAGTTATTATCATTACTTTTGGTTTGGTCTGCATTTACATTAGCATTAATGTCGTGTTAAGCAAACGAAATTAATACTTGTAGCACTTCATATATAGCCTCTTGTATTAGTTTGATGTTAAGTTTATAGAACACTTAGTATGTAGAAGTGGTATATATTTTGACTGGTATTACTAATAAATGCTAAAGTAGTTTTATGAAACACATAAAAAAGTTATCAATTTTATCTATCGCAATACTTAGTATCGCCATTATGTCATCATTTCAACACACGATAGGTTCAAAAATTAAGTTTGATAGTGAGCGATTTGACTTTAAGACAATAACTTACGGCGAAGTAGTAGAAGCTAGCTTTCCATTTACTAATGTAGGAGATGCAGACCTGATCATAACTAATGTAGAGCAACCCTGCGGCTGTACTACTCCCATTTGGCCAAAAGAACCAATAGGACCAGGTGCTAAGGCTGAAATAAAAGTACGCTACAACAGTAAAGATAGACCACTAGGTGAATTTAGAAAAACGATGTTGGTGTTTTCTAATATGAACATAGAATTAGTACGTCCCAATTTGACCATAAAAGGGAATACCGTAGCGGCTAAAAAAAAATGAAATAATAAATAGTTTAATAATTTCCGCAATAAATTTCTATCTACAACTGTAAGTATAGGTAGTAATTCCTAGTGGTGAAGTACTTTTGGTTGGTAAACCTCTGATATCATATTCATAACTAAATATCTGATTAGAACCAGTTCCCAATTTTCTAGATAGAGTATTATTCTCACTTAAATACAAGTAGGGAGACTCTATATAGTATTCAACTCTGTAAAAAGGACTTGATAAAGAATCATAAGTAAAAGTATTAGTGTATAAAACTGTACTGTCTAGTTTAATAGCCTTTTCTACTATTACATTTTTCCCTTTATAGCTAAGGGAAACTATCTTATCTGTAATATAAGCTGAGGTTTCGTTTTTACGACTTTGAAATAAAACCATTTCAACTTTTACATTTTGAGCATCAGATATGTACTGAATTCTCTTTAAAGGTTCTCTAAATTGTGGGTCACCATTAGCCTTAGTAGAAATGTAGTATTCTGTTAAACTATTATTTTGTACAACTTTAAGATATTTAGTTAAATCGCCACCATTATTTATAGTAAACGCTGAAAATTTATTGTCGAAGTTATAATTATAAGAAATTACGTTATTTAGTATCCCTTTGTTAGTAAGTGATGAAAGCCTACCTGAAATGTCAAAACCAGCAGTTAAGCTTTGATCTTTGCTTAACATAGAGCTAAGTTGGCAAGATGGACCCTTAATGTTAGGGAATTCTTCAGCCTTTTTTTTACAATTTATCAGAATAGTAGCCACTAAAGCAAGTAGAATGGCCTTGATTAAAATAGGTTTCATATAAGTTTTTGACTTTGTTTAGAAATGGGAAATTACCAAAATTTTAGATAATTATGCAATTGAAAGTAAATAAACAAATTACTAGATATGTAAAAATGCAATAGTCAGCCAGCATTATCTCTTATTAATTAAAAAGGTTATCATTTCCTTAGATGTAAGAAATGAATTTTGATACGCAATTAGCTGGTACTTTTCATCAAATATAATAATGCTTGGGTAACTGGTATTTTGGGTAATGGCAGAAATTTCTGCTGCTAAATCACTTAGCCCGACCCCGATACCTGTTTGCCTAAATACATAGGTTTTTTTGTTAAAATAAACTGGTTGCTCGGTTTCAGGATTAAAATTAACCAAATAATAATTTTCATTCAGCATTGCTATGACCTTTTTGTCTTGAAATGTAGAATATTTCATTCCTTGGCAATATTGGCACCAATCAGTATGTATAAATAGCAAAATAGGTCTGGCTTCTTCAAGTTCTGCACTGTCCAATTCTTGAAAGGTATATGTTCTAGGCTGCCCGTATGTACCTATACTAAGAAGTAACAATGCAACAAGAATTGATTTAAACTGAGCCATTATGGTTAATTTATATTAATTCTAATACCTAAGAATCCCCTAATACCTTGATTAGAAGCATATACGTAGCTTGTGTCAAATGTAAAGCCGTATGGATTATTTGCGTCAACAATTACCTGACCATTAGCATCATACTTTACATTTTTATCAAATGGATCATTCGTTCTAGGTAGCAGTAGTCCGTTTTTCTTAAAGGGTGTCCAGTTAAGAAGGTTTTTAACGCCGCCAAATACCTCAACTTTTTTAAAACCAGTATAGGTAAATTGTATGTTTTGTATGCTCCACCACGGTGATTTATCACTTCTTGGGTCTAGCTCACTAATTAATGGTAGTTTCATTGGGCTATATAGATTACCCGTGTAGTCTATAGTCAATTTTAATTCCTTTACAGTATAGCTTGCCAACCAAGTCGCTGTAAATTTCTCAGTAAAAAATTGGTAATTTTTTACCCCGTTGTCAGTGTAGGTTACATCTTGTGCAGTAGCCCCAGTTACTATTTTCAGCCCATTATTAAAGCTAAAGTCAACATTTGCACTAATTCCTTGACTTACTGCGTACCCGTTTAAATTGTTATAGGAAATTTTGTTGGGATCAGATAAAAAATCTCCTATTATTCTATTGTAAAAGTGTGTATAAAATGCCGTTGCGTCAAAGCTGATGTACGTACCGTTTTTATAGAATTTCTTATGTATGTAGTTCAGGTTTACATTTATAGATTTCTCTGGTCTTATATCGTCATTTATTATTACAGCTCTTGCCCCTGTCAGCGCAGAATGATCTTCAGTAAATAAATTTACCACCCTATACCCTGTACCAGTGTTTAATCTAATTATATTTCTATCGTTCACGCTGAGTTTATAGGCCAGCCTAGGTGTGTATATATTCCCGTGAACTGAGTTGTAATCATATCTGAAGCCCAATAGTAATTTCTGCTTTTTGCTTAGTGTTATTTCGTCTTGAGCAAATACCCCTGGTAACCAAATATTTTGTGCCATATTACTTGGTATAAGAGTATCTGCAGATGCTGTCGTAGGGGTGTTATCATCATAAAATGTTTGTCGCAAGGCCGCACCTATTAGGAAATCGTGAGCTTTTAACTTTTTATCCCAAGTTAATTGCCCAAAGCCTATGTTTTGCTGTGCAATGTATGAGGTGTTTCCGTATCTGCTATCTTGATTGTGTTTATTATATGAAAATGAAAAAAATACTTTTTCCTTAATCGGTAGTTGGTATGAACCCAAAAGTTCCCAACGATTGGTGTAAATGCTTTCCCCATATATGCTGTCGCCACCTCTGAACTCTTTAGTCCAATTTATATCACCACCCCATCTATCTTCAAATACATATCTACCAGCTAGGGTAAATAGCTTATTATCTTTTCTTTTGAAGTTAGCTTTCTCAAATATAGAGATCCGCTTTTGCAAAGTAACATCGGTAAAATTGTCATTATTGTTATCTATTACTGTGCTGTAGTTAAAGTGGTTAATGCCAGTTAAGAGGTCAATCTTTTTAGCCTTAATTTTAAAACTGACATCTGCGTTTACCTCATTCCAAGTAGTCATAAATACCTCTGCATTAAACAATGGAGCATTTTGAGGTTTCTTTGTTATTACGTTTATTAATCCGCCTACTGCTTCGCTACCATATAGACTACTTGCTGGGCCCTTTACTACTTCAATGCGTTCTATTAAAGAATTTGGAATGCCAGACAATCCGTACACTGTAGACAAACTGCTGACAATCGGCATACCATCTATTAGTACCATAGTGTAGGGACCCTCTAGTCCATTTATATGAATATCTCCCGTATTGCAAATGGCACAGTTCAGCTGTGGTCGTACGCCATTTATATTAGCCAACCCCTCGAAAAGATTTGCAGTTAAGTTTTTCTTAAAAAAAGTAGAGTTGTAAACCTCTACAGGTACAGGACTTTCTAGCCTATTTACTTCTTTTAGCGTGCCAGATACAACAACTTCTATTTGATTGTTTTTTTGATTACTCAAGTCAATATTTAAAGTATCGGTACCAGAAGATGTGATTTTTATAGTTCTTTCCAATTTAAAGAAGCCCAAACTAGATATTTGAATCTTGTACTGACCTAGAGGAATCCCAGTAAGTGTATATCTACCATTAGAATCTGAAATTGCTTTTTTACTTAAAGTTTTTATTACAACTCTTACTCCCTCTACACCTTGATTATCAGCCGTTATTTTGCCCATTAGCTTTGCATTCTGGGCAAATACATTTGCTGTTAATAGAGTTAGAATGAATAGGAATATTCTTTTGTCAGGCAACATAATTATAAACTTAATGGCGCAAAAATAATAATTTAGGGTAGCCTAAAATAATATTTAAGAAAATATATTTTTACTTGGAAACAGGTCATCTATTTTTGGTTACAGAAACCAGTTACAAAAATATTATTATATTGTTCCCAAACTATTATGAGAATATATAGGTTTGGATTTTGGAGTTAGCTATTGTTATTTTCCAAAAAAAACCAGCTACATATAATAGCTGGCTAACACAATTAAATGAAACAATATATTAAGTCGAAGTATCAACTTAATGCATTATATTGACTAGGTACAAGTGCCAATAATATGTTGGCATTATGTAAATATGTTGATTCTGAAGCTAGATCTAATTGTAAAGTGAACAATGCAACAGAATTACAAGTAAAGCAAAGTAGAGAACGATTTTGAGATTGTTCTCAACAGTTAATCAATTTAAGTTTAGCGATTTTAGTCTAAATACAAATATATTAATATTAACGAATCATTGCCAAATTATTATTATACCTTATTCACGAACGTTAGGAAATAATTTATAAATCATTTACTAACTTGTTATAAAAGTAAAGTTAAAACTTATTTAAGTGGTGGGAATTTTTATGTGAATTATTGTTCCTACATTAAGTCCTGGCTGTACCCATATAGTGCCACCCATTTTATTTATTATTTTCTTACAAATTGACAAACCTATACCTGTTCCTTCAGCATCATTTGCATCGTGTAGGCGTTGAAACATAACAAAAACCTTTTCCTGATATTCATCGTCTATTCCTATACCATTGTCCTTAAACGATATGATGGTTTCCTTAGCATCAGTACTTGCGTATATTTTAAGTATTGGGTCCTTATCGGATCGATATTTAATTGAATTTATAAGTAAGTTTTGAAAAACTTGTAGTAATATTTTTTCATTACAACATATTTCAAATTTAAGATTCGATATTTCTAATTTAGTATTGGTATTTTCTATTAATTCTCTGTTTTGTTCTATTAATTTTTTTACAATGTCATCTACTAACACAGTTTTCTTCAATTCATCTTCATCATTAGATCGAACATATTCTAATACATCATTTATTAAATTGATCATACGTCGAACATTTTTCTGTATGTATTTTATATCTTGAATAGAATTATAATCAAGTTTATCTTCATTTAGTATCAATACTTTTTCGCTGTATAGGCTTATCATTCTCAGCGGCTCCTTCATATCGTGAGAAGTAATCCAATTAAACTGCTCTAGTTCTGCAATATTTTCATTTAATGTTTTAAAATTTGATTGTATTTCATTTGACATTTTATTAAAT
>JAWXCF010000102.1:0-9881 GCA_034440515.1 Bacteroidota bacterium
ATGGACAACTATGAAACCCTAATTTACTGCAAGGTTTACACCAAATTTTCTTATTTACAATACTAGAGTTAGTTACAATGTATGGGAACATTCCTAAAATAGGGTCTGTATTTCCCCATATGCTGACTATGGGCACATTTAATGCTGCTGCTACGTGCATCATACCAGTATCTGGTGTAATAACTACTTTAGCTTGACCGATTACTTTAATAGATTCCATAAGGCTGGTGCAGCCGCAAAGTGAAATTGCATCGTGTGTATTATGCTTTAATAGAAATTTTGCGTCTTCCATTTCAGCCTTACCCCCAATCAAAACACTACGAATTGGGCTATTTTCAATCAAAAATGAGATTAAGCTAAGTGGAATTCTTTTGGTATAATGATTAGCACCAAGTACTATTACTTGAAAAGCATAGGGTAGCCTAAAATTTAGAGGCTTGTCATCGGTAAACAGTTCCAAACCAATATTATCTGAAGGAATTTCTATCTTATTTAAAGCCTCAGCATATCTATTTACTATGTGGATATTGGGCAGTTTGTTGATTTTAAAGTTAACTAAAAGCCATTTTTCCCAATTCAATTTATCAAAACTAACAAGCTTAGTATTGGTTGACTTAATTGCACTAATTATTTTATTTGTCCTAATATTTTTATGTAAGTCAATTATTAAGTCATAACAACTTGCCTTAAGTTCTTGCAAAACTTGATCTGAATAAGCAAACACGTGCGATAAACTGGGATGATGATTTAATAATTCTACAAATTGAGATTTCGTTATAAAATCGATTTCAGATGTTGGATAAGCATTTTTCACCCAACGAATGACAGGTGTTGTCAATATTATATCCCCAATAGAACTAAGCCTTATTATTAGAATTTTCAAAGGTTATCGTTTGGCTGGGTTCTTCTTCTTTAATGTGTCTTTAACTACCTGATAGGGTTGAGCATTAAGTACGTTCTCTACTGTTACACCTGCCCGCATAGCCATAGATACTCCCCAATGCATTTTATCTATACTTTTAGTGCTATGCGCGTCTGGGTTTATACTTAGCATTATGCCACGTTCTAACACTTTATATAGTAACGAACTATCGATATCTAAACGCTCTGGATCGGCATTTATTTCTATCATAACACCATTGGCTGCACAAGCATCTAATATGGTTTCAACTTGAAAGGGGAAACCCGGACGCTGCAGTAAAAGTCTTGTGGATATGTGACCCATCATTGTAGTATATGGATTCTCTATAGCCTTTAGTAATCGTTTAGTCGCTTCTGCTTCACTCATATCTAATTTACTATGTACTGAAGCAACTATAAAATCAAAACCAGCCAAAATATCGTCATCATAGTCCAGACTTCCATTAGCTAATATGTCGCTTTCTATGCCAGCTAATATGTGAAAACTGCCTTGGTATTGTCTATTTAATTCGGCTATTTGCTCCCACTGCTCATATATTTTTTCTGGCTTTAGTCCACCAGCATAAGCAGCTGTTTTACTATGGTCACTAATGCCAAAATATTGCAAATTTCGATCTATACAAGCTTGTGCCATAGATGGCAATGAATCAAGTCCATCACTATAGGTACTGTGATTATGCAAGCAACCTAATAAATCTTGATTAGTAATTATATTAGCGTCATCATTTCCAATTTCAAGCATTCGTTCAAACTCGTAGGTACCAAGTCTCATTTCAGGAATAATAAATGGTCTATTCAAAACTTTATACAGTTGTCTATCATCTGTCAGCTGTTGCGGTAGTTCTCCCAATAGTTCAAGATGAGCTTGGGTACTGATTAATTGAACTAAACTTGTACCTTTATTTGATTTGGTGCAGGTATGAAACTTGACTAGGATCTCATATTCAGCGTGGTAAAATTCGCCATTTTCAGCTTGGTCTAATATTGACTCTAAACACGAACATATAGATTCTAAAATGTTTAGTTCCGAGTTAGAAATTAAAAACTCAAGTTTATTTAAAGTAGCATCTTTTCTAGCTATTGCCCCTACTGGAATTACGTCAATATTTTTAAATTCTGCCTGCAGTATATTAACTATTTGACTGGCTAAGATTTGTCCTTGATCAATTCTAATATAACCCAAATTTTCTTTGTAGAAATTAAGTGCTGTAGATAACTGCTGTGATGTTTTAACTCCGAATCCTTTAACAGTTGCTATCTCTCCAGCCAATAATTTAGCCTGAAACTGCTCTATTGATTCAATTTGCAATTCAGATCTCAGCGCTTGTATTCTTTTGCCTGTCAATCCTTTTATTTTGCTTAACTCAAGTAATGATATGGGCACTAATGCTTTTAAGTTTTCAAAATTAGTAAAACTTCCAGTTTCTAATATTTCAGTTATATGACCCACCATACTTTTCCCAATACCACGCATTTCTGCTAATTCCGTTGCCTGAAGTGTGCTTAACTGTACCTGAGAATTTCTAATAGCACTTGCTGCATTTTCATAACTCCTTATCGCAAACGGATTTTGATTTGCCACTTCCATTAATGCTGACATTTGCATCAATAGTTTAGCTATATATTTATTGGTAATGTTCATATGGAAGTATTATTTGCAAAGAAACAAACTTAGCTTTAACTAAAAAATGCCCTTTTAAGGGCATTTTCATATTTCAGTAGTTTAGTAAAAAAAACTAATAACAATTACTCGACCAATTGGCCGTTTGCATACTTCTCTGTTTTTGTTACTTTTTTATTTATATCGAAGTATTTCCACTCGCCATCTTTCTTATTGTTTTTATAGTGGCCTTCAATTTTTAGCTTGCCATTCTCATAATACATAAAATACAAGCCACTTTTGACTGCTTTATCGCCAGCGTCTTTATTCATTGGGTCAATGCTGATGACATTTTTAGTCTCAAATATTTCCTTTACCTTAGTTTTCGCTTTATCGTAATATGTTTTGCCTTGCTCGTCAACTTCACCATCATATTGGGCAAAAGAAGCTACAGAGATAAATGAGAAAATTATTAGTAGTAATATGGATCTAAGAGATTTCATTATAAGTAAAATATAAATTATATAATATCAAAAAAAGCACCAAAAACTTTATAGGTTAGCTAATTATACTCCAGTGGAGACCATCTTTATTTAATTTTCCCTTTTCTACCAACTTATTTAATTGTTTGTGTTCAGGTAATTGTAGTTCGGGATCAATATTTAAAATTTCTAATGCTGATTCTCTTGCAGCAGTCAAAATGGCTTGATCTTGGGACAAATTAGCTAGTTTTAATTCTAATATTCCGCTTTGTTTAGTACCGGCTAAATCTCCTGGTCCTCGCAATTGTAAGTCAACTTCGCTTAGCTCAAATCCATCATTTGTTCTACACATAGTTTCTAGCCTTATTTTGGCATCGGCGCTTAGTTTATATCCCGTCATCAATATGCAAAAGCTTTGACTAGCACCTCGCCCTACTCTACCACGCAATTGGTGTAGTTGACTTAATCCAAATCGCTCAGCACTTTCTATAATCATTACACTAGCATTTGGTACATCTACCCCTACTTCTATCACAGTAGTACTCACCATTATTTGAGTTTCACCTTTTTTAAATCGCTGCATTTCTGCCTCTTTAGCAGTGGCATCTTGTTTACCGTGTACAATGCTAATTTGGTACTTTGGCCTGGGAAATTCACTCAATATGGCATCATATCCTTCATTTAGATTCATATAATCCATAGCCTCACTTTCCTCTATTAGCGGATAAACCACATATACCTGCCTACCCTCAGCTATCTGATCTCTCATAAACTGAAGTGTCTTTAGCCTAAAGTTCTCAAAGTAATGCATAGTCTGAATGGGTTTTCTGCCAGGTGGCAATTCGTCTAATACACTGGTATCTAGGTCGCCATATAAAGTCATAGCTAATGTACGGGGAATTGGTGTTGCTGTCATCACCAACATATGGGGCGGTGTAACATTCTTAGCCCAAAGCCTTGCACGTTGTGCCACGCCAAACCTATGTTGCTCATCTATAATGGCAATCCCTAAGTCTGGGAAGGCAACCCAATCTTCTAATAATGCGTGCGTACCTACCATTATGTGTAGCGTACCCATAGTTAAGTCTTCGTTTAGTTTATTGCGCTCTGATTTTTTAGTACTACCAGTCAGCTTTCGTACATTTAGACCAAGAGGCTGTAAGTATTTGAATATGCTGTTAAAGTGCTGTGTAGCCAGTATTTCAGTGGGTGCCATCATTATTGCTTGTTTTCCATTATCTACAGCTAATAGCATACTTAATATGGCGACAATCGTTTTACCACTACCTACATCACCTTGCAGCAAGCGGTTCATTTGCTTTCCAGTGCGCATATCTATTCTAATTTCCTTTAACACACGCTTTTGAGCATTGGTCAACTTAAAAGGAAGGTGATTCTCGTAGAAATCAACAAAATGAGGACCGACCTTATCGAATATATGTCCAGCATAGGATTGTTGCCTAAGTTGTTTACTTACTAACAGTGACAGCTGTATAATAAATAATTCTTCAAACTTTAGTCTCCTTTTGGCATCATTAGCATAGCTAATATCCTTAGGCTGATGAATTTGTAGTATGGCAGATTGCCTGTCCATAAGTCTATACTTATGAATTAAGGCATCTGGCAATATTTCTTTTATTTGATTAGCAACAGCATATAGCGCTTCATTTACCATTCGGCCTATTGCTTTACTATCTACATATCGTTTTCGCATTTTCTCGGTAAGACTATAGACACTGCTCATTTGTCCAGATTGCGCAGCAAAAGTTTCACTTTTTACCTGCTCCATTTCCGGATGAACAATACTAAAATATCTGCCGAACTTTTTTACATTACCAAATGCAATATATTCTGCACCAACGGTATAGGCACGCTCTACTCCTCGAATATTTTTAAACCAAACCAAGTCCATCACACCCGTTACGTCAGTAAATTTTGCCGTCATTCGGCTAATTCTACTTTTAGAATTTACAGTTTGAAATACTCCTAGTTTACCCTTTATTTGACAACTAGGCATATCATCTTGCAGTTGAGAAATGGTATATATTTCAGACTTATCTACGTATCTGTGTGGAAAATGAAAAATGAGGTTCTCTATAGTATATATTCCCAATTCAGTCTGCAATAAGGCAGCTTTATCCAGAGAAATTCCTCTTAATTGATGCAAAGGTTGACTAAGTAATATAAAAGAGTTAGAATCGGTACTCACTAGATTGATATCTGACAGCAAAGTACTAAAATAAAAAAGCTACCAGAATACTAAAATGAAAATAAAATGTGAGTTAAAATAAAAACGATTTTTTTCAATTGGTATTTAGGAATTTCTAAGATTTAGGCTGGATTAGGTGTTTTAGCATTTAGAAAGGCAAAATATTTAGCCTTATCACCTACATAGAAGTCTGAACCTATATTTAGGGGTCTGCTGATAGATTTCTTAAAATTAAATCTTTGACTGTCAGTGTCAAATAGATTCAATCTGTTTCTATTTAGTGCGAATTGAAAGTTCATAACTTTTTTTTGTGAAGAATCATATAAACTAACCCAGTCATTTTCTATGACATATTTGTATGTTTTCCCGTCCAACCAAGCTATACCATTCTCATTAAACTCAATTATTTCTTGTGTTTTAGACTTGCTAAATGATTTCCATCTACCTACCAATTGCTCTCTCGATGAAGCCTTTGTAAAAAAATACAAAAAACTTACTACCCAGTTAAATATTGTGGCCAGCATTATTGTAAATAAATTAAACATATATAGCGTTTCATTTTCTAAGGCTATTAATTTAACCAAAGCATCAATCGGTCGATATTGATAATGTAAGGACGATTCGAGATGAAGAAAAGTTTAATATATCATTAAATTAATTTTTCCACACTATCGTGGATAACATATGATTTATGTCTTCTTTTAGAAATTGAAATACTGGTGCAACACTATCAGGATTTGGTTTATTGTTAAAGTATAAGGCACCACGTAGGTAATGTTTGTTACTATCCGTAGCAAAAAATTGTAGCCCAGATGCTGTACTACCCTCTATGTTAAAGTAAACGCCCATTAGGTCTCTTCGAATTCTGTAGGGACTATCTACTATGTCATCTGCCTTTACATAGTGTTTGCTGGCAAATATGTGTGCATCATCTGTCATTTCTCGCAATGATTTAAAACTACTTGCAGGCTTATAACTTAGATACAGAGTAGCTTTATAGTCTGTAAATTCTATATTATACCAACAGGGTTCACTGCCTGGCTGGGTGTCGGCTGCGACCTTAGCATATTTTGGAACTTCAAACTGAAAAGGGCAGTTCGGCTTGAATTCACTATAACTATGTTTTGGTAAAGGAATCTCAGGATAAGAATGCCGTCTAGGGTTATAGCTAGCATCATCGCAAGCTGTTACAGCAAATGAGATAATTAGGATAATTAGGAGTTTAACTAAATAAGACATTAAAATTGACGATAATTTGCTAAAAACATAGTTAATCCTTTGTAAAAATGAATTATACCAAAAACTATCAATATGATTCCAGAAACACGATTAAACCATACCATAAATTTTTTAGTCATCAGGTGTTGAAGAGAGTTGGCTGCAATGGCTTTAAGTAAATCTGTACCAAATATCATTCCCATACAAGCCACCAACATTACGCCAAACATCAATCGGCTATCGCCTATTATTTTAGTACTAGCAGTATTTACACTAATCCAGTAAATGTAAGCGCCGGGATTCAAACTATTTACGGCTAGGCCTCTTATCCATAGTTTTCTGTGATCGTGCTCAATTTTATCGTGAATACTAGCAGGTGTGGGTGGTTCTTCAGCCTTTTTTATCACCAGAATAATACCAAAGAAAAATAGCAAGGCACCACCAGCTAATTCAAATATTTCTGTAAGTAGTTCTCCACTGCCTAAGGCAGCTATACCTGCCCAGGCTAGCGTAAATATTATAATGTCGCTGCTAACTATACCAAATGCAAAACTCATAGCAGGAAAAAATCCTTTTTCTATACTAATTTGAATTAACAAAAAAAAGACCGGACCAATAAGAATGCTCATTGCTAATCCATAACCAGCACCAAATAATAAAGCTTGCCAAATTTCATTCATACTACAAGAAAGAAGAGGGAGTTATCTTGACCCCTTTACCTACCAAAAAGTTCTCAAAGCTATCAATTTGTTTATCTTTTAGCACTCTAGGAAACTTAATTTGTGCACCTTCTTTACCTTCATTTTTCAACCAACCCATAAAGTGCTCGTTGGGTACTATGTCAACAACAATCTTATGCAAAGCGTGTTGGCGCTCTACTGCATAGTCATCATTTAATTGAGATATTTTTGCATCTAATACTTTAGCTAATTGCTCTGCATCTATTAATTCAGATACACTTACGTACCAATGGTGCGCAAATAGTGTCCCGCTATTTACACCTGCTACGGCAAATTCTCTAATACCGATGTTGAGCTCTTTACTGGCTAATTCAATAGCCTTATTCATATTATCTACGCTAAGATGCTCCCCAACTAAACTTAGAAAATGCTTGGTTCTGCCCTTAATTATCATTTCATATTTTAGGACGTCAGTAAACTGAATCACATCGCCGATAATGTAACGCCAAGCACCACTTACAGTACTCATTACCAATACATACTCTGTTCCCAGCACTACTTTATTTAAAGTTAAAATATCACAACCAGCTACAGCATTACCATCTGCATCTATGTTTTTATTGTTAAAGGGAATAAACTCAAAGAATATTCCGTTTTTAACCAACAGTCTCATTCCCTCAGCCTCAGGATTACTTTGATACGCAATAAAACCCTCACTAGCCAGATAAGTTTCTAAATATATTAATGGCTTGCCCAATAGTGGTTCAAATCCCTTTTTATAAGGTTCAAATGCTACGCCTCCGTGTACAAATACTTGTAAATTAGGCCATATATCGTGTATATTATTCACACCGTGGTGGGCAATAATACGCTCCATAAGTATTTGAAACCAGCTGGGCACACCTACTATGGCACCAACATCCCAATTGTGTGCTTCTCTAGTTATGATTTCTAATTTCTCTTGCCAATTTTTAGTGGCTGAAATGCCCTTGCCGGGTTTATAAAATGGCTGAAACCAAAACGGCAATCTACCTGTGGTTATACCACTTAAATCGCCAGCATAAAATATTCCATTGTATTCTAAATTGGTACTTCCCCCCAGCATCAGAATGTTTTTCTCGTAGAATTCATCGGGCAAATTGCAATATGCCAAACTATATATCTGCTTCATACTGCTACGTTGCATAGCTCTTAACATAGCCCTTGTTACTGGTATGTATTTGCTGCTGCCACTGCTGGTACCAGAACTCAATGCAAAATACTCAACCTTACCAGGCCAACATACGCCATCTTCACCTTGTACAGTCATTTGCCACCAGCGCATCATAGTTTCATAGGTATGAATAGGCACTCTAGCCCTGAACTCCTCTACCCGATTATGACTCCTCAATATTTCCTCAAAACCATACTCAGTACCAAAAGTAGTTAGCTCTGCACGTTGCAATAGTTTAAATAAAACCTTCTGTTGATTTAACCAAGGGTCTCTTTGTCTTGGTAACTTTATTCTTCTACTGGCTTCAAGCCCATTTTTCAGTATAATACCTATTGATGCCATAATTGTCTTAAAAAATCTAAAATCTCTAATGCAGTGTGTTACCCATTATCTATATGAAATTAGTCTTTAGCTTGGCAAATTAATGATATTTAAAGTATAAGGCAACAGCACCATAGCCATATTTACTCACATCTGCCTCATCATATTGGTGTACATCAGGCTGTTCAGCTAATAATTCGTATAGTGAGGCTTTTAGTTTCCCTGTTCCGATGCCGTGTATTAACACCAGTTTTTGCTTCTTTTCCTTTACTGCCTTGAATATACATAATTCAGCGTGGTGTAGCTGTTTGGTTAAAATAGTATGATTACTTAACCCCCTAGTTTCTATGTCTAGTGCCTCTGCGTGTAAATCAATCACGTCAGTTACTTTTTCGTCTTTTTCTACCTCAACTTTGCCTATTACTGGGCTAGTTTCAGTCTTACTTGGGTTTCTTATGGCAATTCTTATTCCCGGCATTCCCAGTTCAGATAGTATTTCTGTACTAGCCAATAGTTTAACAGGTTTTAGCACCACATTAGATTGGGTAGGTATTTGCAACTCATCCTCTGCCTTTTGTATTTTCAAATAAGATATATTCAACTGCTTGAATTCATCTAGCTTAGACACAAGAAATTCATCTATCTTAACCCATTCATTGGGCATTATACTACCTTGACTTAGAGTATTCCATTTAGCATTTACGCAAATGTTAACGGTGAATAATATGGGATTGGGAGAATGATTTGCAATTGCTCTATTCACCACATCTTCCATCATTTTGTTGGGTTTTACACCAATCAATAGTTCTGCACAATCTGTAATTCTAACTTCATTTTTAGCCGATGATTGCGGTGTAGCTGAGTTAGGCAAGGCCTCATTTTTATCTCTCTCTATCAGTACTAACTCACTAATCATCATTGGTATTTCAAACCCATCTTCTGTCTCTACCATAACTCTATCATCTGCTATTCTGCGGACTACCACCCCTTTTAAGTTTTCATTTAAAAATGCAACCTTATCACCTTCTATTAATATCTGAGCCATAGCACGAAGTTAGGTATTGTGAATTTGGATAGTTGATTATGTATTTATGTAAAGTTCGTTAGAAATAGTAAAAATAAATTGACATATTCTAAGTAAGATTTCTAGATAATAATTTTAAAGAAATGACGTAAATATGTCGTCCGGCTACAAACTTTCTATATAAGTCATCTATAAGTTATTTTTTTAATAATA
>JAWXCF010000103.1:0-3579 GCA_034440515.1 Bacteroidota bacterium
ATTACTTTGTCATTTGCACAAATATGTCCAGACTTATGTAGGGTTGTATTAGACGAGCGTAGCGCTGCATTTCAAGCATTGGGAATGGCAAAGGCAACTGGCAAACCAAGCATATTGATTTGTACTAGTGGGACGGCAGGATTAAACTTTGCACCAGCTATTGCAGAGGCATATCTATCTGCAGCACCACTAATAGTAATCACAGCAGATAGACCAGCTAGTAGTATTGGTCAGGCTGATAATCAAACCATATTTCAATATGAAATGTATGGCAAGCACGTGAAGTATTTTCACAATCTGCCAGAGGATTACGGCCCACATCAACTGAACTATATAAACAGAATAATAAGTGAAAGTAACTACCTGTCAATGCAAGGAGTTGCAGGACCTATTCATCTAAATGTCCCACTACGAGAACCACTATACATAGAAAACATAGAGCGAGTTATTCCTCATAGTTTTATCATCTTAAATGAATACTATTTTGATATTAACACCAAGAAATTAGAAATACCAGAGCATAAAGTTCTATTGCTAATAGGGGATGTGGTAAATGCTAAGAAAATTCCTCTAAATGAAAGCATACCAGCCATACTAGGGGTTGATTTTGCCTCACTAGAAAGTATTATACCAATTATTTCCACGTTTGAGCAGATTCCAGTTGCTGAATTTATAGAACCTGAGGCCATTATTACTATCGGTAAAAACTACATCAGTAAAAAGCTAAAGAATTGGCTAAAAGGTATTAATCGGACCAGAATTGATAATAATCTAGCACCAATTACCCAATATCATTTTGGTCAACCAGAAGAGGTTCATAATACCTTTAATGCCTACCTAAAACTGATAGACCTAAACCAGATAGACGAAATAACCCTACCCCTGAGCGCAGAGGGAAAAATTCACCCAATTACTCAAGGGTATAATGAGGCTTGGCTGCGTGTAAATGAAAAGTATTTAAACGATACCAGCATTGGGCTAGACGAAACTTGGGCTTGTATTAGCAAAATATTACAATATAGCCACTCATTAACGGCCATCAACAACATTCACATAGGTAACAGTTCATTGGTTCGCAGCTTCTCTAAGTTCCTAGCCGACATTCAACCCAAGGCTAAAGTATATAGCAATAGAGGAACCAGTGGCATAGATGGAAGTATATCTACAGCAGTAGGGCAATATTATTCTAGAGCTAAAGGTTGTATTTGTATTGTGGGCGATCAAGCGGCACTATATGATAGCAATGCACTATTGAGTGCAGGCAAATTCTTTGTATTAATCATTGTAAATGATGGTGGCGGGCGAATATTTGAGAAAGTAAATACCGTAAGTAGTCAGAGCATTTTAGATACCTACTTTGTAAATGCACATAACTATAGATTTAACCATTGGGCTGCTCACAGTCAGGCAGATTATGTTGCCATACAAGTAGATAATTATGATGATGATATGATATTAGCTGCTTGTGAACAAAACTTTAATGCTGATGACAATAAACCGCTAGTCATAGAATTAATTATTAAGCCCTAAACTGTCTGAATTTCAATACATCTGGTCCAGTTTTTACCCAAATTCATAATCGCATCTAGTATAGATAAATTAGGTATAAACGGATACCTGTCAATAAAGCATTGTGGGTAAGGTTTGTAAATTATAGATTCAGCTAATATTACACTGGGTGCATCCTTTTTGGGATGAAAATAATCAACCAAATCTTTATTTAACTCTTCAGACCGGAATAGTACAAGTTCTAAGCCCAAGAGTTTCATCGCCCAGTTTAGGCAAAGTATATTTATCTTAAGCAGTGACTCAACTTTAGCTAAGTCTTTATACAATTCCTGTAAACCATCGCAATAGTGAATCCAATAGGGCGACCTGCCATAGGCACTTTTAATAGCTTGAAAATGGGTTTGCGCCCAATTATAGCGGGTATCTATCTGTACATCAGCCATAGGGACTGCTTTTCTGCTGTCTAATATTGGGATTATCAGGTTTTGCTTGCCCTGACTACTAGCTATCTCACAGCGATTTCTAAAGCTTTGCCTGCTGAGATGTAGATTGGGGTGAATGCTAATAATGCTACGGAAATGAGTTACTGCGTATACATAGGCTGTGCTGGGCATATAGTGCAACTCTATGTTATAATCAGGTTGGATTATCATCATTTAAATCGCAAAGTAAACAACGAGATACATATTTAGGCATACCTATAAAAATGTATTATCATTGCTCGTCCATAGTTTTAATTGTAAATGCTGCGATTTCTCCTTTCGATGTTCAGCAGGTTGCCCCTGTTTATCTTGTATGGCTTTGCCAGGCTCATCTATTTTGCGCTTAGCTATGTCATTCAATATCGCAAGCAAGTAATAGAAACTAACCTTAGTAATTCTTTCCCAAATGTTGATGCCAAAACCCTAAGGCAATACAAAATGGGTTTCTATAAATACCTATCGGAAATATTTGTAGAGACCATTAAGGCATACAGCATTAGCGATGCTGAACTTAGGCGCAGATGCTATGTTTCGCCAGACTCTCTAGTTATCAGCCAGATAAAAAATGAACCGACCAGTGTCATTATGCTTAGTTGCCACGTAGGCAATTGGGAGTGGGTGGGTATGTCTATCGGCTTACAGTTTAGGCCAAGACCAGTACACATTGTATATTTAAACCTAGCGAAAAATGATGATGTGATGAAGGGAATACGGGAACGTACTGGCAATAAATTGATATTTATGCAAATGGTTTATCGCCACCTGATAGAAGATGCCACCAGTAGACCCATAAGTTGTTTGGCTGCCGATCAAACCCCACAACGCCATAAGATTGGTACTTGGATTCCGTTTCTAAATCAAGATACACCCTTCTTTACAGGGCCAGGCAAAATGGCTAGAAAACTAAACTTACCCGTCTATTTTGCATACGCACACAGAGTAAGTTTGGGCAAATATGAGTTGCGATTTGAGAAACTATTCGCCGCAGGTCAAGCCAAAACAGACGAAGAAATTATGACTCGATACGCGCAAAAACTAGAGCAAATAATCCACGAAAGCCCAAGCCAATGGCTGTGGAGCCACAAGCGCTGGAAACACAAAAGGTAGAATGGAAAGATGGGAATTACTTGAGGTAGAGTTACTTTTACCAAGAATGTTTTCCACTCCTATTAAAAAAAGAATTTGCTATTCTATTTTGTAAGTCATTATCATCACAATGATGCCAAGAATTGGCGATAATTTTTGATATTCCTCTACATTGAATAGAGTTAGAAATTTTATTAGGTTTCGTTCTATAAAGGATTGTGCACTAATTTGAGTTTTGCTATTTCATTACCAATCACAAATTCCATTTCTGATTTTCCTAATGAATTAAGTGACTCAATTAAAACACTAATTATATGCTGCTGGTATTTTTCTTCTGAATTATTTAATTCTATATTCCGCAAAACATCTTTGTCACAACTAATGCTGTTAATTGGAAAACCACTTCTATTTACTGATATATCGGCTATGGTTATGGATTCATATGGATTATTTCAACTAATTATATTTAAATATAGTTATATATCGTAATATTGCAATATAG
>JAWXCF010000104.1:0-36029 GCA_034440515.1 Bacteroidota bacterium
AATTAACTAACCATATTGTAACTCAGCATCTAGGTTTGGGGAAAAATAATGCAGACCTTGCACTACTAAATTCTTTCCAGAATTAATTATTGACTATGTTAGTAATCCGAAAAAAATAAAACTATATTTTAATGATGGCTGTGTAGGTATTGATGGAAGAACTAGAAGTGGACTAGTGGAAATATCTCTAAATGATAGCTTTATATTCTTCTATTAAATTACAGCTAGCTGATGCCTGCAAATGGACAACTAAAGGACATATAGAATTCCTAAATGGCTCACTTCCGGAACAGACTTTAAACTTTGGTAATAGTTATTGTGACAATAAGGCAAAGGTTAATCTAGGAGGCACAATGTTTGAAACAGAAATACAATAGAAAAAATATTTAGACTAGTATAATTGTTACTAGTTAAGTGTAAAGTATTTGAATGGAGTAAATTAATGGCTGTGTCAATTTAATTTCGCCCACTATATTTAGTCGTTTTTGTATTTAATAAACCCCATCAGTAAACTAATCTATCGATTGACTTTTGCCCTAATACTAGGACTTGGGTTCAGCGAAGTTGCCATATGTCAGGTATTAGATTCTAATGATCATATCCCATCCATTGCAGATAGTTTTATAGCAGTACCTAATGGTAAAACACTATTTAAAATTGCTAATGGCATAGACTATTTTGCGCCTGATACAAATCTGAGCCACTTGCAACGATTTGATACAAGCTACACACACAACTTAGGAATTCCTGGCAGCCCAAGTTTCAATCTGCATTATCACTCAATTGTTAGACCGGGCTTTAGACTGGGCTTTGAACAATGGAATCCCTTCATCCTAAATTTATCAAATATTAAGGTGTATAACACTCAAAATCCTTATGCTGACTTTTACTTTATACAGGGAGGTCAAGGGCTACAAAAACTAGATGCCAAGTATGCGCAAAACATACTGCCAAACTGGAATTTTAGCTTACATTATAATCGTTTTTTTGTATCTGAAGGTTTATTTGATCATCAACTGCCTTCAATCAAGGGAATAAGCCTAAACACTTGGTATAGAAGTCCAAATAACAGATATTACGTAGAGCTTACGCTAAATAACAATAATATTCAGTTTCAATATAACGGAGGAATTACCGACATAGCCGACTATTTAAATAGATCTTATGCAGGTAGAGTCGGTAATCCAGTAAATTTAGATTCGGCTAGACAATCATATTCTGAGCAAGAACACGCTGTCTCACAGCAGATAAATTTCGGCAAAAAACAAAGAGTTAATCACGATTCTGACTCTGTTGCGAAATATATAATTGTGTCTAAATTTTACCTAAAACATAAATTTCAATTATGGCAAAATAGGTACATATACAGGGACAAAGGCAATGATTACTATTTCTTTAATATAACAAACAAAGACACTTTTGTTAGTTTTGATAGAAATAAATCATATACCTATAGCAATGCAGTGGTATTAGGTATTTTAAACGATTCACTGAGCAAAATAAGTTTTGCGAATTTAGAAGCAGGCGTGCAATACGATTATATAAAATACACTGAGAATGCTGTAAACAATACTGATTATAATTTGGCAGCTAACCTAAGTCTAAAAAATAAACTTATTAACGTAAATGGTAGCTATTACTTACTGGGATATAATGCTAGTGACTACGTACTCGGCGCTAATTTGTTAATAGTAAAGAGAATTAATCTATTGTTCACCACTCAAAAAAACAGACCTTCATTACTGCAACAACATTTGAATTTCAATAGATTAAGTTATAGCAACAGTTTTTCATCTCAACTGCATCAGTCAGCAGCACTAGAATATGTCATCACCAAAAAATTTCCCTTAAGTACGAAACTTTATTTGAACAGAACAGATAATTATATCTATTTCAATGAAAAGGGTGAACCAATGCAAATTCCAGCATTGAACTATGTTCGTTTAAATGTGCTGGGGCACTATAAATACAAAAAGGCACACGCCGAATTTGACTTAAGTTACCAGTTAAACGACCAGAAAAACTTAATCGCATTACCTAATTTTACCTCATTAATTTCTGTTTACTTACAGGGAGTACCTCTACGAGTATTAGCATTAAAAAACAATGCAATTGATGGCAGAATTGGTCTAGACGTAAACTATACTAGTGCCACTGTAGGAAGAGGATTTTCACCTGTAAATGCACAATTTACAGTCTTAAATGGAGGTTATGTATTGGGAAATTATCCCTACATAGACTTCTTTGCCACACTTAAAGTTAAACGTTTTTTTATATTCGCTAAGATTGAACATATTAATGCTGGTTTAATAGGCTCAAAGTATTTATTGCTTGACAAGTACCCAATGTATCCCCGTACTTTTAGGCTTGGACTCAGATGGATATTCTTTAATTAATACCAAAAATTTATAATAAAATGCAACGACAACTTATAAACTTTAAAATAAAATTGATAAAAAGGTACCTACTTATCATAGTGGCAACACTTTCTTCATTATATACTACTGCACAAATAGATACCAATTGCATTAGGCGGAAACCAGAGGCATCTGTAATGACGCAAAACCCAAACGTTAGAACCCAGAAATTTGAACTAAGAGGCAAGCAAGGTTATGAGTATCTGACGATGTTTCTAGGTGATTCAATACTAATAGAACATACTGGATGTAAAGAATATAAATTAATATATACCGTTAGGGCAAGCAGATTTGATGCAGAACCAAACGATGCAAAATACTGGTTTACCCAAGGAAGCAACCTGCTATTTGGTTTGTCAAGATCAGATGTGCCTTTCGATTATGAATGGACCTCATATTTCCTAGATAGCATTGCTAACAGCGGTAAGGCCGTGCTAAAAAAGACCTATATATTTGATCAAGATAATGGTACTATACAGACTATTAGCATAAGCAATTCTGGCAAGCTAGTACCAACAGGTGGCTTTTACGTAATGACTTTAGTTTATGGACCTAGACCTAAATCAAAATCACCTATTAAGAAGAAATCTACCAAACCTGTACCAAAAAAGGCACAAATTAAAAAGCCGGCACAAAAAAAATAGTTCGATTCTAATATGCAGCCATTTTTTTCTCAAGATGCTAAGGTTCAGACACCTAATTGTTCTGCTTGGTTTCCGCTAGGCAAGGCACTTACAGATTTCAATCACGGTCATTCTCAAGGTAAGTTGCTAACTAAAAGTGACATAGAGGGAGATAGATTTGTTAGTGTGGCATCGTTTTATACAGGTCCGTCTCAATTTACGCCACTGTCTCTTGCTATGATTAAGTCTTGCGTAGGAATAGTAGCAGATTTAGGTGCAGGTAGCGGTTCCCATTCCCTATTTTTACAGAGCAAAGGATATAAAGTGTATGGGTTTGACATATCCTTTGATTGTGTAGAAGTAATGAAAGCTCGCGGAGTAAAAAACGCATCACAAATTGATATAATGAAGGAACCGCTACCACAAAAGTTTGACTCTATACTTATTTGTATGAATGGGTTAGGTATTGCAGGCAGTATTAAGGGGCTTGATACACTTCTATTTCATTTGACAGAATCGTTAAATGATGGGGGCAGAATTATTTGCGATAGTACAGACATTAGCTATGTTAAGTCTATGCCAGCACAAAAAACTACTCTACCTAGACTGAAAAATAAAAACTTGGGAGAAGTAAATTATCAAATGATTTACGAAGACTACATCGGGGAAATATTTCCTTGGTTGTACATAGATGATAAAACATTGAGAAAAACTTGCAGTAATTTCCAATTAAAAATGTTGCCTATTGCACGTGAAGATGAAAGCACAGCCTACATTATAACCAAAGAAAAATAGCATAAATGAATATTCAATTCGGAAAAGTTAAAGAAATCATCATCGCAGAAATTAGCAAAGCAAGCAATCAATTGCTTACAGCCGTATCGTGGTTAACAGATAAAGAAATATTTGACTTACTTCTGCAGAAACTTCAAAATGGTGTAAAAGTTTGCATTGTTACCAGATACGACTATTTGAACAATCACGAAAATGCATTAAATTGGAATACTTATATTGAATTAGGGGGCAATTTGCATTTCTGTAATTCACCAAATAATTTACATTATAAATTCATAGTTGTAGATGATAGTGCAGTATTGATTACGTCACACAATCTGACCTGTTTTGCTGGTGAAAATAACCGAGAAAATGTCATAATTTTAAATGATAAAGTTTCAATTACTCAATACCAAACAGAATTTAAAGAACTTCAGATCTTATTTACGCATTCCAGCAATGTAGTACCCTATGATAGAAATAATGTGCCAAAAGCTCTACTTGGTTTCTACGATACTACGATACGTGATGATTTAAAAAATCAAAAAAGCTAAAGCATACAAATTTGCTTATTTAAAGCCAAGCGATTAATCTTCATAGTTTCTGTTTTAGGAAATGAAGAAACTTTAATAAAATGCCTTGGTCTAGCATATTTCTGCAGAAAACTATGATAAGTTATTAATTCAATCAATTTTTGGACTTCAATTTTATCTTGTTCTAAATAGACAAATACAGCTTGCTCCCCTAGTTTGTCGTCTGAAATGCTACTTATATAAAACTCAGTAACATTTAGACCATTGTCTAGTATTATTTTATTTATTTCTTCCTCTATTTGTTGTGGAAATAACTTTACTCCACCCGAGTTAATTACAGAATCTATCCTGTAAAGAACCTTAAATTTATTTACTCCAGATAATTCAACCACATCATTAGTAACTAGCCATACATTGTTTGTTATGGCAGAGTTAATCATTAGTTGATGTTGATCATTTACTGCAATTTCAACTCCATTTAAAACATAATAGTGCTCATCAGCTATTGGCAATATTTCTTTTATAGCTATATGGGTGTAGGTTTCTGTCATACCGTAAGTATGATAGACTGGACAATTCAATTGTTTTTGAATCTGTGTAAATTGCTCTGTACTTAGGGCTGCTCCACCAATAATAATTGCCTTAGAATGATTTAAAAAATTCAATTCATTTTTCAAATTCCGATTTAATACTTTACATAGCTGGCTAGGTGTTAATGCGATAAAGTTTAGCTTCTCTGTGTCTAATGGACGAATTTCAACCAACGAAGGTGGAAGAATGTAAACATCTGCTCCAAGTGTTAATGCCCTAATTAACTGTAGCTTTCCAGCTATGTAATCAACAGGCATAGCCACTATAAATAATTCTGCTCCACTTAATTGAAATGCTATAGTACTATGTTGCACACTAATAAGTAGTTTTTCCCTTAATAATTCAATAATTTTTGGTTTTCCTGTTGAGCCACTACTTTTAGCAAATAGAGGTTGACCAGTGTACCAATCTTGCATTAAAGTAAAGCAAGCATTAAGGTGTGCAAGGTAATCTGCACTGTATTTTTTAACACTTATATTAGGATGAAATTCTTCTCTTAAATCGACAGAGATAGACTCAAATTGCGTATGTACATTTATTAGCACAGAATTCTGAAAATTTGAAACAATAAAACAAAGCTAATGTTATAGATTTACCTTTGCATTTAATAAGGTACTTACTATTTGGATTATTTTATTACTTATTTTTGATAGTTAGTTACTTTAATTATTAGTACATATACAGGCGGAAAATATTGATGTCAATTACCCATAAACCCGGACCATTATTAGCGGGTATAAATAGCCCAGCAGACTTAAAACAGTTGTCAATAGAACAATTGCCAGAAGTATGTAAAGAATTGAGGCAATACATTATAGACATAGTTTCAGTACACGGTGGGCATTTTGGCGCTAGTTTGGGTGTAATTGAGTTGACTGTAGCATTGCACTTTGTATATGATACTCCTTTTGACAGATTGGTTTGGGACGTTGGCCATCAAGCTTATGGCCACAAAATATTGACAGGCAGACGTGATAAATTCTACACCAACAGAACCCTTGACGGTGTCGCACCTTTCCCAAAAAGAGCTGAAAGTGAATACGATACATTTGGAGTAGGACACAGTAGTACTAGCATTAGTGCTGCATTAGGTATGGCAGTTGCTAGTAAATTGAGTGGAGATACACTTAGGCAACATATAGCTGTAATTGGTGATGGTGCTATGACTGCTGGTTTGGCATTCGAGGGCTTAAATAACGCAGGAGTTTCTGATACCAATATATTGGTCATATTGAATGACAATTGTATGAGTATAGATCCTAATGTGGGGGCATTAAAGGACTATTTAATTGACGTAACTACTTCATCTACTTATAATAAGTTTAAAGACGATGTATGGAACGGTCTAGGTAAAATAGGAAAAATAGGAGAAAATGCGCGTGAAATAGCTGCTAAAATCGGCGATAGCGTAAAAACATTATTACTTAATCAAAGTAATCTATTTGAAAGTCTAAATTTCAGATATTTTGGTCCGGGTGATGGTCACGATGTGATTAGACTGGTAAAAATATTTCAAGATTTAAAAGATATAAACGGTCCAAAAATTTTACACCTAAAAACTATAAAAGGAAAAGGGTATGATTTAGCAGAAAAGGACCAAACAATTTGGCACGCCCCAGGTCTTTTTGACAAATTAACTGGTGAAATAAAAAAACAAAGCAATAGCACACCACAACCACCAAAATATCAAGATGTATTTGGCCATACTTTAGTAGAGTTGGCAAAATCTAACCTGAAAATAGTAGGAGTTACACCTGCAATGCCCAGTGGTAGCAGTATGAACATAATGATGAGAGAAATTCCAAGTCGTGCATTCGACGTGGGAATTGCTGAGCAACACGCTGTTACTTTTAGCGCTGGACTAGCAACGGAGGGGTATATTCCGTTTTG
This sequence comes from Bacteroidota bacterium, assembly GCA_034440515.1. Lineage (GTDB taxonomy): Bacteria > Bacteroidota > Bacteroidia > CAILMK01 > CAILMK01 > JAWXCF01. The sequence goes on from JAWXCF010000104.1 coordinate 6,829, forward strand.
TAATATTTATAGTACATTTATGCAACGCGCTTATGACCAAGTCATTCACGACGTATGCATACAAAATTTGAACGTAGTGCTATGTATGGATAGGGGCGGACTAGTAGGTGCTGATGGACCTACGCACCACGGTGTATATGACTTAGCCTATATGCGATGTTTGCCAAATATGATTGTATCTGCACCAATGAATGAGCAAGAGTTGCGTAACCTAATGTGTACAGCCTCTCAACCAAATATGGGGCCATTTAGTATAAGATACCCGCGTGGAAATGGTGTGATGGTAGATTGGAAAACACCACTAGAAACCATAAAAGTAGGTAAAGGTAGAAAACTAAAATCAGGTAAAGACCTTGCTATTCTGAGTATTGGTACTGTCGGAAATTTTGCAATGACAGCAGCTGATTTACTTATTCATCAAGAAATTAGTGCATCTGTATATGACCTTAGGTTTGTTAAACCTCTTGACTCAGAATTATTACACGAGGCTTTTCAGTCGCACAATAGATTTATAACAGTAGAAGATGGTTGTGTACAAGGAGGATTTGGAAGTGCGATATTAGAGTGGGCTTCAGAAAATAAATATCATAATTTTGAATTGATTAGGTTAGGAATACCGGACGAGTATATTGAACATTCCGAACCCAAAGAGCAATATGCACAATGTGGGTTTGATGTAAATGGCATAGTTGCCGCTTCACATCAACTAATTGACAGTCATATAACCACTGTAAATGGTGACGCTATACCAAATTTCTAATTGTTCACTGGCTTAGTGCCATCGAGGCTAGACTCCAACTCTGCACCTTCTATAACTAATTGTTTGTAGCCTCCAAACACGTGGTATAGGTTGTGTAATCCTGCTCTGCGTAAATAACTAATCAAGCTTAAAGACCTATATCCGTCTGAATCGTACAAATAATATATGTCTTTAGCAGGAATATTTTCATTATGTGACACCAAAGTATTAAAGCTAAGGTGCTCAGCATCTTTAAAATGATTTGCCTCAAACTCATTTAGTGTTCTCATATCTATGACGTGAGGAGTGCCAAATTTTTTCTCTAGCACCAGTTCCTCAGTCGTTATACTTATTATAACATCATAGCTCAAGTTCAACTGCTCTACTTCAATCCAATCAGAATATTGACAATGACTGACATTAGAAAACTCATATTTCTCTAATTTCTTAATGGCTAAATCAATGTTATGATTAAGGTGGTGGAGTAATACGATTTTTTGATCTAGCTCTAACATACTTTTTAGCCCATTAGGTACTATACCATCTGCTATGCTTAAAGAATTTTTTATGAATTGATCTGAAAATTCTTGCGAATTGCGAGTATCTAGGATTACTGCACCAGACAAGTATAATTCTTTTAAATCTGATATATCTATTCTTTTAATCGTCATTTTCTAACTTCTTTTTAACAAGTCTGCCCATTTTCTAGATGGCTTACTTGCTGTAAATTCTTTTAAATATCTTGGTTCAAAATAGGCAACATCTACAAATTCACCTACAATGTATTTTTCTCTAGCTAAGCTTATCATTGCATTCGCAGCCGGTAGATTATTGTAATTAAATCTGGCTTGTATATGATAAGTTTCTAGTTTGACTTTCAGTTTTTCACAGCCATTTCCAAATATTATTACTTGCTCATTATCAAATGATTGTAGTAAGTTGTAATGTTGTTCATTATCATAATCAACAGGAATAGATGTTTGTATTAACTGCCATTCATCAGCAATTCGCCTATATATAGACTGATAAACCTCTAGCCTACCTGCATCTAACATACTTATGTAAATACCGTCAGAGCCTTGGAGTTTATATTCTAGCTCAGCCATACATTGCAGGGTTTCAATAGCAATCAAAGGAAGTCCTAACGCTAAAGAATAACCCTTAGCCAAGCCTACACCCACCCTTAGGCCAGTATAACTTCCAGGTCCAGAACTTACGGCTATGGCATCTAATTCTTTAAAGCTTATTCTCAACTCAAGCAAAGCTTCCTCTATCAATTGTGGTAACTTAGCTATGTGATCATTTTCATAGCATATCATTTCGAAACTTTCTGCACCGTGGGTAATTGCAACACTACCCTGTCTATGTGAAGTCTCTATATGTAAAATGTTAGATAACTGCACTATAACTGAATGGGTACAACTAAGGTTTCTGTACCCCGAATAATGTTTACCGTCGTTTTGTCACCTGGGTTAAACTTGCCTAGAGCCTCCATATACAACTGCATATCGCCAACAGCATTATCACCCAATTTCATTATTACGTCACCCTTTAGTAATCCGGCCTTTTCTGCAGCTTTCCCTGGGCTTATTCCGTCTATCCTAATTCCAGCATTATCCCAAAAGTAATCTGGTACTATGCCCAATGTTACTTTAAATCTTGGTGTTTGTTTCAGTTCCTCTTTAGTTTTAGCAAATGGAACAGACTTATTTATTGCTATTTGTTGCGAAATGAAGTATACAAAGGCAGCTACATCATTCATTCCAGGGTAGTTTATCTTTTCAGCATCATCACTTGGTTTATGGTAATCTTGATGAAATCCAGTAAAAAAATGCAAAACTGGGATATCACTTAGGTAAAAACTGGTATGATCACTTGCACCAATACCGCTTGCACTCTTCTTAATATTAAAGTTATAGGGATTTGTAAAGCTTAATAGGCTATCCCAAATGATACTGGTTCCTGTACCATATATGCCCAATTCTCTGTCTGGCTTTAACCTTCCCGCCATATCCATATTTAGCATAGCCAATAACTTGTTATTATTTATTAATGGATGATTTACATAATAATTACTACCATATAGACCTAATTCCTCCCCGCTAAATGCAATAAATAAATAGTTTACAGACTTACTGCCGTACAGTTTTATATTTCTAGCTATTTCTATCAGCGATACTGTACCACTTGCATTGTCATCTGCACCATTGTGTATTTCAGCGGGGCCTCTGTATAGGCTGTTATGATACTCATCTTCACCCAAATGATCATAGTGTGCCCCAATTATAATGGTCTTGTCAGCGGAGTTATCTATGTAACCAACAATATTAGATGCAGTAATTTTTTCCCGCTTTAGGTCAATATTTATATCAATCGAGTAGTTCCCCTTTTCTATTTCAGAAGCAGTTGATTCACTTACCATAATCATAGGCATCTCTGTCCTATCTATTGATGTAAATTGAGAAAATGCTTTCAAGCTTAAGTCTTTATCACTGCCATAAAATATTACCAAACTCACTAATGAAGATTCTTTTGATAAAGTCTTGTAGTAGTCTCTCCAGGTTTTCTTAGCAGTTTCGTGGGGATTATCTTGTAGATTTATTACATACACTTTACTGGTACTTTTAGACTTAGTATTAGTAAGTGTATATTTTACTATACGCTCATCGTCAGTCTTTTGACTATTGCTTAAATTTCCTACTATTCTACCATTGCTACTATATATTATGGGGTAAGCATCCGCCAATATTGACATATTAGATGAAATTCCTCCGCCTAATATGTGACTTTTTTTAGACAATTCGTACTTTGAATAAAATTTGAACTCTTGTCTAAAGTTTTTACTTAAACTGGTTAGGCCTGCTTGTTTATACTGCTTTATAATGTAGTCTCCAGCCTTTCTTTCATATTTAGTGCCTGTCAATCTGCCATTTAGTTTGTCACTAGCTAAATAGTAAAGATCCTTCTTCATTCTCAGGCTATCTCCCTGCCACACAGCTTGGCTTAGTGCAGTCACTTGAATCCCTATATATAAGATTAAAGTTAATAAAATTCTCATATTTGCAAAAATATCACTATACGTATTACTTGGGTCAATTAAAAAAAAATGCCCAAGTTTTGAGGCCCAGGCATTTTAATTAGTGCCAGTTAGGTTACTTACTAGCTGTTAGTATCTTTTTATATTTATCTGGAGCCGCTAATATCAATAAAGCTTCCTTTACGTCTGGATCATATTTCCAAGAGGCTTGAATTCTTCCAGCAGCATAATAATAACGACTGGCAATCTCCTCCTCTAAAAACTCAACTATTTCCTTCTTATGCTTTATTACATCGTTCTTTTTATCAGTTTTTAGCTTGGTATGAATCAAATCAATCTCTGCTTTCACAGCATTATAGTACTTTTCATCTTTAGCACTAGTTTCTAATTTTGTCAATTCCGTTTCGGTTTCAGTAATGTACTGATAATCCTTGTCATTTAAGTACTTCAAGAAATCGTCAAAGTCTGCATCAGTCAATTTAAATTCTTTTGCGTTTTCTATACTGGCGTGTTTACTTCTATAAATGGTAGCATAGTCGAATATGAATTGTTTAGAATAAATACTTATCAATACATCACTATATTCAGGTCTAATTATATCTACGTCAGGGTGAATACCAGTTCCGTCAAATACTTGTCTGCCAGCTTTTGTTTTAAATGCAGTTTTCAAACTATCTGGAAGCTTATAGGCCTTACCTTTTTCATCTTTTTTACCGTAGTCAACAGCTTGAATACATCTGCCACTAGGTATGTAATATTTACTTGTGGTAATCTTTATTTGAGTATTGTATGGTAGTGGTCTAGTTGTTTGTACCAACCCCTTACCGTAGCTGTTAGACCCCACTACGATTGCCCTGTCTAAATCTTGCAATGATCCACTAACTATCTCTGCAGCTGAGGCTGAACCTCCGTCTATAAGTACTACAACTGGAATTTTGGTATCTAGTGCTTCTTGATCTGTATTATAGTTTTTATTCCAATCCTCTACTTTACCTTTAGTTGCTACCACCAGTTGACCCTTATCTATAAATATATTTACTGTTTTAATGGCTTCGTCTAGTAGTCCACCTGGGTTACCTCTTAAATCAAAAACTACACCTGTTATACTAGGATTGTCACGTTTTAAACTTTGCAATGCAGTTGCTACTTCATCACTTGCTTGTTGGCGAAAGCCAGTAAATTTTATGTAACCCACTTGTGGTGTAACCATACCATAATACGGTACATTTTTAACTTTTATTTCTTCTCTTTTTACAACTTTAACAATTGTATTTTTTTCCCCTTCTCTTTTTATCAGAAGTTTTACTTCGCTACTAGGTTGACCTTTTAGCATTTTACTTACCTCGTCGGTATTTTTCCCTTTAGTTGACTTACCATCTATTTCTAACAATACATCGCCACCACGTACATCTGCCTTTTGTGCGGGGAATCCTTCATATGGTTCAGCTATCATCACATAGTCATCTTTACGCTGTATTGTAGCTCCTATGCCACCATATTGACCTGTTGTCATAAATCTATAGTCCTCTATTTCACTTTCACTGTAGAAATTAGTGTATGGGTCTAGAGAATTAAGCATAGCATCTATACCAATCCTTAATAGTTTAGCTGGCTCTACTTTCTCTACATAGTATCCATTTATCTCATTAACTACAGATGTAAATATTTCTAGATTTTTTGAAATTTCAAAATAATTATCTGCTGTCTTAAATGCAGTTAAAATGGGTGCTGAAATTAGCAACAGCGCAATTGCAATATTTTTAAGCTTTTTACTCATTGTGGTAGGTTACCAAATATAAATATATTATCCTATTACTAATCAAATTTTTTCTGCCTTGAATCGAAGTCCTTTACTAGGTACGGGGTCATCTCCGCAGCCACCCCAAGGATTACAACGAAGTATTCTGTAGAATCCAATTATGCTTCCCACTATTACTCCCCTTTTTTGAATTGCTAAAATAGCATATTCACTGCAAGATGGAGTGTATCTACAAGCATTAGGCAACCAAGGTGATATTACCTTCTGATAAATTCGTACCAAACCTATAAATAACCATTTCATTTATTATTTTGGCAATTTATATTTAACAACAAAGCCAATAACTGAGTTTTGAATTTGAGCAAAGTCCGGCAAAAAATCGGGCATATATACCATAACGATAGCCAACTGTATATGGTGCTCTAAAAGTTTAGTTTTTAATTCTGAATTATTCAGTCGCCAAGCTTCTCTCATTATGCGTTTAATTCGATTTCTATCTTTTGCGTGTTTGAATTTTCGTTTAGATACAGAAATCATCACTTGAGTAGTAACTGACTCAGAAAAGGTAGTAGGCAAGCATAAAAACAAAATAGGAAAATGCAAATGGGTAGTTACCCCTTGCGTTTTGCTAAATATGGATTGAATTTTAATTTTACTGCACAGGCGTTCGCTTTTATGAAAGCGAAAAGAGGCCATAATTAAACTGGCATCTTATTAGTTTGTATGGCGCATAGAATCGCTGACAGACAAACGCTTGCGACCTTTAGCTCTACGACGTCTCAACACAGCACGACCGTTTGCAGTTGCCAAACGCTCACGGAAACCGTGTTTATTTCTTCTCTTTGTATTGGAGGGCTGAAATGTCCTTTTCATAATATGACTTTGTAAAAATTAGCCTGCAAAATTAGTTTTTTATTTCTATTTAACACGCTTTTATATTAAAATTCTATAAACACTACAATAAAAACCCCAAGCTTTTAGGCTCAGGGTTATTATTAATTAAATAGGTTAAACTATTTTTTCCACTTTGATTCAACAGCTTCTAAGAATTTCTTTTTCTCTGTTTTAATTTTGTTAGTTGACATACTTGATGCTGCACCTTCTTTAGTCATATAAGTAACTATTGCCATTTTTTCAGCACTAATGAAGAATAATTTACCTGCTGACGCTGACATTGCATATTTATTACCATTATCATCAGTTACAAATAAGAATGTAGATCCACCTGACTCTTTTACGTCATAAATTTTGTAAGTGTAGTTACCACCACTGTTTTTTTGCAATACTGCTGAGTTTTCAGTGTCTATTGTCCAAGTGTCATCTTCGTTGTCTGAACTGCAGGTGCTGTTTATTACATTCCAGTCATTGTCTAATCTACATACAGAAAATTTTACTGTAGAGAATGAGGTTTCACCAGCCGCCATTACTATTGTGCTGATGCTAAGTATTACTGCTGCTACGATTGTAGCTAATTTCGTGTTCATTTTCATCTTGAGATTGAGAGTTATTTAGTTTTATTAAAAAATTTAGTTTCAAATGCTATGCTATTTTTGTTATCTGCTTAGCTTATAAATAATCCCACAGTCTTTATAAAGGTAAATGGGAAAGCGGAAATATTATTCTCTCCAAACACCTTTTCTTTTACCAGAGGTGTTGGTATTTGAATTATTGTTATTCTGAACTTCTGGTGTTGTTTCTTTAATAGGTGTTTTAGTTATTGTTTTTCCTTTATTTTTAGTTGGTTTTCCATCAATAGTATATATAACGCTAAACTGTTTCGCTTTGCTGATAAGAATAATACTTTCATCAGAAAATTGATAATAATATTCGTTATCAGCATCACTCAAAACTTTATAGAAGGGCTTACCATTATTGTCTAAGGTTTCTTTTACATAATAAGTACTTGAAATGGTAGGCGTGGTATGTACAAATGATTGTCCATCTGATGCCCAAACAAAAATGTTATCTTCTGTAGTTGTGTTACATTGGTCTGACAATACATTTAATTCTGCATCCATAGCGCAAGCAGTGAAACCCGACGTTTTGTAGGTCATATTAGCCGGTTGGGCAAAAACCTGGTTTGCAAACAGAGTGCAAATAAATCCTAATACTAAGGCAAAATTGATATTCGTAAATCTTTTCATTTTTTTTAATTTCTATTAATAGCTATTTATCCTATTATGTTGCTAAAGGTAAATATAAATGTCGAATTTCATTAAAAATTAGTCCTCTTCACTGTCTCCATATTCAGCAATTCTATCTTTTGTCATTAACAGATTAGATAAATTTGGCTGACCAGCCTCTACCCAAGCAGAATACCAAAAGTCAGCTAAATCTTCAATTGATAACCTTATTTGTCTATATGCCATATCACGAAGCATCGTATTATACTTTACCAAATATTCTGATTGATAGTGTCTTATTTCTTTAGTTTGCTTTTTATCCCAACAATATTTACCTGTAGTACCATATTGTGCAAATAATTCTCTCTCAATCCTTAGACTGCTGTCTAATAGTTTGTGTGAATGGAACACTATTTCCCAAGCTTTAGCCAAGGGATCTTTTATTAGTTTTACTTGTCTAAACTTAGTAAAATCATAGTTTGGGGCAAAGTATTCAGGAATTATGCTTTCCCAAAGTGCGTGTATGCCTACTTGGTCGGTCAATTGTCCATCGTAGTTTTCTGTAGTATGCAAGGGCACGTGTGCATCAGCAATGTAGTGACCTAAATCTGCTGAAATATCTAAAATTCTATCTGCATCTTTATCGGCAAATGCTTTAACCAGCTTTTTATACTCCCAACTAATCACCCAAGGTACTATGCCTCTACTCCTTACTGTATCCTCACTATATTTTTCCTTAGCCTTTCGCCAATCGTGTGGCAGATCTGCATAGGGAAAACTACCATACATATCTAAATCAATATAATGCCTTACCCCTTCCTCTTTATAGCAGAATCTTCTCTTATCAGGATCAACGGAATGCTCAACTAGAAAGTCAGAATATTTATCAAAGAATCCTTTAATTTCAATCGGTAGCGCCTTGACTGCGTAGTAATTAATACGTTTATGTGCCCAAAATCCCCAAGAGCTACAGACCATCCAAATTGCAAATAGAAAAAGACCTAATTTCAAATGGAATTTTAAGTTCATACTTACTTTATTATAATACCAGACACAATGAATTTTATATCGGGCTCACTTTCATCGCCAGAAACAACGTTATTATTATCTGGCTTATTTAAATCATCAGGGTCGTGATTTAGTTTCTCATTTATATTGCTTATATCTATGTAAGAAGTTCCTTTGGCAACAATGGTCTTTCCAACTAAATCAACCATTGGTAGGTGAATATTACTTCCCATTTGTAATTGCATAGAGCTACCATCACCCATATCTATATAAACTTGGTCAACATCTTCAAGCTTTTCTACCGATAAAATGGTTCCCTTAATAATAGCAGACATTTTTAGGCTTTCTCCCATTTTATCCATTAACTCCCTTCCACTAATTCTTTTTTCAGTAGAAGATATGCTCTCCCCTTGAATAATAGCATTCTTTGCATTAGCTAAGTTGTTATTGCCTTGGTTTTCATTCTGTTCACAAGATGTAAAGCAGAAAAACATAGCTAAAAGTAATAAAATTTTAAATGTAAGTACGTGTCGTATCATCATAACATTAGTCTAAACATTATTTTGGCATAAGACTAAATGATTTCTGTAAAATTAAAAAAATAACTACTATTCTACATTCTATTAGCGTATTATACTGCTAAAAGTTTGTGAACAGTAATTAATTACATATGAATAGCTCTATTGCCAGTAGCTGCCAAACAGGCCTCTTTCATAGCTTCAGCATAAGTAGGGTGGGCGTGGCTAATTCTAGCGATATCTTCTGCGCTTGCTCTAAACTCCATTGCTACTACGGCCTCAGCAACTAAATCAGCAATACGGGGACCAATCATATGTACGCCCAATATCTCATCTGTAGTTTTATCTGCCAATACTTTTATAAAGCCATCCGTATCCATACTAGCCCTTGCTCTACCGCTAGCCTTGAATGGAAAACTACCAATATTGTAGTCAATATTATCTTTTTTTAGTTGTTCTTCTGTCTGTCCTACAGATGCTATCTCTGGCCAAGTATAAACGACACCAGGTATCAAGTTATAATTAATGTGCGGTTTCTGTCCTGCCATATATTCCGCTACAAATACGCCCTCTTCTTCTGCTTTATGTGCTAGCATTAGCCCTTTTATTACATCGCCGATGGCGTATATGTTGGGGTTACTAGTTTGTAAATGTTCGTTTACTTCAATTCTTCCACGCTCGTCCAACTTTATGTTTACAGCATCTAGGTTTAGACCTTCTGTATAGGCAGATCTACCAATGGCTACTAAGCAATAATCAGCATCAATTTTTACTGCATCTCCCCCTTTTACTGGTTCTGCTGTAACACTTAGTTCAGCATCAGTTCTAATTACACTAGTTACCTTATGCTGTATTAGGAATGTAAAACCAGCTTTTTTTAGCAATCGTTGCATTTCTTTACCCAAACCTTTGTCCATAGTTGGCAATATGGCATTAGCAAATTCGACAACGGTAACTTCTGCACCAAGTCTATGAAATACACTACCTAATTCCAACCCAATTACACCCCCACCAACTACAACGAGGTGTTTTGGCACTTCTTTTAATTTTAAAGCCTCGGTACTGGTTATTATTCGCTCATAGTCCAGCGTTACCCCATTCAGTGCAGTAGGCTTAGACCCAGTAGCTATTATAAATTTATTAGCCGCAATTTCTTTAGATGTTTCGCCAGCAATAGTTATGGTATTGGCATCTATAAATGATGCGTGACCTGTGTGGACGTCTATCTTATTTTTTTTCATTAAGTAGTCAATGCCTTTTACATTTTCATCTACTACTTTAGCAACACGACTGCTCATTTCAGTAACATCTAGTTCTGAATCTTTAACAATTATACCGTGAGTGGCAAATTCGTGTTGCATTTTTTCATATAATTCGGAGCTATCTAGCCAAGCCTTACTTGGTATGCAACCTACATTTAGACAGGTCCCACCTAAAGTATTATATTTCTCAACCAAAGCTGTTTTCATACCCAACTGTGCACACCTGATGGCTGCAACATATCCGCCTGGCCCTGAACCAATGATTACAACATCATATTTATCCATCTCTATTCTATGATTTTATATTATTTTATTTTTTATTCTGTGTAGCTATACCTCTAGCAACATTCTATATGGATCTTCTAGCATTTGCTTAACCCTAACTAGGAAACTTACACTTTCTCTACCATCTACTATTCTATGGTCATAGCTTAATGCTACATACATCATTGGTCTAATTACAACCTGACCGTTTACTGCCATAGGGCGCTCTACTATATTATGCATTCCCAATATTGCTGATTGCGGAGCATTAAGAATTGGAGTAGAAAGCAATGATCCGAATACACCACCATTAGTTATGGTAAATGTACCGCCTTGCATTTCGTCTATAGAAATTTTACCGTCTCTGGCTCTACCAGCTAGGTCAATTATTTTCTTTTCTATATCTGCTAGACTCATTGTTTCCACGTTTCTCAATACAGGGACTACAAGTCCTCTAGGAGTAGATACAGCTATACCAACATCTGCATAGTCGTGGAAAATGATATTTTCACCATCTAATTGTCCATTTACTGCAGGGAATTCTTTCAATGCCTCTACACAAGCTTTAGCAAACAATGACATAAAACCTAATCCAACATTATGCTTCTCCTTAAATGTATCTTTATACTTCTTACGCATTTCCATAATGGCGCTCATATCTACCTCATTAAAGGTAGTTAGCATAGCAGTTTGATTTTTTACTTCAACCAATCTTCTTGCAATGGTTTTACGCAAAGTTGACATTTTTTCAGATCTGGTATTTCTCTCACTTGGTTTAGCAACTGGGGTAGATATTTCAGATACTGGCTTACTTGCCTTTTCTGGTGCAGGTTTTTCTGCTTTATTTGCGTCGACTTTGGTTATTCTTCCATCTTTTCCACTTCCGTTTACAGCACTTGGGTCTATACCTTTTTCGCTAAGCGTCTTGGCTGCAGCTGGTGAGGGTGTGCCACTTGCATAGTTTACACTTTCCGTTTTAGCTTCTGATTTAGGTTCAATTTCTGTCTTAGTTGCTTCAGCCTTAGGCTCATCTTTTTTTGCAGAAACATCTCCAGCTGCAGACGTATCAATTGTAGCTATTACTGTACCTACAGCAATGGTTTCCCCATCACCTATTTTTATGCTTAGTTTACCAGCAGATTCAGCTGAAACTTCAAAACTTGCCTTATCTGATTCTATTTCAGCTAAAATCTCGTCTTGTTCTACTATGTCTCCTTCATTTTTTAACCAATTAGAAAGAGTTACTTCTGTAATCGATTCACCTACACTTGGTACTTTTATTTCCAATTCCATTTTGGGTATTGTATTTTTATTATTTGTAAATATTATTTAGCAAATGCTTTATCTACTATTTCTTGTTGCTGCTGCACGTGGACCTTCATATGCCCTACGGCTGGGCTTGCACTAGATTTTCTGCTTATCAGTTTAAATCTGTGGTTTTCCTCACGCCTTAACCAATAGGTCCAAGAACCCATATTTTTAGGCTCCTCTTGTACCCAGTAGTATTCAGCATTTGGGTAGGTGGCAAACATTTCCTCTATTTTCTGCTCTGGCATTGGGTATATCTGCTCTACTCTAACTATGGCTACGTCAGTACGTGCATCTTTCTGTTGACGCGCAAACAAGTCATAGAATATTTTACCTGAACAGAATAAAACTCGACTTACCTTTATATCGTCAACGTAATTGTCTATTATTATAGGTTGAAATTTACCATTCACCAATTCATCTACAGTACTCACAGCTTCTTGTAATCTTAATAATGATTTTGGGGTAAATACTACCAACGGCTTTCTAAACTCCCACTTTAACTGCCTTCTAATTAAATGGAAGAAGTTTGCAGGTGTAGTACAGTTTGCCACTACCATATTATACTCTGCCGCTAAGTCTAAGAATCGTTCTACTCTTGCGGAACTGTGTTCAGGACCTTGCCCCTCATAACCGTGTGGAAGCAACATTACTAAACCATTCATTCTATTCCACTTACTCTCAGCACTACTTATGAATTGATCAATTATAACTTGACCACCATTACTAAAATCACCGAATTGTGCCTCCCAAATAGTTAGACCATCTGGTGTTGTCATAGAATATCCATATTCAAAACCCAGAACTGCAAATTCGCTTAATAATGAATTATAGATATCAAACTTTGCCTGACTTTCACCAATATGGTTTAGATTATTATATTTTTCATTGGTTACCTCATCGGTTATGATTGCGTGCCTATGACTAAATGTACCTCTTTCAACATCTTGACCACTTAGTCTAATATGGTGATTTTCTAATAATAAACTTCCGTAGGCAAGTAATTCACCCATAGCCCAAGGTAATTTATTTTCATTAAATGACTTTTGTCTTGATTTGAGCAAATCAAGGGCTTTCTTTATAGGTTTAATATTATCTGGTACAGTACTTAACACTTTAGTAATAGCTGTTAAGGTCTCTAAGCTGACCCCTGTATCTGGACCATCATCCATAAAGTCTTCTTTGGTGCTCAAACGCATAGATGACCAAGCTTCTTCCACCTTTTGTGGTATATACTCAAGTGTCTCTTGCTTTACCATATTAAGTCTATCCTGCAAAAGGCCTTTAAACTCCTTTTCCATTTCTTTGCTAATGTTGGCAGTTATCTCATTTCTATCTATCAACATTTGGCTATAGACTTCTCTTGGGTTCTTATGTTTTCCAATGAGCGCATATAGAGTTGGCTGAGTGTATTTAGGCTCATCACCTTCGTTATGTCCGTATTTACGATAACAAACCATATCAACGTAAACATCTTTTTTAAACTTATTCCTAAACTCTGTAGCTAATTCTACTGCAAATACTACAGCTTCTGGATCATCTCCATTTACGTGAAATACTGGTGATTCACTTACATATGCTACTGCTGTACTGTAAATACTGGTTCTAGCCTGATCAAAATCAGTAGTAAAACCAATCTGATTGTTTATGACAAAGTGAATGGTACCACCCACTTGATAGCCAGCTAAGTTGCTCATTTGTGCAACCTCATAAACGACACCTTGACCTGCTAAAGCTGCGTCGCCGTGTATTAATATTGGTAATACTTGGTCGTAGTTACTATTGTATAGCATATCTGCCTTACAACGGGCATAGCCCAAAACTACTGCATCTACAGCCTCTAGGTGACTTGGATTTGCAACCAATCTCATTTGAATTTTGTGACCATCTACAGAAGTAATCTGACTGGTAAAACCCATATGGTATTTTACATCGCCGTCACCCATTGTAGTATTTACAGGTATATTTCCTTCAAATTCATTAAAAATCCATTCGTATGTTTTACCTAATATATTGGCCAATACATTTAACCTACCCCTGTGGGCCATACCAATAGCTATCTCTTTTACTCCTAATTGCGCACTACGATTAATGATGGCATCTAGGGCAGCGATGGTAGTCTCGCCACCTTCTAGTGAAAATCGCTTCTGACCTACATATTTTGTATGAAGGAAGTTTTCAAACACCTCCGCCTCATTCAATTTAGATAATATCCTTTTAGCCCTATCTAATGTGAATCTTCTATCTAATATGCTGTTTTCGTATTGTTCTTGTACCCATTCCCTTATCTCTTTATCCTCTATATAGGTGTATTCTATTCCTATATTCCCACAGTACATAGCTTTTAGCTTGGTAATGATATCTTGCAGCGTACCACCCTCTACACCAATTATATTCCCCGAAGTAAATACCGTATTTAAATCGGCAACTGTTAAATTAAAATCTTGTAAATCTAAATGAGGATGCCTATCTTTTCTAGTGCGAATAGGGTTAGTGGTGCTAAGTAAATGACCACGTTCCCTATAAGCTTTTATTAGTTCTATAACAGAATGCTCCTTTTGAAAACTGACTTGATTGGTATTTGCCTCAGCATTAGTGTGCTCTGCGATGCTGTGGCCATTTGTTTGCTTTGCAAACTCAAAGCCTTCAAAAAACTTCCTCCAACTCTCATCTACATTGTCAGGGTTTGATTTAAAATCTGTATATAATGACTCTATATATGCACCCTCAGCATTACTGAGATATGTAAAACTTTCCATAATAACGGCTTTAAGACCGGCTGTTAAAATATTATTTGGCAAAGATAGAAATTTTAACATACCTGCGCCTTGACTTAATTAAAATTACAAACAATATACATACTTAGTTTAGCTAGTTCATTTTTATCTTCGTTACCTTACAACTATTTGCTTTGCATACTTACAGTTTCACCCATCAAGACATTCACAGTTTTATCAACAAACTATTTATCCAACTGGATAATAGTAATCAAGTATATATGCTACATAGTGGACTTGCAAAAACAGCGCAACCTCCTAATTATCATAATTTTGACTATCTAATTGGAATTGGAACACAGGAACGGTATCAATTTAAATCAATTAAAGACTTAAAAGCTAATTACAAAGTAACGCCAACTAAGGCTTGGCATTTTATAGAAATAGAATACAATTCTTATAATGCTGACAATAAAGAGTTTAGTATAAAACTTACAGAGCCAGAAATCCTTATTAAAATAATAGAAAACGAGGTATTGCTATCGTCAACAACTTACAGCCCTCAACAATTAGAAGATTATGTTGCAGACATTTCTAATATTCTTATACACACTACAGCAGTACCTAGGTCCGCAACAATTAGTATCCAATCAGAAATTGATTTTAATGAATATTCTGAAAAGTTTAATAACATTATAGAGTATATAATTAAGGGTGATGTATATGAATTAAACTTGTGCGTTAATCATCATCTAACTATAGACAATATTTATGATTCATTATTTAAGTATTATCAAAAGGCAATACAAACCAAGCTAGCACCCCCATTTAGCGCCTACATAAAAGATGAAAATAGGCAAGTGCTTTGCCTAAGTATGGAAAGATTTCTTGCTAAAACTGGTAATAAGCTAATCAGCCAACCAATTAAGGGTACTAGACCTAGACATCAAAATGAAGATTTAGATGCTAAGCTGGCAATTGAATTGGAAAATAGTATTAAGGATAGGGCTGAAAATATTATGATAGTAGATTTAGTTCGCAACGATTTAAGTAAAATATCTAAAAACGGAACCGTGACTGTAGATGAACTTTGTAGCGTTTATTCATACAGCTCTGTTCATCAAATGATATCAACCATTAGTGCAGAATTATTACCTAATTATAATTTTCCCGATGTTATTTCTGCATTATTCCCTGCCGGTAGTATGACGGGTGCGCCAAAATCTAGTGCTATGCAAATAATTAAAGAATTAGAACCAAGTTTCAGAAACCTATATAGTGGAAATATAGGTTACATAGCCCCAAATGGTGACTTTGACCTAAATGTTGTTATTAGAACTTTGTTTTGGAATAATGTTGAATCTCAACCAACAGCATTTGCAGGCGGTGCTATAACAATAGATAGTGAAGTAATAGAAGAATGGACTGAAATACAAAATAAAATGAATGTTTGGAGCAAACTATTCACTAGTTAGGTTTACTTCATTTCATTGGGATTTACTACAATGTAAACGTCTTCTGAATCACGCTTCATAAAGTAGTGTTCTCTAGCAAACTTTTCCAATTTAGTCTCATCACTAAACAATTCATTTAGGTTTTTTCTCACTTCAATAGACTGTTTCTCAAAATATTCCTTCTCTTTTTGGGCTTGCTTCAAATCTTTTAAATCTCTATAACGTCTAAGTAAATTGTACCTATCAAAAAAAATCAACCAGACTAGTATGGCAAAACTTAATAGAAAAGCTGGACGCTTAACTACTTTAAATATTGACAGACCAATCTGGTTGATACTCATTTTACTTAATTGTCTTACTTAGCTAGGGTTAAACCCTCTGCTTTATCTAAAGAATATGGGAAGCTAAAGCCACCGTAATCAGCACGATTGCTTAATTCCTCTTCTATTCTGATTAATTGATTGTATTTCGCAACTCTGTCTGTCCTACTAGCAGAGCCTGTTTTTATTTGCCCAGTTGACAAACCAACTGCTAAATCTGCAATGAATGTATCTTCTGTTTCTCCACTTCTGTGGCTAATAATGCTGGTATAGCCTACTTCGTGTGCTAACTTAATAGTCTCCATAGTTTCAGATAAAGTCCCTATTTGATTTAATTTTATCAAGATAGAGTTAGCAGCACCTAAATTTATTCCATTAGACAAGCGTTCAGCGTTAGTTACAAATAAGTCATCACCTACCAACTGAATTTTATCTCCAACTTTATTTGTTAAATTAACCCAAGCATCCCAATCGTCTTCACCACAAGCATCTTCAATGCTAGCAATTGGATATTTATTAATCCAAGATTCCCAATAAGCAATTAATTCGTCAGAAGAAATCTCTTTTTGGCTTGATTTGTAAAACTTGTACAAACCATTTTCCTGTACCATTTCTGTAGCAGCAGCATCTATAGCTATATAAATATCTTCGCCAGCCTTATAACCAGCCTGCTCTATTGCCTTAAGTACAACCTCAATAGCTTCCTCATTACTTTTCAGATTCGGTGCAAAACCTCCTTCATCTCCTACGTTAGTACTGTGACCAGCTGAGTGTAATACTTTTTTCAAGGCATAAAAAACTTCTGTACCCATACGCAATCCATCGCTAAACGTTTCTGCACTTATAGGCATTATCATAAATTCTTGAAAGTCTATACCATTGTCTGCGTGCTTACCACCATTCAGTATATTCATCATCGGCATAGGCATAACAGTAGCTGTTAAACCACCTAAATATCTATATAGGGGTACATTTTGCTCTAGTGCGGCAGCTCTTGCTACTGCTAATGATACACCTAATATGGCATTAGCGCCCAAACGACCTTTATTTTCAGTACCGTCAATGTCTATCATAGTATCATCTATCAGCTGTTGTGCAAATACACTGTTACCCTTCAGTAACGGGGCTATTTCACCTTGTATATTATCTACAGCACGTAGCACACTTTTACCATCGTAGTAGTCGGGGTCCTTGTCACGTAGTTCTACAGCCTCATATGCGCCTGTACTTGCTCCGCTTGGTACTGATGCTCTTCCTACTATTCCGTTAGTTGTTATTACATCAACTTCCACTGTCGGGTTACCACGCGAATCAAGTATTTGACGGGCGTTAATTTCTTTAATCAAACTCATAGTTTCAGGGTGTTAGAATATTTAAAGTATATAATTATTAATTGTTTTTTGCCTTACTTTCTTCAATCAATTGAATGAAGAAATCAAATAAATAGCTGGCATCATTTGGACCGGGTGCGGCCTCTGGGTGATATTGTACACTAAATGCAGGTTTAAACTTGTGTCTAATTCCTTCAACGCTTCCATCGTTCAGGTTAATATGGGTAATTTCAAGGTCAGCTATTTGATCTAAATCATCCTTAATAATACCGAAACCGTGGTTTTGCGATGTGATTTCGCATTTTCCTGTTATTAAGTTCTTTACAGGATGATTTAAGCCCCTATGACCGTTGTGCATCTTGAAAGTACCTACATTCATAGCCTTAGCAAAAAGCTGGTGACCAAGACAAATACCAAATAGTGGTTTGTCTGAATCTAGTGCAGCACGAGTAGTTTCCACGGCATAATCCATAGCTGCTGGATCGCCAGGACCGTTGCTAATAAAGTAAGCATCTGGTTGCCAAGCAGCAAGTTCTTCAAATGGAGTCTTAGCAGGAAATACCTTTATTCTACAATTCCTATTTAGTAAATTGTTTAATATGTTGGTCTTAACGCCTAAATCAAGTACTGCTATAGCAGGTCCAGTGTGATCCTCGCCTAGCGTATATGAGTGTTCTGTACATACTGTACTACTTAGCTCAAGCCCATTCATTATAGGTGTTCCCTTCAATATCTCGCCAAGTTGGACTAAATTTTGAGTTTCAGAACTTATTATTGCATTCATCGCCCCTTGACTTCTAATGTAGAGTACTAATTCTCTAGTATCTACATCAGTCATTCCTACCAAATTTTCACGCAATAGAAAATCCTGAATAGATGAATCTGCCATTTTACGGCTAAATCGTTCAGTATAATTTCGAACTACAAGACCAGCTATTTTAACATTCTCACTTTGACTTTCATCCTCTTTAATACCGTAATTACCTATGTGAACATTGGTGCAGACCATTATTTGACCAAAGTAACTAGGGTCTGTAAATATCTCTTGATATCCAGTCATTCCTGTGTTAAAGCATACCTCTCCGGTGGTAATTCCTATTTTACCTGCAGCCTTCCCGTAGAACGCTTTCCCGTCTTCAAGCAATAAAACAGCAGGTTTTTCTTCGTAATATCTCATTTACTTGTACAAATATCCAAAAAAAAAGGATAAAGCATTCGCCCTATCCTTTTCTATGATTAATATTTATTATCAACAATTTACTTTTTCTCTTCCTCTATTTCAGTTTTAGGAGCATCCTCGTTACCTTCTGTAGATTCTGTAATGGTAGTCTCTGCGTCTTCACTTACTGCTTCTAAAGTCTCAACTTCTGTTGATTCTATATTTTCAGTAGATTCTATGTTTTCAGTTACATCTATTGTTTCAGTCACTACATCTTCATTATCTACTGGTGTAGATACTGCATCAGTATTAGTAGCTCCAGTTGCTGCGCCACCTCTTCTCCTACGAGTTTTAGTTGCAACCTTTTTAACTGTGTAGGTTTCGTTGAAATCAACTAACTCCATAATGCACATTTCAGCATTATCACCTAATCTGTTGCCAGAGCGGATAATTCTAGTGTAACCACCTGGACGATCAGCAACTTTCTCAGCTACAGCGCTAAATAATTCCTTTACAGGTTCTTTATGCCTAAGTAAAGCGAAAACTAAACGTCTATTATTAGTAGAGTCGTCTTTGGCCTTAGTTATTAGAGGCTCTACGTACTTTCTTAGTTCTTTAGCCTTGGCTACAGTAGTACGTATTCTTTTATGTAGTATCAGTGAGGCGGCCATATTGCTTAACATTGCCCTCCTATGACTAGAAGTCCTGCCTAAATGATTCTGTTTATTACCGTGATTCATTACTTTACTTTAAAATTTGTATTGGATGGAATGTTTTGACTATTCCTCGTCCAAGCGGTATTTGTTGATGTCTAATCCGAAGTTTAAGTTCTTTTCACGAACTAAATCTTCAAGCTCTGTCAATGACTTTTTACCGAAATTTCTAAATTTCAATAAGTCTGCAATTTCAAATTGTACTAAATCACCTAGTGTTTTAATCTCAGCAGCACGTAAGCAATTAAATGCACGTACTGATAGGTCTAAATCTGTAAGTGATGTTTTCAGCAACTTGCGCATTTGTAGATATTTCTCATCTACTCTTGCATCTTCTTTCTTAGACTCTGTTTCTAAAGTAATGTTTTTATCACTAAATATTAGGAAGTGTTCAATCAGAATTTTAGCAGCTTTTTTCAAGGCCTCTTCTGGGTGAA
Source organism: Bacteroidota bacterium (assembly GCA_034440515.1). Taxonomy (GTDB): domain Bacteria; phylum Bacteroidota; class Bacteroidia; order CAILMK01; family CAILMK01; genus JAWXCF01. Next base: position 26,978 of record JAWXCF010000104.1, read on the forward strand.
TAGATCCATCGCTAGCCAAGTCAATAGTCAATTTCTCATAATCAGTATTTTGACCTACACGCGTATTTTCTACAGTGTATTTCACAGTACGAATAGGAGAGAAAATAGAATCTATTGAGATGGTGCCTATTGGTGCATCTTTTACTTTATTTTCATCAGCTGGAGCGTAACCACGACCTTTGTCAATTGTTAATTCCAATTCTAAGCGAACGCTAGGCTCTAGGTGGCATATAACTAATTCTGGGTTTAAAACCTCAAAAGCAGTTGATGCTTTACTTAAATCTCCGGCTAGTACAGTATCTGTACCATTTATAACTAAAGATATTTTCTCGTTCGATAACTCACCTAAAGGTTTAAATCTAACTTGTTTTAGATTCAATACTAAGTCTGTGACGTCTTCTATAACACCTAATATAGATGAAAACTCGTGGTCAACTCCAGGTATGCGTACAGACGTAATAGCATAACCCTCAAGTGATGATAAAAGAATTCTACGAAGAGAGTTACCTACTGTTATCGCATAACCTTTCTCCAATGGAGAAAACTCAAAAGTACCTTCAAATTCTGAAGACTTATGCATCACTACCTTTTCAGGTTTTTGAAATTCAACTACTGCCATAATGTTAAGTACTTATTCAGATTATTTTGAGTAAAGTTCGACGATTAATTGTTCCTTGATATTCTCAGGGATTTGGTCTCTTTCAGGGAAATCCACGAAGCGACCTTCTTTATCTTGAGTGTTCCATTCTAACCAGTTGAACTGACGACCTCTGCGTTGCAAAGAATCAACAATTGTCTCTAGAGATTTAGATTTTTCTCTAACTGCAACTACATCCCCAGGTTTTAATTGGTATGATGGAATGTTTACCACTTTACCGTTAACAGTAATGTGCTTATGCCCAACCAATTGTCTGGCTGCACGTCTGCTAGGTGCAATACCTAATCTAAATACTGTATTGTCAAGACGAGCTTCTAAAAATTTCAACAAGTTTTCACCTGTGATACCTTTTTTACGAGCAGCCTTATGAAATAAATTTTCAAACTGACGTTCTAGTAAACCATAAGTATATTTAGCTTTTTGCTTTTCAGCTAACTGCACTGCATACTCTGATTGTTTACTCCTTTTACGGCTATTACCGTGTTGCCCTGGAGCATAGGGACGCTTTTCATAAGCGCGATCTGGACCGAAAATAGGCTCTTTGAATTTACGCGCTATTTTAGTCTGAGGGCCTGTATATCTTGCCATTTACTTAGTTTACGTTTTAATACAAGTGAATAAAATTATACACGTCTCTTATTAGGTGGACGGCAACCATTATGAGGGATAGGCGTAACATCTTGGATAGACATAACCTCTATACCCAAACCAGATAAAGCCCTAATGGCAGCCTCTCGACCGGCACCAGGCCCCTTCACTTGTACATCAACTTTGCGTAATCCTAAGTCAAATGCAACTTTACCACAATCATTAGCTGCTGTGGTAGCAGCGTATGGTGTATTCTTTTTAGATCCTTTAAATCCCATTTTACCTGCACTAGACCAAGAAATAACTTGGCCAGTAAGGTTGGTAATTGATATTATGCAGTTATTGAAAGTAGCCTGAATAAATACTCGGCCGTAGCTGTCAATAGCCACCTTTTTCTTGCGCACCACGGTGCGCTGTGTGTTCCTTTTTGCCATTTTACCGAGTTAATTATTTAGTTGCTTTCTTTTTGTTTGCTACAGTTTTCTTCTTACCTTTTCTAGTTCTAGCGTTGGTACGTGTACGTTGGCCACGAACTGGTAAACCCTTACGATGTCTCAATCCTCTATAACAACCAATGTCCATTAGTCGCTTAATGCTCAATTGAATTTCTGAGCGTAGTTCACCTTCGGTTTTTATACCTTCGGTTATCATCTTACGAATTTCATTTAGCTGGTCATCGTCCCAATCTTTAACTTTTATGTCAAAATCGATGCCTGCTTCAGTGAGTATACGCTGTGCCGTTGGTTTACCAATACCATAAATGTATGTTAAACCAATTTCTCCCCTCTTATCTTTGGGAAGATCTATACCTGAAATACGTGCCATTTCTTATCCTTGTCTTTGTTTAAAGCGTGGTTTCAACTTGTTAATAATGTAGATACGCCCTTTCCTGCGAACTACTTTACAGTCTGCACTACGCTTCTTTACTGATACTTTTACTTTCATAGTATTCTATCTCTAATGCTTATATCTAAATGTGATGCGCCCCTTAGATAAATCGTAAGGTGACATCTCTAGTTTAATCTTGTCGCCAGGCAAAATTCTGATGTAGTGCATCCTCATTTTACCTGAAATGTGAGCCAATATTTCGTGCCCGTTTTCCAACCTCACTTTGAAGGTTGCGTTGGGTAATGCCTCTAACACTACACCGTCTTGTTCTATCGTTGACTGTTTTGCCATTTAGGCTTTTTAAAGTGAAATTTGTTTGCAAAATTAATCAAATAAATTAACATAACCAAATAACTCTGTTTTATATAGTTGGAGTCACTCCAGTAGGAAGGGCATTTCTACCCTTTATTTTACCACCTTTCCAGAAGCCGTCATAATGCCTCATTAGTAAATGACTCTCTATTTGTTGCAATGTATCTAACACAACCCCAACTAGAATAAGTAATGATGTACCCCCAAAAAATTGGCTAAACTGGCTACTGATTCCAAATCGTGCTGCAAAGAATGGGAATATGGCAACTAATGCTAAAAATATGGAACCAGGGAAAGTAATTCTACTCATTATGGTATCTATATATTCGGCAGTAGGCTTACCTGGTTTGACTCCAGGTACAAATCCTCCATTTCTTTTTAACTCATCTGCTATTTGTACAGGATTTATGGTGATTGCTGTATATACATAAGTAAATATGATAATCAACGTAGCATAAACCAAGCTATACGGTAAGCTGGTATGATCTTGCAATGAACCTGCTATACCTCTCCAAGATGCACTCTCAGGGAAGAAGCTGGCCACTGTGGCAGGTATGAACATTAATGCTTGAGCAAAAATAATAGGCATTACTCCAGCTGCATTTATTTTTAATGGCAACCAAGACCTTTGTCCTCCATACTGTTTATTTCCAATTACACGCTTAGCGTATTGAATAGGAATTCTACGAGTAGCTTGAACTAAAGCTATAGATGCAATGACAACTAGGAACAGCACTGCTAATTCTACTAAGAAAATTACCAAACCACCACCTGCTTCATTCATTCTAATCTCTAATTCACCAAATAGTGCCTGTGGCAGTCTAGCTATGATACCTATCATAATGATAAGTGACACACCATTACCAAGTCCTCTATCAGTAATCTTTTCACCTAAGTACATAACGAACATAGTACCTGCAGTAAGCAACACTATATTAACGAACATAAATAGGAATGGAGACATAACATCAGCACCTACTATAGCGCCTGGTACAGTACTTTTTAAATTTACAAGGAAACTGGCTGCTTGTACTACTGTAATAATTATGGTTAAGAATCTAGTAATTTGATTCATACGTTGCCTGCCACTTTCACCCTCTCGTTGCATTTTCTGAAAACTAGGTAATGCAATACCCAATAGCTGCACCACAATAGAGGCAGATATATAGGGCATAATACCTAATGAAAAAATAGCAGCACGTGAGAAAGCTCCACCTGCAAACATATTGATTAAACCAAATAAACCTTGGGTAGCCTTACTTTGATAGGCATCTAAGGCAGTGGCATCTACCCCTGGCAATACAACATAACTACCTAAACGGTAAATGGCGATTAGCCAGAATGTGATTTTGATGCGAGAACGAAGTTCGTCTATCGCCCAAATATTCTTTAAGGTCTGTATCAGGCCCTTCATAACTTTATATTATATAGTTTCTATGCTACCACCCTTAGCTTCGATGGCTTCTTGTGCTTTTTTACTGTAAGCGTGAGCTTTAACAGTTATGGCGACGCTAATTTCGCCATTTCCTAATATCTTAATTTTATCGTTCTTACTAGTTAAACCGTGTGTCAACAATACTTCAGGGGTAATCTCCGTCAGGTTGTGTTGCTCAACTAAGTTTTGCAAGGTATGCAGATTTATAGCAGCATACTCTTTTCTATTAATATTTTTAAAACCAAATTTAGGAACACGTCTTTGAATGGGCATTTGTCCACCCTCAAATCCTACCTTACGGCTGTAACCTGAGCGTGACTGAGCACCCTTATGTCCACGTGTAGAGGTACCACCCCTGCCAGAACCCTGACCACGTCCAATTCTTTTCCCTTTCTTTATACTACCCTCTGCTGGGGTTAGATTATGTAGCTCCATTTTCGCAGTTATACTTTTTCTACGGTGATCAAATGTTGTACCTTTCTAATCATCCCTGCTATTTGCGGGGTTTCTTCCATCACTACTGTTCTGTGCAATTTGCCTAAACCCAATGCCAAAATGGTACGTTTTTGGCGCTCAGGGCGGTCAATAGTGCTTTTTACTTGCGTTATTTTTACCTGTGCCATATCATTAACCATTAAATACTTGTTTAAGATCAATACCACGTACTCGGGCTATTGTGTGCGGGTCGCGCATTTCGCCTAAAGCTTTGATAGTTGCTTTGATAACGTTATGCGGATTAGATGAGCCCTTAGACTTAGCTAACACGTCTGTAATGCCTGCACTTTCTAGTACAGCACGCATAGCACCACCTGCAATTACACCTGTACCAGGCGCTGCCGGTTTTAGGAATACTTGGCTGCCACTATACTTACTTTCCTGTTCGTGCGGAACAGTACCGTTTATTAAGGGAACTTTAACTAAAGATTTTTTAGCATCGTTTACACCTTTAGTTATTGCCTCGGTAACCTCACGGGCTTTTCCTAGACCGAAGCCTACAATGCCCTGACCATTACCTACTACTACTACAGCTGAAAAGCTGAAAGTACGGCCACCTTTGGTAACCTTAGCTACGCGGTTGATGTGAACTACCTTTTCAGCTAATTCTATCTCGCTTGATTTTACTTTTTTAAAGTCTTTGTCCATTGTTGCGAATATTAAAAATCAAGGCCTCCCTCTCTGGCGCCTTCAGCTAATGCTTTTACACGGCCGTGATACAAATAACCATTACGGTCAAATACTACTCTTTTAACGTTGGCCTGATTGGCGCGTTCTGCTAACATTTTACCGACTAAAACGGCTTGCTCTACTTTAGTTGCTTTTAAGTCAGCATCTAAATTTTTACTACTGGCAGACACTAGTGTTACCCCGTCAGTATCATTGATAATCTGGGCATAAATAGAAGTGTTGCTTCGGAATATTGATAACCTTGGTCTTTCCTCACTACCAGTTACCCTTTTACGGATACCTTGGCGGATTCTTTTACGTCGGTGTAATTTCTTTTCTATACGATTCATAATAATCTATATTTATTATTTACCTGCTGTTTTACCTGCTTTACGTCTCACCACCTCGCCCACAAAACGGATACCTTTACCTTTATAAGGCTCTGGTTTACGTAATGATCTTATTTTAGCAGCCACAGCACCTATTAGTTGTTTATCACTACTAGTTAGTGTTATGACTGGGTTTTTACCTTTTTCAGTTAAAGTTACAACTTTGACCTCTTCTGGTAATATTAGGGCAACCTCGTGCGAATAACCTAAAGTTAAGTCTAATATTTGACCATTGTTTGTAGCCTTATAACCTACACCTACCAATTCTTGGCTGATAGTGTATCCTTCATTCACACCAAATACCATATTAGATATTAAGCTGCGATAAAGTCCGTGTAAAGCACGGTGACGTTTCTGCTCAGACGGTCTGGTTACGGTTAATACACCTTCCTCGATAGCAATCCCAATTTCTGGGTCTACTTTTTGAGTCAAGGTTCCTTTTGGTCCTTTTACTGTTACTACATTGTTACTGGCCACATCTATAGTCACACCTGTTGGTATGGTGATGGGTAGTTTACCTATACGTGACATATTGTTATGTTGATTATAGTATGTTTATTATGAGACGTAACATAGTATCTCGCCACCAATATTGGCCACTCGAGCTTCCTTATCTGTCATTATCCCCTTACTGGTAGATATTACAGCTATACCTAGACCATTGATAACACGCGGCAGAGATTCTGCATCTTTGTATTGTCTTAGTCCTGGTTTGCTGATGCGGGTCAGGTCTCTAATGGCTGGTTTGCCACTTTCCTGGTCATATTTTAGGGCAATTTTTATATTGCCTTGGTGATTTTCAGTTTCTTCAAACTTATAACTTAATATGTATCCTTTTTGATACAATATCTGGGTGATAGCCTTTTTTACATTGCTGGCAGGTATTTCAACCACTCTGTGGTTAGCCTTTAGTGCATTGCGCAGGCGGGTCAGATAATCTGATATTGGGTCAGTCATTTCTTAATTTATTTATTACCAGCTGGCTTTTCTTACTCCAGGAATTTTACCATTCAATGCCATATCTCTAAATTGGTTACGGCATATACCAAATTGGCGGATGTAACCACGTGGACGACCAGTTAATTGACAACGGTTGCGTAAACGAATTGGACTCGCATTACGAGGCAATTTATCTAAACCTTCATAGTCTCCAGCTTCTTTTAAAGCTTTACGCTTCTCTGCATATTTTTCTACAGTTTTCTTACGCTTTTCATTACGTACTACTACGGATAATCTAGCCATATTATTATGATGCTGTATTTATTATATTTTTAAACGGCATACCCAATTCCTTAAGTAATTCATATGCCTCTTTATCGTTATTAGCAGTGGTAACGAATGTGATGTCCATACCCTGAATTCTTGTTATCTTATCGATGTTAATCTCTGGGAATATGATTTGCTCAGTGATACCAAGGGTGTAGTTTCCTTTACCATCAAAGCCTTTGTCATTCACACCGCGAAAGTCACGTACACGTGGCAACGCTATATTAACCAAACGCTCTAGAAACTCATACATTTTGTCGCCACGCAATGTGCATTTTACCCCAATTGGCATTTTCTCTCTCAATTTAAAGTTTGAGATTGCCTTTTTAGAGTAAGTAGCTACTGCCTTTTGACCTGCTATAATCGTCATTTCATTTACAGAATTGTCGATTAATTTCTTATCGCTAACTGCTGCACCAACGCCTTGATTTAAGCAAATCTTTTGCAGGCGTGGAATCTGCATTATATTATCTTTCTCTAGAGAAATTTTTAGCGCTGGGGCTACTTTCTCATCGTATTTAGTTTTAAAAACCGGAATGTATCTCATTATTTCAGTTCCTCCCCTGATTTTTTAGTAATTCTCACCATTTTACCGTCTTTTTCTACTCTGCTTATTCTGCTTGGTATTCCGCTTTTAGGCTCTACTACCATCAGTTTAGAAATATATAGTGGCGCTTCCTCTTGAATACGTCCACCGTCAGGGTTTTGCGCCGACACTTTTTTGTGTTTCGTCACTATGTTTACCCCTTGTACTATAGCTTTACGCTCAGCAGGCATCATTGTTGATATCGTGCCTGTTTTGCCTTTGTCATCCCCTGATAATACCATTACTGTATCGCCTTTTTTGACGTGCAGTTTGGGGATGTTATTCAACTTTTTTTTCATAATTACAATACTTCCGGTGCCAAAGACACGATTTTCATAAATTGTTTATCGCGTAATTCACGTGCTACCGGACCGAAAATACGAGTCGCACGGGGTTCGTTAGCTGCATTAAGCAATACACACGCATTCTCGTCAAATCTGATGTACGTACCATCTTGTCTGCGTACTTCTTTTCTAACACGAACTACTACTGCTTTACTTACAGCGCCTTTTTTCATAGCGCCTGAGGAAATAGCACTTTTCACTGATACCACAATTTTGTCACCCAGGCTGGCGTACCTTTTACCAGTACCGCCCAACACACGAATGCAAAGTACCTCTTTAGCGCCGCTGTTATCAGCTACTTTTAGTCTTGATTCTTGCTGTATCATTTATTTAGCCTTTTCTACTATTTGTGTTAAACGCCATCTTTTATTTTTGCTCAAAGGACGAGTCTCCATTATTTCCACGGTATCACCTATGGTACATTCATTTTTCTCGTCGTGAGCCATAAACGTGCTAGTCTTCTTTACGAATTTACCGTAAATAGGGTGTTTCACTTTACGCTCTACCATTACTACAATAGATTTTTCCATCTTATTGCTTAGCACTTTTCCTACTATCAGCTTGCGCGATTTTCTTTCGTCGCCAGTTTCGATTATCTCACTCATTGGTTTAATTATTAACCTGTTGCTCTGTTGCTTTAATCTCTCTACTACGAATCTCTGTTTTGATTCGGGCGATTGTCTTACGTTGCTGGTTAAGTCTTGCTGGATTCTCTATAGGAGATATAGCGTGGCTCATTCTGCTACGTGTTAATTGAGTTTTCTGCTCGTCTAGAGTAGTTGTCAATTGTGTGTCGCTTAATTCAATAATGTCTTTTTGTTTCATCGCATTATTTTAGTTTTCCTCCACGTAATCGTGGCGAATGGTGAATTTAGTTGAGATTGGCAATTTTTGTGCACCAAGTCTCATCGCTTCTCTTGCAGTGTTAAGTGGTACGCCGTCTATTTCAAATATGATGCGTCCCGGTTCCACTACTGCTACCCAATACTCTGGGTTACCCTTACCCTTACCCATCCTTACCTCTGCAGGTTTGTTGGTAATAGGTTTATCTGGGAATATTCTGATCCACAGTTTACCTTCACGTTTCATATAACGTGTAATGGCAATACGAGCTGCTTCTATTTGTCTAGCAGTAATGTAGTGTGGCTCTAAGCATTTTAGGGCAAATGACCCAAAAGCAATTGAACTACCTACGTATGCATAACCTTTAATTCGGCTCTTCTGTGTTTTTCTAAATTTCGTTTTCTTTGGCTGTAACATCTTTGTTAGTCTTTAAATAGAAAGTGTGAATAAATGGGCAATTTATGCTTGGCCCCCTCTGTTTTGTCCACCGCCTTGGTTTCCGCCGCCTTGGTTTCCGTCGCCTTGTCCGCCACGATTACCACCTTGGTATCCGCCACCACCATGACCACCGCCTTGACC
>JAWXCF010000105.1:0-7383 GCA_034440515.1 Bacteroidota bacterium
ATTAAATATTATACACTTTTTAATGTACACAAGCTATCATAAAATAAACGAATTTGATATTGCTTTTTTCAAATCAATTCTGGCGGAATCTTCCATTTTAATTGCTGAAAATGAGTTGCTTGAATTTGCCTCTGATTATACAGAAGATTTGGTATTTCTACCTGATCTGGTATTAAAACCACAAACTGTACAGCAAGTAAGCGAAATATTGGGCTATTGCAATACACATCATATATCAGTTACGCCCAGAGGGGCAGGTACGGGTCTAAGTGGTGGTTCGCTACCCATTCACGGGGGCATTAGCTTGTGTATGACTTTAATGGATGCTATACTAGACCTAGATGTAAATAATATGATGGCAACAGTACAGCCAGGCATTATAAATGAAGCATTTCAACAGCATATAGCCGCCCACGGTTTATTTTATCCGCCAGACCCTGCCAGTAAAGGTTCTTGTCAATTAGGTGGTAATGTAGCACATAGCGGCGGTGGACCTAGGGCATTGAAATATGGTACGACTAAGGATTACATTCTAAACCTGCAAATTGTATTGCCAGAAGGTACCATAATGTGGACAGGGGCTAATACTCTAAAAAACAGTACGGGCTATAACCTAACCCAACTAATGATAGGGAGCGAGGGTACACTTGCCGTAGTCACTGCAATAGTGGTGAAGCTAATACCGTTACCCAAATATGACCTAAGCCTAATGGCAGGTTTCAGCAGTGCCATAGATGCCTGTGCCTGTGTATCTCATATATTTCTGGCTGGGGTGTCGCCCAGTGCATTAGAGTTTATGGAAGTAGACGCCTTGCGCCTTTCTATACTGCATACAGGTAGCAGTTACAGTCCCATAGCTGGGGCAGAGGCCTTTTTATTGATAGAACTGAATGCACATAAGCACGCTGAACTAGAAGATCAAGCTGCACTAGTATATGAAGTATTAGAGCAATATAATGTGATAGATGTAGAGGTAGCCGATACCGAAAATCAAAAAGGGATACTTTGGGGTTTGCGGAGGAAAATAGGTGAAGCTGTAAAACTAAGCAGTATATACAAAGAGGAAGATACAGTTGTGCCTAGACATAGTTTGCCGATTCTGTTGCAGAGGGTAAAGGAAATAGGGTCGCGATATCACTTTTCATCAATTTGTTATGGACACGCAGGGGACGGTAATCTGCACGTAAATATTATGAAGGGCAATATGAACGATGAAGATTGGGATACCAAATTGATATTTGGCATTCGAGAAATATTCGGCGTGTGTAAACAACTAAAGGGTACAATAAGTGGAGAGCACGGCATCGGATTGGTACAAAAGTCCTATTTGGATATCGTATTTGACCCAATTCATTTTAAACTAATGCGTGGAATTAAACGGGTGTTCGACCCAAATAATATCTTAAATCCAAGTAAAATATTCGATTTAGAATAACAAAACATTTTTCCTTTCCTCTAGGTCAGGGTAGTACCACATACTAAATTTATGGGATATAGCGACAAATGATATTAGAACTGCCAAGTTGAGAAATGACTCAATTAGTCCAAATAGGTAGTTTTTAGAGTATATATAGTTAGCATCATAACTAGAATAATTCAAACTTCTAATGGTATTCAACAACAAAAATTTCAGAACCAATATAATAATGAAACTAAAGAATATACTCGTTGCTATCTTTTTCAAGACTGACCCCTTTCCAAATATGATATAGAGCCAATAAAATAGAGGTAATCTATAGGCAGAAAACTTTCCCCCAACAGGCCAAGCTAGTGCAATAAGAACAAAGCTTACACCAGAAGCTACAATTTTTAGCTCTTCAAATAATTCTACACTAGAAGTAGAATTAAGACTTATGTAAATTCCATTTAAATGAGTTAAAGTAATAGAAAAGCTGCTGAATAAGAAATGGATGGAATCACTAATTAGTTTGGTATTTTCATTTCTAAAAGAAATTATAAACAATAGTCCAGCTACTGTAATAAGTAGTAATTGAAATAAGGTAATTCTAGTATTTAAACTGTAGTTTCCTCCATATTGCAATCTGTTCCTTAATCTTTTGATTGAAATGAGATCATACCAAGTAGAGTAGCCAGGCAAACCAATGGCTATTAAGCCAGTAAGTAAAAGAAATGCAAAAGGTAAATTCAGAATAAAGCTTCTACCTATAATGTTAAATCCGGACCCTGTAATGGAACTATTAACTTGAGATAAAGCCTCAATACTAAGGGGAATTCCCTTTACATTGCCTGATTTAGTGAAAGTAGAATATACATAACTGGCTATTAGACACAGAATAGTTAAAGCCAGCAAACTGCTAAAGTATATTCGGACAAATTGCTTAATATGATCAGAATAGCTGGAAAATTTAGAGTTAGAAACTGTTTTAATACCACGTAATTCTGCTAAATATACAGGGTAAGACAACACCAGCGAATAAGTAAATAGCTGAAATATACTGACTATAAACCAACTATAGCTACCAGCAGGACTCATATCATTATCTAATATGGTGTGTAAGCCAATACTTTGCATAGATAAGTACGTACAGCTTAGTATATTGTTATGGTGCTTCAGCATATGATAATCACGAGTTGAAATTAGATAATCAAAACTGTAATAGTCGCCACAAGAAAGTAGAAGGCATTGTACTATAAATAGAAAACCCAATAGCAGAATAAATCCTGAGATTGGGTTAAAATATAGTTTACGTTGAAACTGAATGAGAATGTTTGATAGTTTCAAGTTTGTTAAATTTGATTTACAGCGATTCAGCTACCACTTCTTTTACTTCTGGTACCAATCTCTGCATCAGATTTTGAATACCACTTTTTAAAGTAACGGTACTGCTGGGGCAACCAGAACAACTACCTTTAAGTGCTACAGTTAATTGTCCAGTTTCGACATCAAACTTTAAAAAATCTATGTTTCCACCGTCCATTTCAACTACTGGTTTTATGTTTTTACTTAGAATCTCCTTTATTTTTTTTATAATGTCTGTATCAGAATCTTCAAATACATTATCATCTGCACCCGTATCATCATCTAATACTATGGGATCGTTTGCATTTTTGTATTCTTTTAAAAATGTTCTGATAATAGGAATTAATTCTGCCCACATTGCAGCCTCTACTTTGGTAATGCTTACAAAGTTTTGACTAATAAATACACCTTGAATAAAGTTAAATTTAAACAAGGCAGTCGCTAGCGGACTAATAGAAGTATCTGAACCATAAGGAAAGTCGTAAGATCTGCTTCCTTTTATAAGTGGAACATTATATACAAACTTGATGCTCTCAGGGTTGGGGGTTTGTTCAGCATAAACGGTTATGAATTGCTCGCTCATTATTTTATTTATATAGTATTACCAATTGATAACAATTACTTTCATAACAAAATTACAGTATGTAGGTTCTCATTTGCCCATTACCAATATAAATAGTAGGAATTGTAACTAGCTGATTTATGGAATTTCCAGATACTTATGCGTTTGTAGTGAGATTCTCCATCTAGGATTTTCTTTCACAAACTCAATAATCAATGGTGTCATTTTATCTCGTCTATCCCACTCTGGTTGCAAGTAGAGAAGACATTCATTTGATACCAAACTGGCTTGCTCAACTGCCCAAGCAAAATCATATTTATTAAAAATAATGACCTTTAATTCATTAGCCCGCTTATATACATTTTGCAGAGGCATCTTAAATTTTTTCGGAGAAAGGCATATCCAATCTATTTCACCAGAATATTCGCTTGAACCAGAAGTTTCTATATTTATGTGAAAGCCTTTTAGCTTTAATGCTTGTGTAAGGGGGAACAAATTATGAATTAATGGTTCACCACCAGTTATTACAGCCAGTCTTGCAGGGTGTTTGGCAGCTTCTTTAGCAATATGTTGTACAGTGGTAATGGGGTGTGCATCAATAGGCCAAGATTCCTTTACGTCGCACCAATGACAACCCACATCACATCCACCTAATCTAATAAAATAAGCAGCTTGACCTTGAAAATAACCCTCACCCTGAATGGTGTAGAATTGTTCCATTACAGGCAATTCTTCTCCTGTTTCAACAGAAATGCTCTTTCCCGCTTGATTTAGTTGGGTAGTATGTTCTAAGACCTTTATCAATGATTTTTATTTTTAAATTTTTGAAGGCAAGCTTAGACCTAGTCTTTTATTTGCTAGTAACAATGTATTGTTTAACAAACTAGCTATGGTCATAGGACCGACACCCTTAGGTACGGGAGTTATGTATTGGCATTTTGGTGCAACATTTATAAAATCCACATCACCACTTAAACTAAATCCTGATTTTTTAGTTTCATCTTTCACTCTGGTAGTGCCCACGTCAATTATTACGACACCTTCTTTTACCATATCAGCTGTTATCAATTTAGGTCGACCAACAGCTGAAATTATAATGTCTGCTTGAAGCGTAAGCTCCTTAAGGTTTTTAGTTTTACTATGGCAATGAACAACAGTAGCGTTGCCAAGTTTATGATTTAAACTCATTAGAATTGCCATAGGTCCACCAACTATTTGACTGCGACCTATTACCACACAGTTTTTGCCTTCTGTTTTTATATCATAATGTTCTAATAACAATAATATACCGGCTGGTGTAGCAGGCAAAACGGCATCAATTCCTTTTACCATTCTACCTATGTTTATGGGGTGAAACCCATCAACATCTTTGTTAGGGTCAGTATGTTCAATTATTTTATTTACACTAATGCGTTTGGGTAGAGGCAGTTGAACAATTAGTCCGTCAATTTGGCCGTCACTGTTTATCTCAGATATTTTATCGAGAATAAATTCTTCGGACACTTGATTGTCAAATTTTAAAAGACTTGACTTAAAGCCAACCTCGGCACAAGCCATTATTTTATAGTTAATGTAGGCGTGGCTAGCTGGGTCTTCTCCAATAAGTATGGCACATAAATGTGGGGGTCTATGACCAAGTTGGACTCTGTATTCTACTTTTTCTTTTAGAGATTTTTTTAATATACTTGCAACCAGTTGCCCGTCAATAATTTGCATTTAGAATTATGTACTTTTTATTCTTAGGAAGACTAGAAATTATATCCTATTTTAAACCCTAAGGAATAAATCGGAAGAGTCCTCGAAATTTCACTACTTCTGTATATAAATCCATTACCTGTAGGTGATAATGTTCTTTCTGGTATTGTAGAAGTCCTAGTTCTAATACCTATACCTGTGTAACTATCCATATAAATATTATTACCTATTTCATATTGTCGCCCTAAAACACCAACGAAATCAAATATATTATCATACAGACTAAGGCTTTGTGGCCCTACAAATTGGTTAGAATTGTCCATAAAGTTAAAATTAAATCGTTTATACCTAGCTTCAATTTGCAAATAAGATCCTTCTGGAAAATCATCGCCACCGTCTAAATAATATCTGATACCTAGTCTTGATGTAAAGCCAATTTTATAATTACCACTGTCTCTCATTCTTAGACTTCTATCATTGTCTCCATCAATATTAAATTCACCTAATAAACCAGCAAAGTCTCTAAATGTAACACCCAAACCTAGTTCTGCTGCAAAACCTTTACCTAAGTTGTGCTCTAGGATTATTGGAAGTTCACCTCCAATTATTAATAATGGTGAAATTTTAATCAAATTTTTATATTCTGGAGCTGATTTTCTAGACTTATCGTTCTCATCTTCGCTATATATTCTTAATTTCTCTGTTTTTTTTTGAGCACTTAACTGAACAAAAGACATTAAACTTAAGAAAGTTAAGAGAATTAGTTTATTTTTCATTTGTTTTACTATTTGTTGTTAAGACAAAAAAAGCATTGATAAAGTTGCTTTCTAGTAGGTAATTACGGCGTCAAAGTTAAAATATTTTGTGGATAATTCTAAATTTAAATGAGTAAACACGTGCTAATTTGATGTTGATGAATGAATGTTATGTTTTAATACAAATAAAATAATTTTATTTAAAAGACTATTTTCGTCGTCAAATTTTACTCTAATAAAAATATCAATACATTTATTATGAATAAACATTCACTCCTACTCATTATTTTACTATCTACAGTCGGTTTTGTCCAAGATATTAGAATCAAAAATGGTCGAATATATAAGAAAAAGGGATTTCTGGTATCAAGTATAGCAGGATATTCTGAAGATGGAGGTTTTTTAGCCATATTGAACGAAGGCTTTAATACTAATAATAAGGAGATTACGCTAGAAAAATATGATGAGAACCTAGATGTAATATTAAGTAGAGAGATTAAAACAGAATCAGTAAAGGGTGAAAAAATAAAAGGTGTGAGTTACCAATTATTTCAAAAGCGCCTCTTGGCTATTATTTCAAGTAAGGTGCGAAAAGGTGGTGTATATGAAAAAATTAATGCAGTCAAAATTACTAATAGAGGTGCAGTGGACGGTACACCTGTTGAGTTACATACTACCAAAGACTATGAGGAAATGGAAGATATTTTCTATTTTGTATCATCAGACAGCTCTAAACTTATTTTAGTAATTCAATTAAAACCTGAAAAAGATAAAGTTAAGAGAGTTTTTGTGAAAGTATTTGACAAGGATCTTAAGCCAATTTGGCAAAAAACAGTCAAATTAAACTATGATAAGAAATATCTTTCACTTGGAGGTTTTGCATACACAACAAATAAGCTATATATAGCAGCACGACTGGATGAAAAAGTACATTTATTAACTAAATCAAAGCCAGGTGAACACAGACTACTATGTATTAGCGATAATCTTGATACCGATAAACCAGACAAAGACTACATTATACAATTAGATGGCAAATTCATATCATCCATTTCATTTGCTATATCTTTCAAAAATAATGTAAGTAAGGTTCAGTGTGTTGGTCTATATGGTTTAGAGAAAGAGGAAAAAGCTTCTGGTGTATTCTCATTTACAGTTGATGAAAAAACTGATGACATCATTGATAGGTACTACAAAACCTTTGATAAAAAAGTGTTAGATAAAGTGTTAAGCAAACGAGAAAAGAAAAGGGAAGAGGACGAATTGCAGTATTTTAAAATGAGACGAGTATATATAAAAGAAGATGGAGGCATAGTTGCGATATTAGAGCAAGAAAATCACTATCCAGTAACAAATACTTACAGTACTGGAAACGGAATGACTCGTACTATAAGTACAAACCACTACGAGGATAATAATATATTGGTTTTAGATATATCTCAAAATTCTGGAATAAACTGGATGACAATCGTCCCTAAAATTCAGCATACTATAAACGACTACGCTTATTTTAATAGTTTCTGTGTAGCATATATAAATAAAGAACTTTTTATATTTTACAGTGAAGATTTAAGATTTTCTAAGTTGTTACCAAAGGATGAGGTAAAGGG
>JAWXCF010000106.1:0-5884 GCA_034440515.1 Bacteroidota bacterium
AGTTTCTTGCCTTGAAGCCTACATAATGTAACTAGAGTTGATATTTCTTCACGTACATAGGCTTTTTTTCCGCTTAGAAATGCAGCTACATTCATTACAGCATCTACTTCATCGGCACCCTGTTGCAATGCTTTTTTCACTTCTTCAGCCTTAGCGGCTGTTGTATTATAGCCTAACGGAAAGCCTACTACCGTAATGAGTAATAGGGGTGAAGGCTTTATAATCAGTTTTGCATTATCTACAAAACAGGGAGGAACACAAACACCTCTAAATCCTAACTCAATCGACTGTTCACACAGTTCAATAACATCTATTAAACTGGCGTTTGCTTTAAGTAGTGTATTCTCTATGTAGGGTGCTAATGTTTCTGGTCTCTTATTCTTAATTATTGCCATGACAATTTTTATACTTTTTCCCGCTGCCACAAGGACAAGGGTCATTTCTGCCAACCTTATCTCCAACTACTACTGGAGATAGTTTTTGTCTGTCACTTGGTTCTGGAGGCGGTGGTAAAGTGTTTTGGTTATTTTGTGGTGACTGGTCTGTAGTTGAGCTGCTAAAATACTCTGGTCTAGATGCTTTTACCTTAACTTGAGCCGCTTGCCTTTGCGGCGCTTTTTTCTGCACTGGTTCATCATCAGCCTCTATTTGCCCTTTAAATAATAGCCCTAAAGTATCTTTACTTATTTTAGACAACATCATATTGAACAATTCAAAAGAGTCTTTTTTATAGATTAATAAGGGATCTTTTTGTTCATATACTGCATTTTGAACGCTGTTTCTCAATTCGTCCATCTCTAATAAATGTTCTTTCCAGGCATCATCTATCAAGTTTAATACAATACTTTTTTCAAAGTTTCTTAGTATATCTCCCCCTTCGGAATCGTAGGCTTTCTTAAGTGGTGTTACCACGCTAATTGACCTAATGCCATCAGTAAATGGTACGACTATATTTTCATATTTTGCGCCTTCTGTTTCATACACATTCTTAATTACTGGATATGCACTTTCAGCCAACTGTTTGGACTTACGTTTATAGGTCTCATACAGATGTTCAAAAAATGCGTCAGCTAAATCTTCTGCCTTACTTCCTTGAAACTCATCTGAAGTGAATGGCAAATCTGTGGCAAATATTTTTATAGTCTCTAACTCTAATTGTTCAAATCCTTCTGAAGACATATGATATTCACCTATCAATTCATTAGACAAATCTTCAATCATTTGAATAATGTCTAGTTCTAGACGGTCACCGTAAAGGGCGTTTCTTCTGCGTTTATATATTAGTTCACGTTGACTATTCATTACATCATCGTACTCTAATAGACGTTTACGAATACCAAAATTATTTTGCTCTACTTTTTTCTGGGCACGTTCTATACTTTTGGTTATCATACTGTGTTGCAGCATTTCACCTTCTTCCATTTTTAATTTATCCATAATGCCGGCAATTCTTTCAGAACCGAACAACCTCATAAGTGGATCCTCTAGGCTGACATAGAATTGTGAACTACCAGGGTCACCCTGCCTACCTGCACGACCACGTAGCTGTCTATCGACCCTTCTACTTTCGTGCCTTTCGGTACCAATTATGGCTAAACCACCTGCTTCTTTTACGCCAGCGCCCAATTTAATATCTGTACCACGCCCAGCCATATTAGTTGCAATGGTTACTGTACCAGCTTGTCCGGCCTCTTGCACTACTTCTGCCTCACGTTGGTGTTGCTTAGCATTTAATACATTGTGCTTTATTTTCCTTTGTGATAGCAACCTACTTACTAACTCACTTATCTCTACACTTGTAGTACCTACTAGTACAGGTCTGCCCGCATCTCTTAATTTTTGAATCTCCTCTATCACAGAGTTAAACTTCTCTCGGCCAGTTTTGTAAACCAAATCTTGACGGTCATCTCTTATTATTTCTCTGTTAGTAGGAATTACTATTACGTCTAGCTTATAAATTTTATATAACTCCTCTGCTTCAGTTTCGGCTGTACCTGTCATACCACATAGCTTGTGGTACATTCTAAAATAGTTTTGTAGGGTTACGGTAGCATATGTTTGGGTAGCTGCCTCTACATTTACATTTTCCTTAGCTTCAATTGCTTGGTGTAGTCCATCGCTGTATCGTCTGCCATCTAATACGCGACCAGTCTGTTCATCTACTATCTTTACCTTACCTTCATCTACTATGTATTCTATATCTATTTCAAATAGTGTGTAGGCCTTCAATAATTGATTTACTGTATGAATACGTTCACTTTTTACAGCAAATTCTTTCATAAGGTTATCTTTAGCTGCTACTCGGTCAGCAGCATCTATATTTTCATTTTGTATTTCAGTTAATCTGGTACCTACATCTGGCAATACAAAGAAGTCTGTATCCTCAGAATTACCAGTCATTAACTCAATACCTTTTTCAGCTAATTCGATTGAATTGTTTTTTTCGTCAATTACAAAGTAAAGTTCTTTATCTACCGTAGGCATTTGCTTAGCACTATCTTGCAAATAATGGTTTTCCCACCTCTGTAAGAAGGTACGCATACCTGCTTCACTTAAGAATTTAATTAATGGTTTGTTTTTAGGCAAACCTCTATAACATCTCAGTATGTTTAGACCAGCCTCTGCAGCCTCGTCTTTAGTCAGATTAGCTACTCCTTTATCTAAAATCTTTTTTGCTACATTAAAGTAAGTATTAAATACTTGTTTTTGAGCAGTAACTAGTCTTTCAACCTTTGGCTTCATTTCATCAAACAAGTGTTGGTCACCTCTTGGTGTCGGACCAGATATAATTAATGGTGTACGGGCATCGTCTATCAATACGCTATCTACCTCATCTACCATTGCATAGTGATGTCTGCGTTGTACTATTTCATACAAGTCACTTGCCATATTGTCACGTAAATAGTCAAAACCAAATTCGTTATTTGTGCCATAGGTTAAATCTGCACGATAAGCCTGACGTCTGTCTTCGGAGTTTGGGTCGTGATATTCTATACAGTCAACCGTAATTCCCAAAAATTCGAATAGTGGGCTCATCCACTCACAGTCCCTTCTGGCCAGGTAATCATTTACAGTAACTAAGTGTACACCAAGTCCTGCCAATGCATTTAAATAAGAGGGTAGTGTACTTACTAAGGTTTTACCTTCTCCTGTACCCATTTCCGCAATCTTACCTTGATGTAAAACTACACCACCGAAAAGTTGTACGTCATAATGCAACATATCCCAGACTATTTGCCCACCTGCAGCATCCCAACTATTGTGATAAACTGCGTTATTGCCCACAATGTCAAGGTAATCCATATCCTTGGCTAATTGTCTGTCTCTGTCTGTTGCTTCAACTTCTATAACGGATTTATCTTTAAAGAACTGAGCAGTTCTTTTCATAATTGCAAATGCGAGCGGTAGTTTTTGGTCTAGCTCTATTTCGAGTGCCTTATTTCTTTCAATAATTATTTGGTCTAATTGACTAAATAATTGCTCTTTCTCTGCTCTGCCTAATTCTGTATCATTTACTTGGGTATTAATCTCATCAATTCTTATTTGATACCCGCTAATGCTTTCACGAATTGTATCTCTTAATTCAAATGATTTCAGCCTTAATTCATTAGGTGAAATGTTAGAAAGGCTATCATATTCTTGGTTGATTAAATCAACTATTGGATTAATTGCTTTTAAATCTTTGTCAGATTTTTTAGTGACTACTCCACCTAGGAGTTTATTTAGAAAATTAAACATATAAGGCTAAAAAAATGAAATATCCAGGCGTGTCCTGTACTTAAAAATTGAATTGGTAAGCGAGTAAATAGTGCAAAAAAATTGCCAACACAAAAGTAAGCTAATTCAAGTTAATGTTAAACTGTCAAATAATGTAAAATAATGCTGATGATAATTAGCACAATATTGAAGTATGGTTGTTAGAGAGTACTAATTATCTAAATTATGATTTTGGAAAGCACTAAAAACTACACCGAAAATGGTAAAAGAACAGCATTTCTATTTGATGAATTACAGAAAATAGTTTTGCCCCAAGAAAATGCTAGGAAAAAGTACAATAAAGGCGAAGTTATATTTGAAGAAGGAAATAATGCCACAGGTATATTTTGCATAAACAGTGGCAAAGTGAAGATTAGCAAATCTGGTGAAAATGGCAAGGAACAGATTGTCCGCCTTTCAGGTAAAGGAATGGTAATTGGCTATAGAGCTTTGATAGGAGAATCATCTTATAAGGCATCTGCAACTACTTTAGAGGAAAGCATAATTACATTTATCCCTAAAAAAATCTTTATTGACTTACTTGATGACATACGATTTTGTAAAGCGATGTTAAAATTGTTATCACAAGATTTAGAATTGAGTGAAGTAAAACAAGTAGATATGGCTACTAAACCTGTAAAAGGAAGGGTAGCTGAAACATTGCTTTTATTAAAGGACACTTATGGTTTGCAAAATGACGGTCTGACTCTTGATGTGAAAATAAGAAGAGAGGACATAGCTAAAATGGTAGGAGCTGCCAAAGAAGTTGTTATTAGAATGTTGGCAATGTTTAAAGAAAGTGGTATAATTGGTACTAATGGCAGATGGATAACCATTAATAAGCCTGAAGAGCTGTATAAAGTCAGCATTGAGCATACCATTTAGAATCTCATTTGAAACTGAAAGTATTTGTAAATCAAAGGAATAACAAAAGATTAATCTATTGGCTGTACTTAATTGCGGGTATAATAGTCTATTTGCAAAAAATCTTAGGGTCACCTTCAGGTTACAATAATTATCTTATTTTTAAGAGCTCTTTTGGACTTTTGTTTTCAGGACAGAATTTATACTGCGTTCACTCTGACTTATATTTTGATTTGTATAAGTATAGTCCAACTTTTGCTCTCTTTCAATTTCCGTTTTATTATTTGCCAAATCAAATTGGTTTGTTACTGTGGTCCATATTAATAAGTATGATAGTGGTAAGAGCAATTTATAGTCTCCCTATTACACTTTATCAAGCTAACTTATTAGCAATTATTTGTTTTTTAGAGAATTTAACTTGCCTGCAAAACTTCCAAACAAATGGATTAATGGCTGCTGCAATGTTGTTTGTATTTATTGGATTAGAGTCAGGCAAGAACTTGAAAGCTGCTATTAATGCAATAAGCTCAATAATGATTAAAATATTTGGGGCTTTTGTGCTATGTCAATACATTTTTTACAGACTTAAAATTAGAAATATAGTCATCAATACGACTGTTTTGCTGTTTTTTGTTCTACTTCCAGGACTCTTTATAGGTTTTGATGGATTAAAGTTGCAATACCTTAACTGGTTAGATATGTTAAGTGTTGATTTAAAAGATGAAGTAGGGATGAGCCTGATGCACATCATTCAAGCCTTTAGCAGTCAAAGTGTTAACTTTTCGTATATACAATTATTAGGAATATCTTTTAGTTTGATTCCTCTGATTAATGTAAAAGCATACAAATCTTTTGATTTTAGATTTCTATATCTAGCACTATTGTTAATTGCCTCTGTCAGTCTGAATCACAAGGCAGAGTCTCCCACTTTTATAATTGCAATAGTTGGTATTGGGATTTGGTATATATTTAGTCGCTTACATCAAGGTTTCAAACTATGCTTTTTATTTTTCTCTTTGATTTTAACCAGTTTATCCCCAAGTTCTTTGTTTCCAGCATTCATTAGATCTGAATACATTACACCGTATGCATTAAAGGGTTTACCAAGTGCATTAACTTGGCTGATGCTTACAGTAGAATTAACGTTTTATAAAATTAGTTCAGCCCAATTAAAGACAAATCCAAGTCCTATATGTGCAGGTTTTGATCAAGTTAACCATTATTAAATTAAATTGATGAAGCGTAAATAGACAATTTTCTTCCA